>JBBSUD010000086.1:0-25949 GCA_038235225.1 Verrucomicrobiales bacterium
CCCTTGGTGCGCAGAAAGGAATCGCCGCGCTCCTCATCGTGGGTTTCGGAACGTTGGTTTCGCTTTTCCCATTCCATTCGTGGGCGGCCCCAGCTTACGCAAGCGCGCCGGCACCCGTCGCCATGCTGCACTCCGGCGTGCTGAAAAAATTCGGTCTCTATGGCCTGCTGCGCATCGCAATTCCGCTCGTTCCCCATGGTTTGGAATTCTGGCTCACTCCCCTGCTCGTGCTGCTCCTCGGCAATATCCTGTGGGTCGGCTATGTTACCATCTCTCAGAAACGCCTCGACCTCCTGATCGGCAATTCCTCGGTGATGCACATGGGCTATATCTTCCTCGCCATCGCCGCATTGATTGCATTTCCGCAGAATCCGCTGGCGCGCTCCGCAGCCATCATCCTGATGTTCGCCCACGGCGTTTCCGTCGCGTTGCTTTTCGGCCTCGCCGACCGCATCGAACGCAACACCGGCACGCTTGATCTTCAAGATCTCGGCGGACTTGCAAAAGCAGCACCGAAGCTCGCCTTCATTTTCGGCATCGCCACCATGGCATCCATCGGCCTGCCGGGCTTGGCAAATTTCTCCGGCGAAATCTTGGTGTTTCTATCCGCCTTCGCCAGCTATCATGGCACCGACGGTCTTGGCCCTGTGCAAATCGCCTGCATCCTCTCGATCTGGGGAGTGGTGATTTCCGCGGTCTATATGCTCCGCGCCTATCGGAACATTTTCCAAGGCCCGCCGGTAAAAATCACCGCGAATGCGGCGGATCTGACCTTTGCCGACCGCATCCCGGCTGTGCTGCTGGTGGTCGCGCTGTTCGCCGTCGGCCTCTATCCGAACCTGCTGCTCAACCTGCTGAAGTAGGAAATATGGGAATCCCGGGACTTATGCCCTTCGCCTGACACACTCTTCCCGATCCCCTTTCAATCTCTCCTCACATGCCCGCCTATTATTTAGAAGCCTTTACCGTGGTCCTCGGCATCGTCCTGTTGATGGCCGAAGCGTTCCGGACCAGCAAAAGCAAAGCCTGGGTGGGCATCTGCGCCGCCATCGGGCTGGCGGTCATTTTGGTGTTTTCGTTTGTTGCAATCGGCCCTGATGCGAAGCCGTCGGCCGACTGGGCGAAGTGGCCGCTATGGAACTTCTACAAGTTCGACCATCTTGCCCGCTTCTACAAGATTTTCGCGTTGCTCACCACGATGCTGGTGATCCTGATGGCGGTCGATTACCGCTCCGTGCTCGCCCGTTTCACCGATCATCCGGAGACGGAAAACGGCACCGGCGAATACTATGCCCTGCCAGTATTCGCCTGCGCCGGGATGATGTGGCTGGCCTCCGCCCGTGATCTCGCCGGCGCATTTGTGGCGCTGGAGTTGGTAACCGTCACTTTCTATATCCTCGTCGCCTACATGCGGCGAAATGTCGGCTCCCTCGAAGCCGGGGTAAAGTATCTCATCCTCGGCGCGCTCAGCACCGGGTTTCTCGTCTATGGAATCGCGTGGGTCTTTGGCTCGCTGGGCACGATGAATCTGGATGTCATTGGCTTACTTCTTCAATCGGACGCCGCCATGAAGATCAAGCTCACTCCTCTGCTCTTCGGCGTGGCGCTGGTGATGGTCGGCCTCGGCTTCAAAATTGGCGCAGTGCCGATGCAAGTGTGGATTCCCGATGTCTATCAAGGCGCGCCCACTCCGACGACCGCCTTCCTATCCGTCGGCTCGAAGGCTGCGGGATTCATACTCACAATTCGCTTTCTGACGCCGTTTCTCGAAAGTGAAATCACCCGCGGGCCGGTGGTTACGCTGCTGCTGATTCTTGCGGGAGCCACGCTTCTCTTTGGAAATCTGGCCGCAATCCCGCAGACCAATTTCAAGCGCCTGCTCGCCTATTCCTCCATCGCCCACGCCGGTTTCCTGATTCTCGCGCTGGCGGCATGGTCGAGGGAAAGCGCGAATTCGCAAGGATCCGCCAATGTCGTTTCCTTTTATCTGGGGACCTATCTGCTTATGACGCTCGGCGTGTTCTTCATCCTCGCCCAAGTGCGCATCCAGCGCGGCGGCGAGGCGATCGCCGATTTCAAGGGCCTCGGTAAAACCAATCCCAAGCTCGCCTCCGCGCTGACGATCCTGCTCGCGGCGCTGGCCGGCGTGCCGCTGACGGCGGGCTTCGTCGGGAAATTCTTTGTCTTCTCGCTGGCCGTGAGTGCGGGGCTCTGGTGGGGACTCGCGATTGCATTCATCTCCGTCGCCGCGGGCTTCTATTATTATTTCAACATCATCCGCGCCATGTGGTGGAACGCTCCGACGGAGGAAGCTACCATCGTTTTACCGACCATCAGCAAGGTTTGCATCTTTGTCCTGACCGTGGCGGTGGTGATTCTTGGATTTCTGCCGCAGCCGCTTTGGGCGCTGCTGAAATAAGCAAGAGATCAACGCAAAGCCGCGAGAGTCGCAAAGGAGATTGGGCACGTTGCATGAAAGCATTTTTCTTTATCGGGTGTGGGACAGTAATGTTATGCATCTGTGGCTGCTCAACTCTCAAGCCGGATGCCTTTTCCACCGCAACACCGCGGCTGGATCCGATGGCCTATTTCAACGGCCGCACGAGCTCGAGCGGCGTGCGGGAAACACCCGGCGGCGCTCCGGTGGCCACCGTGACCACGCGCACCGACGGGCACATTTCCGAGGGCGTGCTGCACATCAAACAGGAGCTGACATTTGGCGGAAACCGGCGGGAACGGCGCACCTGGGAATTACGGAAGCTCGGCGACCATCGCTACGAAGGCCGCGCGAACGACATTGTCGGAGTGGCGGTCGGCGAATGTTATGGAAACGTTTTCCACTGGGAATTCACCCTGGCGCTTTCGCCGGGAAATCCGCTTGCAAACGTCCGCATGAGCCAGTGGATGTATCTCCAGCCGGACGGACGGACTTTGTTAAATCATTCGACGATCACCAAGCTCGGCGTGCCGGTCGCTCAGGTTAGCGAAACATTTCAGCGTTCCAGGTGACGACTCCCCGTCGCAGTCACAATCACTTTCATTTGCTTTAGCATCTTGGCAACGCGGTCCGGGGCATCGCGATAGAGATTGCGGGTTTCCGACGGATCCTCGCTCAGATTGTAAAGTTGCCCAGGTGGCGCGTTTCCGGCGCGTTTATACTTCGAGAAGCCACCCGAGCCGGGGCCGTCGATGAGTTTCCAATCGCCGGAACGGATCAGCTTGGTCCGCCCGTCCGCGGCCAGCATGACGAGCGGCCCCCGCACGCTTTCGCCGGCCGGCTGCCGGCCTTCCAGCACGGGCAGGATGCTGAAGCTGTCGGGACCGGCACCGGCGGGCAGGCTGGTGCCGGTGATTTCCGCGAACGTCGCCATCAAATCGGTGAAACAAACGACCTGTCCGGTGGTACTGCCCGCAGCGACCCGGCCCGGCCAGCGGACGATGAAAGGCATCCGGTGCCCGCCCTCCCACGCGTCGCCCTTCATGCCGCGCAGGCCGCCCACAGCGTCGTGGCCGAAACGCTTCACGTCCGCCGGATACCAGACCGGGCCGTTGTCGGAACTGAAAAGGACAAGCGTTTCCCCGGCCATGCCGGACCGCTCGAGAGCTTTGAGAACCCGTCCGACCTGGGCATCGACCATGGTCATGAAATCGCCATACATCCCCGCTCCGCTCGCGCCGGCGAATTCCGGGGCGGGCAGCCACGGCGTGTGGGGCGCGGTGAGGGCCAGGTAGAGAAACATCGGCTTGCCATCGCTCGCGGCAGCGCGCTTGCGGATGGAGTCGCAGGCCTCGTCGGTGAGCCGCCCGAGAACGCCGGAAAGCTTGAAGCCGGGAGCGATCCCGCCCGCCCGCCAGAACGCGCCCTGGATCGGAGACCAGCCTTCGGATTCGTTGGCCGCGATGATCTCAGTCGGCGGGCTGACGGCGCGGTTGTCCTTGATGAAGAAATACGGCGGGATATCGGTGGAGGCCCGGAGGCCGAAAAAATGCTCGAAGCCGCGGTCCACCGGCCCGCCGCCAAGCCGCTTGTCGTAGCCGATTTCTTTAAATCCCAAATGCCATTTCCCGACCATGGCCGTTGCGTATCCTTTGCCGGCCAGCAGCGAGGCCAGCGTCATTTGCCCTTCCTCGATCAGCGGTTCCTTCGGCCAGCGGGAGACATCGGTGCGGAACGGATAGCACCCCGTCATCAGCCCGTAGCGCGACGGGTGGCAGAGCGGACCGGCGGCGTGGGCGTCGGTGAAACGCATTCCCTCCGCTGCGAGGCGATCAATGTTAGGAGTCGGAATTTTCGATTCCGGATTGTAGCAACCAGGATCGCCGTAGCCCATGTCGTCGGCCAGAATGATGACGACGTGGGGAAATTTCGGCACGGCGGGGCTTTCACCTGCCGCACCGATCGCTAACAAGGGAATCGCAAAGAGATAGCGCATTCTATTCATGGCTCGGGCTGGGGACGTTTCGGAAGATTTCGAACGATGGAGTGAAAGTGCGAATCCTGACAAAAGGCGGCTCTTCCGTGGTCAGGGTGCCAGAATCCGGAGGAAAGGCCGGATCATTGCGACTGGATGTCGCGGAGTTGTTTGGAGAGGGATGACATGAGATCCGCGTGTTCCGGGTTCGTCGCCAAGTTATAATATTCCAACGGATCATTGTTGTGATCGTAAAGTTCAATACCGAGTTTGCCTTCCCCCCACTCGGTGTAGCGCCATCGGTCGCTGCGGACACTCCGCCCCATGGTCTTTCCGCGGGTGACCTGGGTAAAAGCGGCGGACTTTCCCGGAATCGTTGGGTTATCCAGCAGCTTGCGGAAGCTTTGCCCGTCGTTGGGCTTTGCCGGGTTAAGCCCGCAAAGTTCGATTAGGGTGGGATAGAGATCGATGAGCTCGACGATCCCGTCTGTATCCCTGCCCATCCCTTTCATGCCAGGCGCCCAGACGATGAGGGGGGTGCGGGCACATAGTTCGAATACGGTCACCTTGTTCCACCATCCATGTTCGCCGAGGTGATAGCCATGATCTCCCATTACCACCACGATGGTGTTGTCCCAGAGTTCCAGTCGATCCAAGGTGTCGAAGAGTTTGCCGATTTGCGCATCGGTGAAACTGATTCCAGCGAAGTAGCCGCGGCGGAACTCCTTGCGTTCCCGATCCGTGAACTTTTTGAAGGCATCCTCCTTGGGAATTGCCAGCGAAAGCTCTACAGAGCGGTCCTCAGGTTCCTTCGCGAGTTGGATGTCTTCAATTGGATAGAGATCGAAATATTTCTTCGGAGCGAAGAACGGATCGTGCGGTTTGTGAAACCCCATGCCGATGAAGAATGGTACATCTTTATGATCCTCGATCATCTTGATCGCCGTGGCGGCATTCTGTCCATCGGGTTGGTCTTCATCGGTGCCGTTCGCAGATAGCCATTCGCACCAGGCCAGTTTGTCATTGGTCAGGTTCCTGCCCTCACCGGTTTTCCCCAGTTTTGTGATCACTCCATTGTGGAACTCCGAGTAGGCTGGCGGATCCATGAAAAGCGTGGGTTTTCCCGCTTCATCCACGCCCGCATGGTTGATCTTGCCAACGCTGGCGGTGAAGTATCCATTTTGTTTGTAGAACTGCGGCAAGGTGACGAGATCAGGTTTTTCCCGACGGAGGATGCTTTCGTTGCTGAAGATCCCCGTGTGGTCGGGGCGGATACCCGTTAAAAATGAGGAGCGGCTCGCATTACAAACGGGATACTGGCAATAGGCTCGATCAAAACGGACTCCTTTTGCGGCGAGACGATCAATGTTCGGAGACTTGACTTGGGTATCGCCATAGCATCCAAGGCTGGTTTTCAAATCGTCCACCACAATGAACAACACGTTTAGCGGCGGCTTCGCAGCGCATGCGCACCCGACCATGCCAATGGCCATGACAAGGGATCGGAAGTAATGATTCATCATGATGTTGAATGTCGCAGTTTAACGATTCGCGCAGGGTTGATCGATCCGGATTTCAATTGAATCTCAAGGATGCCGCGCATGTCCTTCATGGCTCCGGGAGGGGACGTTCCGGAAAATCCGGGGTAAATGGAAGCTCGCCACGCAAGCGCCGGGCCGCCTCGCCGACCAGCCAAAGGTAGTGATCCGAAGGCAGGCCATCGTAGGTGCGAAAATGGCTTTCCCCGGCTGGCGGGTCGTTCGTCGTTTTAAATATCTGCGTGCCCTCGTCGAGTTCGTCGAACATCGCTTGATAGATCATCTTCACACCGGTCCCGCGGACCAGCGCGTCATACTGGGTCCAGAGAAACTGCCCGCCCTTCCGATCAATGAACGCGTTGGGAGATTGGTCCGTCCCCTTTTTCAAGTTCGCCCAACTGAATCCGGGAAACACCACCGGCATGAATTCCTTGCCGTGCTCCCCGCACCAGCGCAGGTCCGCTTTCGCCCGGCCGTTGGCATACTCGCGCACGCCGGCATCGTCGCGGAAACGGCCGACGGTCCAAGGGGAAATCACGCCGGCCGCCAGATAGACCTGTTTCCAGTCTTCGAACGGTTCCGCATCGCGCTCGCCGGTCCTCCAGCCGTTTGAAGTGCCGAGCATGACCGTGACCTTGCCGCCTTCCGGGCTCTTCATGAAATCGATGAGTTCGCCGACTTCCCGCGGTCCGTAATCGCGGTTTTTCAATCCCACTCCCCAAATCGCGACCAGCGGCCGGCCGGCGTGGTGCTGGTATCGATCGTCTTTCAAAATCCCCATTTCCTCCACCAGATGCCGCCAGTCGTCCCGCAGCGCCGCGATCCGCGCCGCCGACATGCCGGACAGGTCATACATCACCGCATAGGTGCGGCCGTGCGCTTCCGCGCCGGCCCGGCAGTTGTCGAGCACAACATCGCAGGAGCGCGAGGTCGCGGTGTCGGCCCGGCCCATCCGGGAGGTCACCTCGGTCGCGAAACGCTGCACGAAGACGCCGTCGATCCCATATTCCTTCATCCAGCGGAAATGGCGCATCACCGTCTCGCGGACCGCCGAGCTGAAGACTTGCGCCACTTTGCCGTCCGCATGATGGAATGGAGTGTCGAAGCGCTCCGAGGGCGCGAGTTCCTGCATATCGGGCCAGAAATCGATGCCCGCGTCGCCGGGGCGGAATTCCCGGGTCGTCTGGTTTTTGTAGTGCTTCCAGCCGAGATCCTGGCCATCGCCCGGCGTGCGAAACCACCCTTGGTAGCCGCACATCACCTTGCCGGTCAGGCTCGCGGCATCCACAGGTCCGGCGGATCCCTGGTCACCCGCGCCCTCCTTTGTGCAGGCCGCCAAACCGAGCACCGCCAAAGCGAAAAATCGCAGCATGCAGCCGCGGCCCGCGGGGATTTTCATCCTACTCATAGAAGTTTTCCTGCGGCAGTTTCCGATACCAAAACCAATAGAGCCCCGCACCACCGACAAGCCATAGCGCCGAGGTAATGGCAAATCCCCTCCAGTGGTGGAGCACCAGCAGCATCGGCGCGAGAAACATGGTGACCTGCCATAGCAGGGCGAAGGGGACCGACACCAGATCGTAAAAATGCTCTTCACTCACCTTCCGGCGCTCGTCCTCGGGAAGCTGGCGCTTGAGGTGTCCCCAAATCCCGAAGGGCCTCGTTTTCATATAGAAATTCCTAAGCACTTCCGGATCGGTCGGCTTATCGCAAAAGGTGGCGACGATACCTCCGATCATCCCCGCCGTCAGCGAGTAGGTAAGCAGCAGGACCTCACCGAGATCGGGAAACATCCAGCGCTGGAGCAGCGCAGCCGCCATTCCGACCAGCGAGCCGACCGCCGTGCCGGTGCCGTTGAACCGCCACCAGTAAAGGCGCAAAAGGTTGGGAACGAAGAACGCGCCCGCCAAGCTAAGCATCAGCCAGCCCCAGATATCCTCGATGCTTTGCACGTTGCTCGCCATGAGCACGCCACCGCCGACCAGCAGCAGAACCGTGACCCAGCTTGCGTAGATGAGTTCCTGGGTCTTTGCGCCGGGACGGAGGTATTTGCGATACACATCGTTGACGACCATTCCGGAAGCCATATTGACGGTCGTGTCGAAGGTGGACATGGACGCCGCGATCAGGGCGAGGATGAGGATGCCCCGCAGTCCCTCCCCGGCGGTGGTCAGGAGCACGGTGGGCAGGATTTTCTCGGGATTCACCGTTCCCTCGAAACTGAGAAGTCCGATTTTCTCGGAATACCGCCCCTCGCCGAGAGCGGTTTGCAGGTTGGTCATGAAATCCGTGGGGTAGTTGCCCGGGTGATGCGCCAGGTCCGACATGAGCGAACCCCATTCCTGCTTCGTCACCTCGGGAAATCGCTCGTGGATCAGCGTCGCGGCGTTTCCGAGCACAGCCTGATCCGGCAACATATCGCGCACGACGAAAAGCCCCAGCACCGCGACGCCCATCATCATCGGCCAGCGGACCGTCATCATGATCGTCCAAAGCGCGGTCAGCTTGCCGCACTCGCGGTCGGTCTTGGCACCGAAATACTTGGGGTCGCCGATCTTGCTGGCCCCGTCGAGCAAGTTTTTAAATAGATAGAGAGCCATCAGCGGAACCAGCGCTTGGTAGTTCTCGTATCCCCGCGGCATGGAGGCGTGCCAGTGGGGGACGCTGCTCATCCAGGCAGGATTTCCCGTCACCTGCAGCGCGAGATCCGCCACCTCCCCCGCGCCGGAGACGGCCAGAAACGCCTTCACCGACAGGTAAATCACGGCCACGATGATGATCGCGCTTTGGAAGAGATCGGTGAAAATGACCCCGTAAAACCCGGAAACCATGGTGTAGACCGCCGCGACCGCGATCAGCGAGTAGGCGCAAGCATCCGGAGAAAATGGGAGGAAGGTGGAAAGAAACAGGCCCACGCCCTTGGTGAGGTAAGCGAGCATCCCCACCGTCATCAGGCAGCTCGCGACCACGCTCATCAACTGTGCGAAGCGCCCGCCCCAGCAATCGCCGAAGCGGAAAATGTTCCACTCCGCACCGGTCAGGCAGCCGGACCGGCGCTGCCATTTTCCGATCCAGAGCATCATGAAAACGAGGATCAGCACCGCCCCGCCGCGGAACTCGATGTAGAATCCCTGCGGCCCCAGCATGAACAGGAACGAGACGATCAGCGCCGTCCCCGTCAGGTCGAGAAACTGGGCCATGCCGGAAATACCCATCGCCCACCACGGTACCTTTTTCCCGCCGATGATGTAGTCCTCCAAGCTCTCCGAAGCGCGGCCCTTGAGGTAGATTCCCATCCCGACCAGCACCAGGGCGTAGATCGCCATGAAAACGTAATCAAGCGTTCCGAAGTAGCTGGTTGCTGGCATGGGTGGGCCGTCGGGAAATGGAGTGGCGAGGCGTTGAACCTGTTGCGAGAGTGATCCTTCTGCGGCGATGTAGTAAAACCTTTTTTCAAAGTGGAGGAATTTTCCGCGGTTCGACGGCCTACCGGTCATTCCGGGGCAACCCGTCCACGCTTCGCCGAACCCCAGCCACATCGCTTTCGATTTCCCCGCTCTGTCATTCCGCGTCAGTAGTTTTCCGTAGTTTGGGTTTGACGGGCCGTCGGCTAAACCGGTAACTCTTCCTCACCCAAATCTTGGGTTTATCGTTTAAGCAAACAACCTCCATGATGAATCCGAAAAACCTGGCCATTTGTTTCACCACCGCATCGCTGCTGGTCACCGCCGCCGATGCCGCCACCTACCGCTACCGACAGAGCGGCGACTGGTCCACCATCTACAATGGCGTTGGATCCGGGTGGGCGCTGAACGACGGCACCCAGAGCGGGGATCTGCCCGATTCGAACGACGACGCCCGCATCAACTTCGGCGGCAACACTGTTACGGTCACTTCGACCGTTCCAACCGTGAGCCGCGTCCAGATCGGCGTCGATGAAAGCGGCAACGTCGTCGTCGCCAACAACGGCGTTCTCGGCACGACCGGTAACTTTTTCGTTGGCAACAACAACTCCAACGCAACCGGGACCCTGACCGTGCAATCCGGTGGCACCGTCAACGTGGGCGCGATTTTATACACATCGAAAACGTCATCCTTCGGCAACCTCACGGTCCAGAGCGGCGGAGATATCACCGTGGCCAACCACCTTTTTTGGGGAGTTACCCAACCGTCCACCGTGACGATCGGCGGAACCCTCACCCAAACCGGGGGGATTCTCGGCCTCGGGACCGAGGATGCCGTGAACGCCAGCGGCGGCACCGCGACGGTCAATATTCTTGGCGGAGGCCTGCTCGAACTCTTCAACATCAGTTCCGCCGCCGGCCTACCGTCCATTCAGACCGGCTCTTCTATCAATTTGCTCCAAGGAGCGACGATGACCTTGCCCGGCGACCGCATCGGAACGGTGCAGCAGTACATCGACGCAAACAAGATCGCCGCCAGTGGCGGGACCTTCTCCCTCTCGTATGAAAGCGGAGCGAACCTGACCACCCTCACGGTCGTCCCCGAACCTTCGACCCTCGGTCTTTTCGGCGCCGCCTGCGCGCTCGGCCTGTTCTCGCGCCGCCGGCGCTGAGCGGTTCTCACCGGCCCGGGTTCCCTCGCGGGTGCCCGGGTCTTTTGTGACCCGGCCCCGCTTCGCGGCAATATCTCTCAACCGCTAACGACCGGGCCGGGGCGCGGGGCGGCGACCGAATCGCGTATCACCAGCCGGGTGGCCTGCACCTGATGCACGGGCGGTTTGCCCGGATGGGCCAGCCGGTCGAGCACCATCCGCGCGCTGATCGAGCCGAAAACCCGCTTGTCCATGCCGACGGTGGTCAGCGGCGGACGGCAGCGGGCGGCGAGCGGATCGTCGTCGAATCCCACCACGGACAAGTCTTTCGGCACTTTGATGCCGGCCTCTCCCATGGTCACCACCAAGTGATCGGCCAGCGTGTCGTTCACCGCGAAAACCGCGGTCGGTCCGGCGTCGGTTTTCACCCATTCGGCGAGACGTTGCGTCGCTTCGTGGTTGTCTTCGACGCGGAGCACGATTTCCTCCTCGCGCGCCGGGAGGCCCGAGCTCCTCAGGCCGGAGAGGAATCCGGCGATGCGTTGCTCGATATTGTAGAGCGGCGACGTGTAGGCGACCATCGCAACCCGGCGATGGCCGCGTTCCGCCAAATGCTCCGCGACTTGGCGGCCGCCGCCGAAGCCGTCGCTGGTTAGAGCGTCCGCTTCGAGTGAGCCGACGTGGCTATCAACAATGCAAAGCGGTACGCGGCAGTTCCGCAGCCGCTCGAAAGCCGCAACGTCGAATACCCCCGCGAGGACCACCAACGCATCGACCTTGTTCTGCCGGACGATCGACGGCTGGCCGTCCTCCTCCGTCCGGTTGCCCAGTATCAGGTCCAATCCGGCCTCGCCGAACGACTCGGCCAAGCCTTCCATGATGCGGGCGTAAAACACGTTCCCGAACAGCTCCGCGAAGGATGGCGCGTAAATCACGCCCACCGCATCCGCGCGCTGGAGGCGCAGGCTTCGGCCGGCCGAGTTCGGGACGAAATCCAGCTCCGCACACTTGGCCAGGATTTCCTCCCGCGTTTGCGGACTCATCCGGCCCCTGCCGTTGATGGCGTTCGAAACGGTCGCCAACGAACAACCGATCATATCGGCGATGTCCTTGAGCGTTGCGCTTCCCCGTTCCGCTGGCATGGCCGGAGGCTAAAAGGCGAAGCGGCTTCGGACAACCAATTACGAAGTCCGAAACGATTGTCCCACCGGATCGATCGCCCGGCAAAAAAGGCGCGGCGGGACAAATCCCGCCGCGCCCAAGGGACTTGGGTGCGAATCGATCAGGGTGCTTCCGCCACCCGGTAGAATTTCCGCGACTCGGTGGCATCGACGGTGAAGGTCGCGTCGCCGCTTCCATTCGTCACGACCGTGGCCGGGGTGGTCGCGATCGGCGAGAAGCTGATCAGATTGGTCGAGCTGAAGACCTGATACTCGGTCGAAGGCGCTCCCTCCAACACGATCGTGGCGGTCGTGCCACTGCGGGTGATGGAAACGATGGTCGGTTCGATCAGGTTTCCGGCGACGGTGGCGTTCAGGGAACCGGTTCCGGAAATCAGCGGGGTTTCCACGGAGCTATAGGTTCCCGTGGGCTGGGGAACACCGTCGATGAAGAGCGTGCCGATGTCGTTGGATCCCGCGAACTGGAGGCCAAGCGTCGCCCCGGTGACGAGGTAAACGTCGCCGGTGCCGTTAAGATACGGTTGGACCAGCGAGAGCGTCCCTTCGTTCACGCGGGTCGCTCCGCTGTAGGCTTGGACGCCATTTACGACCAGCGTGCCGGGGCCGATTTTCGTCAACCCGCCGACGCCGGTCATGATGCCGGTGGTGGTGGTGGTCCATGCGGCGTCGGGCACATCGAAGGTAACGCCGCCGGCAAGAAGGTTGGCGGGGCGGTTGCCATCGATGTTCACAGCGGCGCTGGTCCGGGACCGGATAATGCCGCCGTCGAGGTTGAGCGTTCCCGCGCTGGCCGGGGCGTTGCCGGACTTGATCTGGTTGGTTAACACCACGCCGCCGTTCAGATTGACGGTTCCGACAGAAGCCGCGAACTCGCCGACCACGACGGAGGAACCTTCGACCAAGCCGGTGCCACTGACTTCCAAGGTGCCGGATCCATCAAGAGGGACCAGGATGCGCTGGTCCCCACCACTCAGTATAATGCTCCCGCCGGATACCCGGCAAAGATTGGTCGGCCCGGCAACCTCTCCAACGTCGAGGCGGTTCTTCAGACTGACCGCGCCACCTGTTTGATCAAACAGGTTGGTTCTGCTACCGGTGTTGCTTCCGAAACGCAGCCGGCCGACCGCAAACAGCGTCCCGGCCTGCATGTTGTAGGTCGCATTGAGAGTGTTGCTTTGGCCGACAATCACGTCGCCAGTTACGTCCACGAGGCTGCTGCCGCCGTTTTGAGTGACCGTCCCATTCCGGACCCGCAGTCCGGTGAGTCCGAGAAAGGCATTTCCGCTGACGTTGAGGGACGAGAGCGCGAGGGGGTTTTCTCCGATGGTCGCGGTCGTGGCATTCACGGTTCCACCCGAGGCGTTCACGATACCGATCGTCGCGTCGCGGCCGAGCACCAGATTGGCGGAGAGATTCACATCCGCTGTTCCGCTCACACTGAAGGTGGCGGTGCCCGAGGTGAACGCGCCGACAAAACAATTGTCCGTGGTATTGAGACTCCCCCCGGAGATTTGATAAATGTTGCTCGGGCCGCCGTTTTCGGCAAGATCCAAGCGGCCAGTGATGCTCACGACTCCGCCGGTCTGATTGAACAGCATGGAGTTGGTGGTGTTCACTCCCACGCGGAGACGGGTTTCGCTATTGAGCGTCCCGCCGGACATGTTGTAGGTCGCGGCACCGGCGGTATCGATTCCCACGAAAAATCCGCCACCGCCCGAAGGCACGGTAACCAGACTGGATTCGCCGGATTGGTTCACCGTACCATTCCTGATGCGGAGGTTGGCTGTTTCGAGATCTCCTTCATCGTTGATGTTAAGCGTGGCGATTGAGGTCGCCGCCGCATTCGGGCCGACGGTGAGTTCGCTGGCCACTTGCAAAGATCCGCCGCTGACATTCACCTTGCCCGTTGTCGTGGCACCCCCGGAGATGAAAAGCCTGAAAAGGTCCGCATCGACGGTCCCCGAGATGTTGAGAATCCCGGTGGAAGTTCCCGAAGACCCGGCCGTGACGGCGCCCGCCGTAGTCAGCGTTCCTCCGGATGCGGAGAAAGTGCCCATCGCGTCCGACGCTCCCAAGAGGAGATTGCTTCCGGTTTGCGCGAAAGTTCCTCCGGTCTGGTCGAAAGTGGAGACCGAGGCGGCTCCCGATCCCAGCACGAAGGGCCGGTCGGTGGAGATCACCCCGCCATTGGCAAGGGTCAGCGCCCCGTTGCCGCCATTGCCGACTCGGAAATTGCCGCCCGTGGTGACGGTGAGTTCGCCACCGGAGTTCACATTCAGGGTGCCGGTATTCACGTAGAGGCCGGTGGCGGGAGTTTCCGGTGGCGGGTCGTTCACGATCGCGTCCGTCCCGATGACGCCGATGCTCGACGCGACAACGACGACCGAGGAGCCATCGATCAGAATTTGCCCGATATCGGACGCGGCGGGCGCGGCGACCGTAATCGTGGAGCCGTTAAGCACGCCGGCGAGGCTTCCGGTGGTGGGAACGCCGGCGGACCAACTCGCGTCCGACCAATTGCCCGCGCCTCCGGTCCAAACAGTTGTACTGGTTTGCTGGGCGAGCAGGTGCCCAGTGCCGAGACAGGTAAGGGCCACAGTCAGAATCGCTGAGGCCGGGATGAGACGTCGGTTGAATTTCATGGGTTGCGTGGGAGTTGAGTCAATGGTTGCGGATTTTTCGCCGGGCAGCCAATGCCGACCCAGCGATCACGAAAAAACGTTTAACCTCTCGCACGGAGGGGAGCGCAAGCAGAATTTTCCCAGCCGTTCGCGGACCCCCCTCGCGTTTCGGTTCGATTCATTGCCTCTGACGAGCATGCCCCCAGCCGCCAGAACCCTAGAATTGATTTATCGTTTACTCAATGCCGTGCCTCCCGTATCAGGGGGCGGGAGAGGTGCAAAACCCGTCCGCTCCCAAATTCCCATTTCATGACCAAGACTGTCGTTCATCTCATCGCCAACGCCCACCTCGACCCGATCTGGCTTTGGAACTGGCAGGCGGGCGTCGATGAGGCGTTGGCTACATTTCGCTCTGCGGTGGACCGCTGCCACGAATACCCGGAATTCCGCTACACGCGGGGCGAGGCATGGCTCTATGAGTGGGTGGAGGATCTCGATCCCGGATTGTTTCGCGAGACTCGCGAACTGATCGAAGCGGGCCGCTGGGCGATCGCGGGCGGTCAGTGGGTCCAGCCGGATGCCAACCTCCCGACCGCCGCCGGTTGGCGCAAGCAGATCACCCTCGGTCAGCGTTACTTTCAGGACCGTTTCGGCATCAGCCCGAAAATAGGCTACAACGTCGATACCTTCGGCCATCCCGCCACCCTTCCCGACCTCCTCGCCGAGTTCGGCTACCGGGGGTACGTTTTCCACCGTCCGAACGAGAGCCAGGTCCGTCTGCCCGCCCAAACTTTCCGGTGGCGGGGGACGGGCGGCTCGGAAGTGATCGGATTCCGCATCGCCCCCGCCTATGTCACCCGCAGCGACGATCTCCACGGACAGATCGACCTCACGGTGAAGGCGACCGATCCTGCGTTCGGCCACACCATGATGTTCTATGGCTTGGGAAATCACGGCGGCGGCCCCACCAAAGCCACGATCGAATGGCTGCTGGAGCACCGGGACGCCTTCGAGGGCGTCGAACTCCGCTTCAGCACCGTGGACGATTTCTACCGGGAAGCCGAGGCCCGCCGCGAGCAAGTGCCGATGGTCGATTACGAGCTGCAGAAAACGTTTCCTGGCTGCTACAGCGTGGTGCAGGACATCAAGCGCATCCAGCACCGCGGGGAGCGTCTGCTGGAGCAAGCCGAGGAACTGGCCCGCGCTTTCGGCACGGATGGAGCCGTCACAAAGCGGACCTTGGAAAATATCGACGAGGCATGGAAGGACCTGGCATTCACCGAGTTCCACGACATCCTCGCAGGAACCAGCGTGCCGTCTTCCTACATTTCCACCCGTCACATGCAGGGCCGGGCCAGCATTGTCGGCGAGGAAACCGTCGTCCGCGTCACCCGGCGCCACGCGCGCGCCACACTCCGGGGAGACAACGTCCAGCGGCTCGTGTTGATGAACGGCTCCGCGCACGAGTTCGACGGTCACATCGAGTGCGAGCCATTCATCGACTTCGACGACTGGCGGGACCGCTGGTTCGCGGACGAGGCGGGGGCGGCGGTTCCATTCCAGCTCATCACGGCAGAGCCGAATGCCGGCGCGATGGTGCATCGCGCGGTGCTGCCAATCCGCATTCCGGCCCGCGGACGGCGCGTGCTAAAGCTGCTGGATGGTGCCCCGGCTGCGCCGCCCGTCCCCGCTCTGCCGACGCTGGCGGATGGCGGAAACCTCGGCAATGGCCTGATTTCGCTCGAACTCTCGCCGTCCGGCATCCAGACCCTCGAATGCAACGGACGGCAGCTCCTCGGTGAAGGCGGGATTTCCCTCCACCTGCGGGAGGATCAGGGGGACACATGGGTGTTTCACGAGACCGGTTTCAACGAGGAGATCGCAAGCCGGCTTGGCCAGCTGCAGTGGAATTTTGAGGACGGCGGCCCCGTGCGCACCCGCGCGTTTGCCGAGCAAAAATTGGGGGACTCGCAGATCCGGCTCGCGGTCACCATCTATTCCGGCAAACCGGAGATTCACCTGCATCTGGAGGTCGTTTTCGCCGAGCGCCACAAAATGCTTCAAATGCCGATCCAGCTGCACGAGCCGCCGCGCGGGTGGACCAGCGGATTGGCAGGCGGCCATGTCGCGCGGCAGCCCGGCACCCACGAGATGCCATTCTGTGGTTGGGACAGCGTCCAAGGAGGCGGCCACTGCCTCAGCCTCCACACTCCGGATGCTTACAGCTCCCGGCTGGATGGCGACACCTGGCAATTCTCCCTCCTCCGCTCGCCCCTGATGGCGTGGACCGGCGACCGCGAACTAACCCCAGCATTTTCGCGCCGGCATTCGGATCAGGGCTGGCACGAATTTCATTTTATCCTCCGCGCCGACCCGGACCTCGATCCAGGACGCTGCGAGCGAATTTCTTCCGATCAGGCCAAACCGCCGGTCGTGTTCGACCACTACGTCGGCATGAATCGTCCGGCTTGGGGAAATGCGCCGCCGCGCCGCCTGTGGACGCCGGACATCGCCCACGCCCGCGATCTGGGCCACATGAAACATCTTGATCGAATGGCCAACGAAGGCCGCAACTGGGAGGATTCGCCATCATGAAATCCGCATATATTCCTGCGCTCCTCGCCCTGACCGTCAGAGTCGGCGCGGAAGTGAAATCCGGCCCGATGGCCGGCCACACCACCCCGGACAGCGCCACCATCCGGTCATATGACTCACCGTCGCGGATGCTGGGTTTCACCGGAGGGAAACAGAATCTCACGTGGTTACCCGCAGCGAGCTGAACCCCCCCGCCCGATGAAATCCCTGCTCTTTCTGGCCCTGCTTGTGCCGTGCGGCGCGACGGTCACCACCGTCTGGAACCCCGCGGCGAACGGCATTTCCCCGCCCGCCACCGGAAGCTGGGGCCAAGCTGCGAACTGGACCGGCGCGGTCGTCCCGGATGGCGATTTCAAAGCTGTTTTCAACGTCCCCAACGCCGCCGAATGCGTCCTGACGGGCGAAGTCACCGTGAAACATCTGGTCACCGGCGATCAAGGTCCCGGCGGCGTCCTGCGCCTCGCCGCCGGCGCGCGACTGACCTGCACCGACTGGGGCGGACCTTACAACCGCAGCTCGCTCATCATCGTCGAGGACGGCGCGGTCGCGGATTTCCAATCGCGGCTGCTGATCGGCCAGTTCGACGATCCCGGTGAGCATGACATGGAATTCCGCATGAACGGCGGCTCGGTCAACGTGAACGGTCCGGTCCGCATCGGCGAATCGTTCGATGCCACCAACGTCGTGCCCCACATCCAGCTCAACGGCGGCACCCTCACCGCCGATCGCCTCGAAATCGACCGCGGCACCGTTGACCTCACACAGGGCACGATCCTGCTCCGCACCGATCAGAGCGCCGATGTCGGGCGGTGGCTGGCCGATGGAAATCTCACCGCTTTCGGAGGGAGCGGTGAAATGGAGTACGATTGGAACGTCCGCAATCCGGACCGCCTGACCGTTACCGCGAATGCCTTGGTGGTTCCGCCCGCCGAATTTCCGCTGGCGCTCGCGCCGACGCCTGGCGCACCCGGTTCCGAGGGGTATTTCACCACCGGCTCCAGCGACGGCCGACCGGTGTGGATCGCCGGGAACATGCTCTATTTCAACCTGCAATCCGACCTGTTCCCGACCGGTTCTCCCGTGTTTGTCCGGGTGAAATACCATGACATCGGCCGGGGGCGGCTGACTCTGAAATACGATTCCGACGAGGGCGAAGCCATCGGGGACAAGTATCGGCCATCGGAAATCCACACCCGCTCCGACCGGGTGGACCGCGGCGGTTTCGCCGTTTCCTACCACCAGCTCGCCAATCCCCGTTTCGCCAACCGCCAGAATGGCGGCAACGATTTCCGCATCGAGCTTGCGCAAAACAACGGCACGCCGTTCGAGATCGCCTCCGTGGAAATCGGCCCGGAACCTTTCGACGATCCGGCGTTCCAGTTTTCCCTCTCCCGGCCTTGGCTCGGTCCGTATCTTGGCGAAAGCAGGGATTTCGTGGATGCCGGCACCACCGCCGGCAAGGTGATGACCGGCTACCAAGGCTGGTTCGGGACTCCCAACGACCCTGAGGACGGCGGCTGGAAACACTGGGCCAGGGGTTCGTTCAAAGATCCATCGCCCACGGAAATCACCGTCGACATGTGGCCGTTTCTCCAAGAATACGAACCGGAGAATCTCTACCCGGCGGGAGACATGAACCTCGCCGACGGACGGCCCGCCCACGTGTTTTCCTCGCGCGACCCCGAAACCGTCCGACGCCATTTCCGGTGGATGCGCCAGCACGACATCGACGGAGCCTACCTCCAGCGCTTCGTCACCCGCTCCAACAGCGGCGCGTTCGGCGCGCCGGAATTCGTCCTCCACAATGTCCGCCGCGCCGCCAACCTCGAAGGCCGCGTGTGGGCGATCGAATATGACATCAGCTCAATGGCCAACGACCCGGACCCGTTCGAGGTTATCACCAAAGACTGGACCTGGCTGGTCGAGGAAGCCCGCATCCTGGAAGACCCGCGCTACCTCCAACAGGATGGCAAACCGGTCGTCTTCATCTGGGGGATTTCCGTTCCCGGTCGGGAAGGCATCAGCATTTCCGAGGGAAATGCGATCCTCGATTGGTTCAATACCCAAAACCTCTATCTGATCGGCGGCGTGCATTCGAGCTGGCTGGAAACCCCAGCGTGGCACGGCCACTACCGGAAATATGACCAGCTCCTCGCCTGGATGGAGCGCACCTCAGCGGATCTTGCCGCCCAAAAGGCCCAGCTCGACGCGTGGGGCATGAAAATCCTGCCCCACGCCTGGCCCGGATTTTCCTGGCACAATCTCCAGAAACTCACCTTCCCGAACCAATACACGCCGCGCGACGGCGGCGCGTTCTACTGGGAGCGCCTCTACAACGCGGTGAACCTCGGCGCGGACCAAATCTTTCTCGGCATGTTCGACGAATACGACGAAGGCACCGCCATCATGCCAATGTCCGGCAACACGCCCCTCCCGCACACCGCCTGGGGCCACTACATCAACAACGGAGGCCGGGATCCGTTCTATTATCTCCAGTTGAGCGCCGCCGCCCGCCAGATGCTCAACGGCTTCCGCCCTCTCTCCCCCACCCTCCCTGCGGGAAATCAGGTGCCGCCGGGTGCCTTGGGGGGCGAGGACGCCACCGTTTATTTCAAAAATCCGGATCAGGTCGAGGGACTCGCCCACCCGCAGCCACCCGATGGCATCACCGTCCCTGTGGCTGTCGCCGGCCAGCCGTGCCGGGTTCTCAGTGCGGGCAGCTATTTCTATTTCGCGCTCGATGACGCCATCAGGTTCGCAGTGGCGGCGGGGGCGAAGGTGACGGTCGAGGTGGCATTCTATGACAGCGATCCGTCTGTCTCGCTGAGGCTCCAGTACGACAGCCTGAATGGCGCGTATTCCAATCACCCCACCGTGATCGCGACGCCCGGAGCGGGCGGCTGGCGCAACGCGCGCTGGGAAATCGCAAACGGCTTTTTCGGCAACCGCCAGAACGAAGGCGCCGATTTTCGCATCCAGCAGCTCGGCGGCACTGGCATCCCGATCCGTCGGGTCAGCGTTTTTCTCCCTGAGAAAATGCCCGGCGCAAACGATCTCCCCAAATTGGCGTGGGTGAACGGCGGCCTCGAATGGTCCGACCTCGCGGATGCGACCGGCTGGCGGCTCTTCCGGTCATACAATCTTAAGCCATCTTCCTGGGAGGAGGTCAGCGCTCTCGAATTCGTCGATCACGAAATCCGCCACCAGCCTGCCAGCTTGTCCGGGAGCGGATTCTTCCGGCTCCAGCGGTCAGAACCATGAATCGGCTTTCAGCGGACAACGTTCTCAGTAAGTCCGCGCAGCTTGATCTCCTCGATTCTCAGGGATTCCACATGTCCGTCGGCCAGGCAGACATTCACTTTGCCGCCATGGCGCGCCGCCGGCCCATGGGACTCCCATCTCGACGGTTGCGACCACATCGCATACCAGCCTTTCTTCAGCTCTTTGGCGTTACTGCTCACATCACCCACCAGCCAGGTGTTTTCGGGACGGGCGATCCGGGTGAGCCGGAGCGAACCCTCCTCGCTGACTCCGAACGGCTTGTTTTCCTCATAAACGAAGACGCTATCTTCGGCGACGCCATAGCCCCCATAAGTGTGGCTCATGAAATCGCAGTCCGGACACGTCCAAACTCCCTCGCCGCAGGGCAATTCGCCGGAGCCCTCCCACAGGTATCCTGCGGCGGCCAACTGGGCGGTCCAGATGGGTGGCCGCTGCCCCGTCTCGCGGGAAAGTGACGGCTGCAGCGCAATCAGCTTCTGGTTGTGGTCCTGCGCGTGCATCAGCAGCGCCGCACCCACCTGCTTCACATTCGTCATGCAGGTAACCGACCGCGCCGCCGTCCGGCCGCGCTGAAAAACTCCGACCGACGCGGCGGCGAGAATCACGATGATCACCACCACCACCAAAACTTCGACCAGAGTCCAGCCCGACTGGGGCGAGAAGTCATGCCGATGTTGATTAAACCTTTTACCATTCAAGCTTGTTTTCATTGGATTTAATTGGAGTTGCTGGGCGTCGTTTCAAATTTCGAACCGGAGTGCGGCAACGTGCCTACCCGCGAAATACCCTAGCGCCGTCAATGATTTCGCGATCACGCGACCCGTCAAGCGCCGAATTCTAAAATTCCGGGCGCCAATCGGGAACTGATGCCTAACCCGCAGGCATGAGCCAAACCGCGGACTCCCGTCCGAGGTCGCTCATCCCGAGGTCGTCCAAGGAACGAGCCAATCTAGAAACCATTGCTTTTCTTCCCGCGAGAATCCTGAAGACACTCATCGCATGTGCATTCGTCTCCGCCTCGCCGCCTCGGGCCTGCTCGCTGTTTTCCTCGCTTCCTGCGCAAGTTCGCCGCCGGCCCGATCAATCGGGCGGGACGAGTGGGGCCACCGCGCCGGCCCACGGGGATTCAAAACCGTGATGATAGACGCCGGCCATGGCGGCAAGGACAGCGGCGCGGTCAGCCCTTTCAACCGGCAGCAGGAAAAGGACCTCACGCTTGATTTGGCGAAGCGCCTCCAGCGCGAACTCCGGGGCGATTTCCGCACCGTTCTGATGCGCTCGGATGACACTTTCGTGGACCTCGACGATCGCGTGGAGCGGGCCAGCAAGTCCGCCGACATCCTCGTGAGCCTTCATTTCAACAGCGGACCGTCGCGGTTGCGCGGACCGGAAACCTACTATTGGCGCGTCGATAGCCACGGCCTCGCGGTCCGCTGCCAGCAGGCGATGAAATCCGTTTGTCCGGCGGAATCCGGCAACCGCGGGCTCGTCCGCCGCCGGATCCGGCTGACGCGAAATCCCAGCATTCCGTGCGTTCTGTTGGAAGGCGGCTACCTCAGCAATCAGGCGGAAAATCAACTCGTCTCCCAGCCCGGATACCGCGACAAGCTCGCCAAAGCAATCGCCGGCGCCATCCGCGACCAAGCCTCGCGCGGCGATTCCGGAACCGGCACGCTGCCGCCGCCGATTTTCGCTCCACCCAGCCGGCCGACCGATGCCAGTGAATAGACTTAAAGCTGCAAGACATAATACGTAAGAAAGATTTGAAAGTCACTGTTTTCAGCAGCAAGCCCTATGACGAGCGCTTTTTCCGCGAGGAGAACGGCGCGCATGGGCATAACTTGGTATTTATCGAAAACCGTCTGAAACCGGAAACCGCGGCGCTGGCCCACGGGTCCGACGCGGTCTGCGCTTTTGTAAATGATGTATTAAACGCGCCTACGCTAGAGCGGCTGGTGGAACTCGGCATTCGCCGGATCGCTCTGCGTTGCGCCGGATTCAACAATGTCGATTTAGCTGCCGCCAAGGCCAGGGGATTCGAAATCGCGCGCGTGCCCGCCTACTCGCCGCATGCGGTGGCCGAGCACACGGTGGCGCTGCTGCTATGCCTGAACCGCCACATCCACAAAGCCTACAACCGCGTACGCGATGGCAATTTCTCCATCGACGGACTTATGGGTCGCGACATCCATGGCATGACCATTGGCGTGATCGGCACCGGCACGATCGGCGGGATTTTCGCGCGCATCATGACGGGCTTCGGTTGCGAGGTCCTCGCCTACGACGTGCGCGAGGACCCGGCATGCACCGCCGTCGGAGTGAGGTATGTGCCGCTGGCGGAAATCTTTAGCGAGTCCGACGCGATTAGTTTGCATTGCCCGCTTACGCAGGAGACGCATCATTTGATAAATTCCGATACATTGTCGCAAATGCGCGACGAAGTGTTTCTCGTGAATACCAGCCGCGGCGGGCTGATCGATGCGGAGGCCGCCATTGCCGCTATCAAGTCGGGGAAAGTTGGCGGGCTGGCGCTGGATGTATATGAGGAGGAATCCGAATTGTTCTTCGAGGATTTGTCGTTCGGCATCATTCAGGACGATGTCTTCATGCGGCTGACCACATTTCCCAACGTGCTCGTCACCGGGCATCAGGCGTTCTTCACGCGCGAGGCCATGCGGAACATCGCGCGGACCACGCTGTCGAATCTATCCGATTTCGAAAGCGGTCGCGCATGTCCCCATCTCGTGAAATCCTGAGTGACCATGAAATCTCCCATGCTCGATCAGGAAACCGTCGCCCGCTTCATCGTCAAACCCGGCAGCACGGTTGCGCTGAAGGACTATCCGACCGACTGGATGGATACGGACGAGGCGCAGGAGCTCGGCAAGGACGAGGTGAAGAAACGCGCTCACTCCATTCTGAAAAAGGGGAAGAAGCAGCTAAGCGACGCGCAGGAGCTGCTGTATGCCAATGACACGCGCTCCGTGCTGCTCATTTTCCAAGCGATGGATGCCGCGGGGAAGGACGGCACCATCCGCCACGTCATGTCCGGGGTGAATCCGCAGGGCTGCCAGGTCTTCAGTTTCAAGAAACCGTCCGCCGAGGAACTGGACCACAATTTTCTCTGGCGCAGCATGAAAGCCCTGCCGGAGCGGGGGCGCATCGGCATTTTCAACCGATCCTACTATGAAGACGTGCTGGTGGTGAAAGTGCATCCCGAGTGGATCGACCCCGCCATCTTCGGCAAGCCCGATGCGAAATTCTGGGAGAAACGGTATGAGGATATCAATAACTTCGAGAAGCATCTCGTCCGCAACGGGACCGTCATTCTGAAATTCTTCCTCCACCTCTCGAAGGACGAGCAAAAGGAGCGGTTTCTCGCCCGCCTCACCGACCCGAAGAAATATTGGAAGTTCAGCGAGGCGGACCTGTCGGAGCGTGGCCGGTGGCAGGACTATCAGCGCGCTTATGAGGATGCGCTGTCGGCGACCAGCACCAAATACGCGCGCTGGCATGTCATCCCGGCGGACCGGAAGTATCTCGCCCGCGCGATCGTCGCGAATACGATCGTAAGTACCATTCAGGACATGAATTTAGAATATCCCCAGGTTTCCGAAGAGGCGCTGGAGCGCTTGGAAGTCGCCAGGAAGCAGCTTGAAAGCGACGAAGCGTGAGCCACGGTCGCCGGCTTTCGTTCCGCAGGAGGCCCGGCGTGCCCACATCATGAAATCCGACAGCTCGAATCATGCATAAATTCCGCCGCGCCGCACCCGGTTCCTCTCCCGCCACCCTCATTCCCCATCTTGTCGATGGCCAGCCGTCGCGCCCGAAAATCCAACTGATCGAGTATGACAAAAACACGCTGGAGGAGACGGAAATCCTTGATGTCGCACAACTCTCCTCGTGCCTCGAAAAGCGCAGGACGAGCTGGATCAATATCGATGGACTGGGCGATCTCGAGACACTCAAATCGATCGGGGAAATCTTCAATCTGCATCCGCTCACCCTGGAAGACGTGCTCAATACCGGGCAGCGGCCAAAGACCGAGGTATATCCCGACTATTTGTTCATTGTCGCCCAGATGTTGTACGCCAATGAGGAGGGCGACCTCTGCGGCGAACAGGTCAGCATGTTTCTGGGGCGCGGGTTCCTGATCACGATCCAGGAAGAGGAGGATATGGATGTTTTCAATCCCGTCCGCGAGCGCATCCGGTCCGGGCGGGGCACCATCCGCCAGGCGAAGGCGGATTATCTGGCCTACGCGCTGGTCGATTCCATCGTCGATCATTATTTCCCCGTGCTCGAGCAACTGGGCGGCGATCTTGACACGCTGGAGGAGGAGGTCATGGAGAATCCGCCGCGCGGCGTCGTCCATACCTTGCACGACTACAAACGGAACTTATCGCAACTCCGGAGGTTTCTCTGGCCGCTGCGGGATGTGGTGAATTCCATGCTTCACGACAATTCCGGTTTCATCGCGAGCCCCACCAAGGTGTTCCTCCGGGATTGCTACGATCACACGATCCAGTTGATGGATTTGGTGGAAAGCTACAAGGAAATCACCTCCGGACTGATGGAGCTTTACCACTCCACCGTCGGCATGCGCACCAATGAAACCATGCGCGTGCTAACTGTCATCACCTCCATCTTCATCCCCCTCACCTTCATCGCCGGGGTCTATGGCATGAACTTCGCCCCGGAGTCGCCTACCGGAAAGCGCCTGCCGTGGAACATGCCGGAGCTATACCTTCCGCACGGATATGTTGATGTGATTGCGATCATGGCGGTGATCGCGATTGTGCAGTTAATCATCTTCAAGAAGATGAAATGGCTGTGAAACTCGTTCGATCGTCGGATTCCATGCAGCGATTCCCCCGCCCCTTTCAGGGCGGGAATATTCGATCTAAACTTACCCGGGACTGAAGTCCCGGGCTTTGTTCCCTAGCCCATTCAGGGCTGGATTCGCTGGCATCATCCGTGGAGACACACCCCGCGTGGTTTCTAATGAACCTTGATCTCCACCTCAGAATAACTGCGGATCGATCGCGGGAAGCAATGCCGAATTCAGAGCCGAATTCGGTGAGCCGATTGCCATCAACCATCCTTCGACAGCATCGCGCTGATTCGCATCAATTTCCTCGCGGGTTTCTCCTTGAGTGAAACAGCCGGGCAGGGACGGAACCTCCGCCCAGAATCCGCCTTCGGCTGCTTTGTGAATCACCGCTTCGAATTTCAAGGCCGCAAATTACCTTCAGCTCCAGATGAAGCAACGATTCGATCGATTCTCACAGCACATTCCAATGCCGCGGCATTTCCCAGGATTGGAGGGTTTGGGCGGCGGCGGATTTGAGGGCGGTTAGGGTGGCGGTTTCCTTTAGTTCGAAATCCGCGGCGATTTCCTGAAAGCGTTCGGGATCGGCGCTTGGGACGGCGCGGATGGCGATGCGGCGGACGAGGCCGATTGCTAGGAGGGCGGCCTCGACTTTGGCGGGGCTGACCTTGCGGCCGGCGACGTTGATCGCGCCGCCGAGCGTGCCGTTTAGATGGAGGCGGCCGGCGGGGTCGATTTCGCCAATGTCGCGGGTTCGATAGAATCCGCCGCCCAGCGAATCGTCGTCGCGCGGGCGGTCGTAGCCGGTGGCGACGGCATCGCTGCGGACGCCGATCCTGCCGTCCGCGCCGAGCTGGATCTCGACGCCCGGTAGCGGAGTGCCGACGTCGGTTTCCGCCACGCGGGGCGAATCGCGGCCGTCGAGGGAGATGCC
>JBBSUD010000087.1:0-25858 GCA_038235225.1 Verrucomicrobiales bacterium
AAGGCCTGCGGCGCGGAGCGCCCTTGGAGTGCGGTGGGAAGCGAAGCGCCACACCGCTTTGGATTGCCAAGCACCGGACGCCGCAATCCAAAGCGGTGTCGCGGCCTGCGGCCTTGGCGCCGCACTCCAAAGGCCGGCGGCGCGGAGCGCCCTTGGAGTGCGGTGGGAAGCGAAGCGCCACACCGCTTTGGATTTCCAAGCACCGGACAACGCAATCCAAAGCGGTGTCGCGGCCTGCGGCCTTGCCGCCGCACTCCAAAGGCCTGCGGCGCGGAGCGCTTTGGAGTGCGGTGGGAAACGAAGCGCCACACCGCTTTGGATTGCGAAGCCCGTCCCAAAGTCCCGCCAAGTCCCACCCCTACCGTCCGAAACCGAACCTCGCCGCACCGCCTGCACCGCCCTCACCGCCCTCACCGCCCTCACCGCCCTCACCGCCCTCACCGCCCTCACCGCCTGCATTTGCAAGGTCAGCGGGCCGTCCGCCACCCGCACCGTCAACACTTCGTCCATTTCCAGAGCGGCATCGCCTCTGTTTGGGAAACGGCAGGCGAGCAACGTGAAAAGCGGCGGCAAGCTCTCCTGCGCAATCACCCCCGATCCCTCCGGGAAATAAGGCGGACTGCCGGTGATGAGCGGAAACGATCTCTCCAGCGCCAACTCCCGCAAATCGCCGTGCGAGAAATCCACCCGATCGCCCAACCCATTGCGCGCCACATTCGCCCACAGCAAGCGATGGCTGATTTCCTGCGCCTCCACCGCCGTCAGCCGTGCTGCCGGACCCATTCCCCACAACGTCAGCAATCCCACCGTCCCGATCCCCGTTCCGAGGTCCAGATGCTCCGCCACCGGCGGGGAAATTTCCAATGCATACCAGGCCGTGAGCACATCATCCACCGAGTGCCGGTGCCCCCGCCGCCGCCGCGCGATCAACCACCCCGCCCGACCAATACTCCCGGCCCCGTCAACGCATCCAGCGTAATCCGCTCGCCAAGCTCCGGCTCCAAATCCCGCCGCTCGTCGATCCATAGCTGCGGAATCGCACCGCTGGAATTGGTCGATGAATTTTTTCTGTTACTCTGAGTCATTTTATTTTCTCACCAAGACGTTCTTACCCTCGGCGTTGCCGATTTCTCCGTCGTTCCATCGCAGGCCGCCCGTGTTGGCGGCCTCATACTGCTTTCGTGTGGCCATCATGTCTTTAGTGATTTGTGAGTTCCGCGAAGGCGGCTTGGAGAAGTTAGGTGGCGGTGGTGCGGGCGGTGGTGAGCTGGGTTTCCGAGGCGCTCGTACCTCGCTCGACGACCGGTTACAAGCTGGGATGCCTCCGGCATCGGGAGTGGCGGCGAAATGCGTTTTTCGGATGGTATTGGCATTGGGTCTGGGTTGACCAAGAAACTTCGGCGCTAGGTTGCGGAGTCCAATATCCCGGAGGGACGAGAGAATGTAGCCGGTGGTTGGGCGCAGCGACGCCACCGGATGGCCGGTCCAACGCATCAAGCACCCCGGCAGGGGCTCCAGCATTTTCGGCCCGGCGTTAGATGTGGTGACAAAGGATTCGAGAGTCATTCGGATTCCTCCTTGATGATTTCCTCCGAAAGCACGGCCTCGATGTCTTCGATGCTGGGAAGGCTGGACGCGAATTCCTACGGCAAGGCGCGGCTGAATTCGTATTCGGCGAGGCCGATGAGTTTGTGGACATCGCGCAAGGCATACTCGGCGAAGATGCGGTCCTTGGTCTGACAGTGGATGAGTCCGATGGTGGGGGCGTCGTGTTCATGGCGCATCCGCCACCACAACACCCTTGCCCGCCCGCTGGTTCGCGATTTCATGCCTGGGGAACCGAGTCCGGCTGACGGATGGATTGCGGAGCGCGGGGTGGTCGTGGGGCGACCTTTGACAACGGGCGGTGGGGTTCCGGCCTGCGGGATGGCCGCGAGAGCGTGGAATCCATGGGCTGGGCGACCGGTGATCATCACCGCCACGGGTGGTCGGTGGCGGCATAATCGCATTGTCATCCGGAGGCGGGCGGTTAGCGTGCGGGACCATGACCCAAGACTGCCGCCAGGTTCTTATCGAACTGCTGTTTCTCTCGCTCTATCTGGACAACAAGCTATCGATGGCGGAGGACGACGTCTTCGGGGAGGCGCTGGAATCGCTGGGCTGGGAATCGCCGTATCCGCGGGACAAGTTCATTTTCTCGGCCTTTGGCGAGGCGCGTCAGGTGGCCACGGATGCGATCCGCACGGAGGATTTCCTTAACTCGCGCACCGGCGTGATCCGGCGGGACGGGCAGGAGGGCGAGGCGATGACGTGGCTCTCGCGCGTGCTGGGATCGGACGGGATTTCCAAGGAGGAGAAGCGATTTCTGGAGCTGCTGGAGGCGCGGCTGTATCCGGAAGCGTGAGCGGGCGGCGGCCCGGTCTTGCATGGCGCGGGCATCCGGGCATCCTTCGCGCCGATGAAATTTCCCGCCATTTTCCCGCTCGCTCTGGCGCTGTTTCCACTTGCGGCGGGAGCGGCGGTCCGGCCGGAATCCGTGGCGGTGGTCTATAACTCGAACGTGCCGGAATCCCGCAAGCTGGCGGAGTTCTATCGGGAGGCGCGCGGGATTCCCTACGAGAACATGATTTCCCTGGAAATCCCGCCCGGCGCGGACATCTCCCGCGAGGATTTCGACAATACGATCCTGAAGCCGCTGCGCCGGACTTTCGATGCGAAGGGCTGGTGGAAGCGCGGGCGCGGCGCGGACGGCATCACTCTGCCGGCGATCAATAAAATCCGCGTGATCGTCACCATGCGAGGCGTGCCGCTGCGCATCCAGCCGACACCTCGGCCGGCGGGGGACGCCGCCACGCCGCAGAATCCGATCGCCGGGCATGATGAGGCATCGGTGGATTCCGAGCTGGCCATGTTTGGCGTGGAGGGCGTGCCGACGGAGGGTGTACTCCAAAACAAGTATTATCAAAGCGATAAATCCATCGGCGATGCGAACATGCCTTTCCTCGTTCTAACGGCACGGATCGACGCGCCCGCATATGCAACCTGCGAGCGCATGATCCGCGACGCGGTGGAGGTGGAGAAATCCGGATTATGGGGCCGCGCTTATGTGGACATCGCCAACAAGATTCCGCAGGGAGACGAGTGGTTGGAAACGGTGGTGAAGGAGGACGCCGGGGCCGGCATTCCCACGGTGGTGGACCGGTTTGCGCCAACATTCCCCAAGAACTATCCGATGACCGACGCGGCGTTTTACTATGGGTGGTACGATTGGGATGCGAGCGGGCCATTCCTCGATACGAACTTCCGGTTCCGCAAGGGCGCGGTGGCCATGCATCTGCATTCCTTCAGCGCGATGCAACTGACGGACGGCACCAAGAACTGGAGCGGCGCCCTGTTGGAAAAAGGCGCGGCGGTCACCATTGGAAATGTGTATGAGCCATATCTTCATCTCACCCATGATTTCGGCATCCTGCACCAGCGGCTGCTCGCGGGATTTTCCTGGGTGGAGGCATGCTGGATGGCGATGCCGGTGACTTCCTGGCAGGGCGTCGTATTGGGCGATCCGCTCTATCGGCCGTTCCTGCATCTTGACGGCGGCGGCGTCCGGCAGGCTTCCGATAACGATTTCCGCGCGCTGCGGGCCGCTGCGGTAAAGTGGAAAAGCGATCCGAAAGTGCGCTTGGAGCAGCTCGAAGCCGCGGCGGACCGGATGCGCAGCGGCGTGCTGGCGGAGGACCTCGGACTGGAGGCGATCGAGCGGAAGGACCCGCAGTCGGCGCAGCGCTGGTTCCTGCTGGCCAAGGGGATGTATCCGAAAACTGGCGACAAAATCCGGCAGGATTTCAACCTCATCGCCATTGATCGCGCCGCCGACAGGAAGGATGCGGCGATCGCGGCGATCAAAAACGCGCAACTACTTTACGGACCAGTGGCCGAAGCGGACGGCTTGAAGGACTGGCTGCTGCTACTCGACCCGCCGCCGCCGCCGCCACCGCCGCCGAATCCGGAGCCGGCCGAACCCTGATTTCCACCGCCGCATGACTTACGGATTTCTGTTGGAATCGGTGTGGCACCCGCCGCTGCTCTTCGAGGAGACGGCGGGCGCGGAGCTGCCGCACGAGCTGGAATTGCAGGCGCTGTGGTTCGGCGGCGCGTTCGGCCGGGACTTCCGGACGACGACGGGGAAGCGGGTGCGCATCGTCCAGTTCGGCGAGTGGAACCGCGGCGCGGGACCGGATTTCATCCAGGCAGCGGTGGAAATCGACGGGGAAACCCGCACCGGTCCGCTGGAGCTGGACCCTACCGCGGCGGATTGGGACGCGCATGGGCATGGGGTGAATCCGGAATTCCGCGAAGTAATCCTGCACGTCGTTTTCCGAAATGACGGCCGGCGGATCTTCACCCGGACCGACGTCCACGGCGAAATCCCGCAGGTGGCGATTTCCGAAATGCAGCTCGCCGACGCACTCAGCCGGCCGCCGCGCGAGGTCGCGATCGCGCACCCGGGCCGCTGCGTCGCGCCGCTGCGGAGCCTGCCGCCGGGGGCGATCGAGCGCTTGCTTAAGGAGGCGGCGCTGCACCGCGCCGCCGGAAAAGCGGCGCGCTGGCTGCGGGCGGCGGACGCCCACGGACGCGAGGCGGCGCTCTATCAGGCCACGGCGGAGACGCTCGGCTACGGTGGGAACGCGTTGGCAATGAGGCTGCTGGCCCAGCGCGCGCCGCTCTCGCTGCTGCGCGCGTCCGGCGCGGCCACCGAGGCGATCCTCTTCGGCACCGCCGGATTTCTCTCCGCGAACCAGCACGAACAAGCGCCGCCGGACACCCGTGAATACCTCCGCGAACTCTGGGACGAATGGTGGCGGGACCGCGCGCACTTCGAAGCCACGCCGGACCGCGCGATCCCGTGGAAGACCCACGGCCAGCGCCCGGCAAACCACCCGCACCGACGCACCGGCGCGCTGGCGGCGCTCGTGAAATCCTGGCCCGCCTACCGCAAGCTCGCGCTCGCCCGGCCGTTCCGCGCCAAGCCCCTGATCGATTTGCTGCAAGCCCTCCAGCACGATTTCTGGTCGCACCGCCACACGCTCACCTCCGCCGCCTCACCCCGGCGGGTCGCGCTTTTCGGGCGCTCGCAAGCATTGGAACTCATCGCCAACCACCTCGCGCCGCTCGCCCTGCACGAGGGCGGCATGAAATGGGATGACTATTACAAACTCCGCCATTCCGCCCCCAACGACAAGGTCCGCCGCTGCGCCCTGCGGCTCTTCGGCGCGGAGAAATCCGGCCAGCCGTGGCTGCGGCGCGTCGCCCACCATCAAGCGCTGCTGCAGGTTTATCGCGACTTTTGCCTGGAGGATTTCTCCGACTGCGCGAATTGTCCCTTCCCCGAACAACTCGCCCAATGGCGCTGAAATCCATGCAAATCCGCATCAACGGCAATTCCCACGAACTCGCCGCGCCCGTCACCGCCACCGCGCTGCTGGAATCGCTCGGCCTCGCTGGCAAGCCCGTCGTAGTCGAAATCGACGAAAACGCCATCTTCCCCCGCGACTACCCGCACACGGAAATCGGCGAAGGCGCGCGCGTGGAAATCGTCACTCTTGCAGCGGGCGGGTGAGGTAGTTCTAACCAACGAGTCCCCCGGGCCGGAGATGATGCGGCTAACGTTTCGGAGTCATGCTCTGCGCCGTCGGCGCAGGAGACCAGCTCCGAGCAGGATGCCAGCCAATGCGCTGATCGGTTCGGGAACCGCGGCCCAACTCGAAAAACCTGACGCGTGGAAATAAACGTTGCAGTTGATTACCAAGTTGTTGGTATTGGTAATGGTCGAGGTGGCGGTCCCGGATTGCCAACGACTTTATGATTATTCCCGGTTATCGGAGGCATGGTCTCAACAAAGTTATTTAACTTCCAATTCGCCGGAGTACTGGCGTGTTGAGGCTGGAATCGTCCGCTTCTTCGCCCGGCCTGCCGATGGTATATTCAGCGGGGGAGGGGGGGGAAGTGAGTGAGGCAGCAACGGTGATCGCAGCGCCGAGGCGGAAGTGATTAGTGGATTGTCCGAACTGTACGAGTTGGGTGTTTGGATTCCTGATATCGCAACAGCGTCCGGTATGCGGGCCGCTCGAAGGGAAGCGCGCCCCGCGCTCAGGCGTGTAAGAGCCGAGTGGTGTATTCTGCAATAATTCTCTCAACGCGCGCCAAGTTTTGGCCCGTGAACGAGACGCACGCCGTCGATTTCGAAAATGCCAAGCTGGTCCGTGGAGATGTGATTCCGGAGCGGCTGGCGCGCAAGATTCCGTTCGCCGCCTGGGCGGAATCCGCAGGCGACGGAGCTTTCTCCGGGAGTCCGGCGAGAGGCGGTTGGAGCGGCTCACGTCGATGCGGCGGCGCGCCCCAAGACACGTATCACTATGCGCGCCGGCGGCGGAGAAGCATCACCCCGCCAAGACAGCTTAGCAGTGCTGCACCGGGTTCGGGGACGACAGTGACAAAGCCCGTGGTGGCATTGAAAACCGCGGACTGACTTGGCTCCAAGCCGCTGAAGTTTACCGTCGGGAAGGTTCCCGTGTAGCCTTCGAAATCGAAGATTTGAACGGAGGTTTCATTGGCATAGGTGCCGCCGGAGAACAGTAGATTCAGCGTGCCTCCGAAGGTGACGGTCTGGGTGCCGGCCCCTCCAAGCGCCGAGTCATAGGAACCAAGGGCGAATGTGGGATCGGTGAATTCAAAGTTGGCAATTGCCGAACTGCCGACCGTTAGATCGTTGTTGAAAGTCATCGTGCCCGGCGAATTGCCAATGGCGAGGGTGCCGTTGACGGTGATATCGCCGGTGACGGAACCGCCCGAGCCGGTGAGCGACTGACCGGCTTCCACGGCAAATCCTGTCACTGCCGAGACGTTGAAATTGCCACCGTTGATGGAGATCTCGGACGAGTTGACGATGGAACCGGTGGCGGCGAGTGCGAGACTGCCGCCGCTGATCGTGGTTTTCCCGGTGTAGGTGTTCGTGCCCGATAGCGTCCAGGTTCCAGTGCCCGCCTTGGTGAGGGCGAGAGCGGAGGCGGCGTTGGCTTCAGTGATTGCGCCGGAGATTTCCCCCGTGCCGGCGGTCGAGCCCTGCAAGGTGATGACGTGGGCCGAGCCGGCCGCGTTGGTGATGCCGCCGGTAAAATTCAACAACCCGGCACCGGACTGGTCGATGACACCATTGCTCCCGGAGGAAAACGCACTGAGGCGGATGGCTCGGTCGGTGGTCTCGCCCGTTCCGACGTAAATGAGGATACCGGCAGCGCCGTTGCCCCCCATGGTTATCGTGCCATTCGCGATCGTCGTCGGCGCGCCGAGGCTGCTGGAGGACGTGCCGCCCACGACGCTGTTGAGTGAGGAAGCGGTGATCGAGCCGCCGGTGAAGATGGACACCCCTCCGGTGAAGGTGTTTGCGGCGTTCAGAATGAGGTCCCCCGTCCCCGTCTGGGATAGAGAACCCGTGCCGCTGATTACTCCGAAATCCGTGCCTTGGGTGACAATATTGGTTCGAGCGAACCTGGTTGCAGTGTTGTTGATAATGTTGGAAGAGGACGAGAGGGACCCTGTCGTTCCGTTGTTGCCGAACTGCAGAGCTCCATTGGCAACCGTGACATTACCGGTATAGCTGCTGCTGGTTCCCGTCAGAATGACGTTGCCCGCATCTCCCGTAGTACCAATCTGCAAGGCGTTGGCGCCGCTGATCTTCGAGCTGACGATCAGTGTCTCGCCGCTGAGCGCGCCGATAAACGAAGGAGCAGTCACGGAGATATTTCCGGCTAGGGTGACGCTGGCACCATCACCGGAGGAATTTGCCTCGTCCACCGTGCCGCCATTGAGGATCAGGTTGTTTACGTTGATGACTCCCGTTGTCCCGGTCGCTTTTAATAAAAACCTGCCGCCGCTTCCATTGATGGTCAGCGAATCGCCGGGAAAGGTGTATGTGCCGCCGTTGTTCGGACTCCGCACGGCGATGGCCCCTGCGAGCACTTCGTAGGTGTTGCCGGCGGTGGGTGCCAATTTCGATGGTCCCCAGCCTGTTGCCGCGCCTGTCAGAGGATTGGTGATGCTGGATGTGCCGCCGGGATCGGTGGTCCCCAAGGTTAGATTGGCCGCCTGCGACGATTGCGCGAGAACGACCGTGAAGCCCAGAAGGACTTGGAGACGGGTGAGATTCGTGGATTGTGTGGATTTCATGATATAGGATTTTGAGATGTTATGCAATTCACTGCGGCTCCACTTGAAGCCTTACGAACAGTTTGTCCGGCACCTGTGGCACGGTGAAGGAGACGGAGTTTTCGTTGTACGTGACGCCTGCAACGGCGTCGGTCCATACGACAAGATCCGGGGAGGTCTGGAAGTGAAAGCTGCCGGTGTAAGCGGCGCTTTTCGGGAAGGTGAGGGTGTTTCCGACGAGGGACGGGTTGGCGGTGAATGTGCTACCCGAGGCACCCATGAAGAACTCGACACCATTCTTCACGCCGTCGTTGTCGAAGTCGAGTTCCGGCCCCTGGCCACCGGCGTTGGCATCGGCAAATAAGGCGTAGCCGGGAGCGGCAACCCGGATTTTTCCGCTTCCGGCGAGGTAGCCGGAGGGATCGTCCGAGCCATAGGTGCCATCCGGGACGGGGGATCCGTCGAAGTAGAGAGCCTTGACGGTGACGGTGCCGGCGAAGTCGAGCTTCAGGACGGAGAAGCCGAACAAATTGACGGAGGATGCATATGCGAGCGAGGGGGTCTTCAGCACGAGGGTGCCGTCCAATACGCTGGTGTCGCCGGTATAGGTGTTCGGTCCGGAAAGCGTCCAGGTCCCGGTGCCGTTCTTGGTGACGCCGAGGCCGGTGCCGTTCGTGATCGCGCCGGAGATTTCACCCGTGCCGCTGGTTGAGCCTTGCAAGGTAATGACGTGGGTGGAGCTGAACGCGCTGGTGATGCCACCGGTGAGCTTCAACAACCCCGTGCCGGATTGATCGATGATGCCATTGCTGCCGCTGGAAGCAGCCTGAAGGCGGATGGCGCGGTCGGTGGTCTCTCCGGTGCCGGTGTAAATCAGGGTGCCGGGAGCGGCGAGGCCTCCCAGGATGAGGGTTCCAGCATCCACCGTCGTCGGAGCGCCGAGATTGCTGGAGGCCTTGCCGTTAACGACGCTGTTGATCGAGGAGACACTGATTTTCCCGCCGCCGAAGATCGCAACGCTGCCGCTGAAGGTGTTCTCTCCGCTGAGAGTGGTGAGACCGGGCGCGTTCTGTGTGATCGAGACCGTGCCCGCGCCGTCGCCGATGATGCCGGTGGCGTTGACCTCGCCGCTGGACTTGAAAGTGAGGAGTCGTCCTCCGGTTGCGCCGGACGCGATGTTTCCGGTGAGGCCCAGGGTCCCACCGACTGGAACGGCGACGGTGGCGCTTTGGTTGAGCGTGATATTGCCGGAGAAAATCGAGGCATCCGCGGTATTTCCGCCAATGGTGACAACGCCAGTGCCGCCCGCGCGGACGATGAGATTGTTGGAAAACGTGAAAGCGCCGTTGGTAAGTAGCGAAGCGGAATTCGCTCCGGTCAGCGCGCCGAGCATAACATCCCCGGCGGATACCCCGAGCGCTCCGCTGACCGTGGTGGAATTGGAAACGCCAATGAGCACGCGGGCGCCGTTGACGATCGCGCCGCCGGTGTTGGTGTTCGCACCAGTGAGGATTACGGTACCGGTGTCTTGTCCCCCGTTCAGGTTCGGCCCGGCAACGACCAGCGGCCCGGCTCCGGAAATGGTGGCGGAGACGGAGAGGGTTTCCCCGACGAGCGCGCCGATGCCGCCGGTGGCGGAATTCGCGCCGAGCGAGATGGCTCCGGCGAAGGTGCCGATGGCGCCGTCGTTGCCGTTGTTCGCGACATCCAGCACGCCGCCGTTGAGGATCAGGTTAGCCACCGTGAGAGTCTGGGCTAAGGCGGGCGGGGTTTTGAAAAGCAGCCGTCCGTTGGCAAGCAGGGTCAGCGAATCGCCCGGAAATGTGAACGCTTCTCCGGCGTTCGGCCCGCGCAGGCCGATGCCGGTCGCTCCGCCGCCGACGGTATAGGAATTTCCCGCGGAGGGCGGATTTTTGGTGGTGACCGGTTCTCCGCCGGTCCAGCCGGCGGCATTTCCTGTCAGCGGATTCGTGAAGCTGGAGGTTCCGAACGGGTCGGTGGCAGGCAGGGTGAATTCCGCCGCATTAACACTGCCTGCCGGGATGGCGAAGCACGCGGTGAAAAGGAAAAGGGAAGGCAGGGAGCGGGATATCAGGGTTGGTTTCATAGGGTTGGGAAAAAGGATATTCGGCACGCTACTGCCATGATTCGCTGGGAGCTAACCGCGTACCTGCCGGCAGCGTGTACGCGCTGCGTGGCTTTTTCGATTTTTTCCCGAGAATCCGTAGCGGGGGGGGATTAGGGCGGCGGTGGGCCGGCTCGGAGTTGGAAAAACGCGCGGGGGTGCGCGATATTTGAAATTTCCAGCGACCATCCGGTCCCGGTTCTATCCTCGACTACGGTTCCGTCCGGTTCCGTCGCGGAGGATTTCCACTCGGCAAGATCGAACGAAACCAAAAGGTCGAGGTTGGCGGCATCGACCGCGGGATCCAGCGGAACCTGATAGCGCACCCATGGTTCGCCGGCGCGCGTGACGTTCGAGAGGAAGTTCGGGGCATCCGCGATTTCGGGATCCAGGCCCAGGTGATACTCGATTCCGTTGCTCAGCGAGTCGCCGTCGGGATCCGCCCCCCATGCCGCGTCCGCCGCCGAGCTTGAGCCGAAATGCGCCACCTGCCATGAGGCGAATGGCGTGGCGGCGACCGTCAGCCGGACGTTGTCAAAATCGATGTAGGTATTCACTCCGCCGACCTTGCGAATGCGGATGGCAAGTGGTTTGCCAGAGGTGACCGTTTGGCCGGTGGTGAAGGTGAGAGCAATGTCGGTGAAGGTGCCCGCAGCGTTGCCGGCGTTGAGGGCGTCGAGTCCGGCGCGGTCGATGGCGCGGCTGGCGATGACATCGCCGTTGGCCAGCAATTCCACGGTGGCACCGCCAAAGGTGGCGACGGAAGTGCTGCGGACGCCGAGGGCGACGGCGAGGGTGTAGGTGCGGCCGGCCTGCAACATCGCGCGACGGGTTTGCAGGAAGCAGGTGTTCGCGGACGAATTGGAAATGAAGGCAACCTGTTTGCCTAACATCCCTAGCAACACCCCGCTGTTGGGTCCGGTGTCCGTCGTGTTCGCGTAAAACGAGGAGTTCGGATTGTAGTAACCGCACGAACCGTCCGCGGCTCCGGTGTTGGCGGCATTGAGAGCGCGCCAGCCGATGACCGAGGGTGAACTGGTGCTGGCGGTATCGATGACCGAGATGCCGCCGTCGGCCAAGGCAGGGTTGCTTTCGAAATCGGCATTCTTGGGTGCAAGTCGTGGTGTTCCCCCCAAGACTTCCGACCATTGCGTGGCGTGGTCGAGCATGCCCTCGGCGTTGAAATGCACCCCATCAACCACCTTGTTTTCCTGGTGAAAATTGTCGGTCACGGGGCCAGGGAAAACCTGGGGATCTCCGAAAATAACGGCGCGCTGACCTGCGACGATGGGTTCCTCCTTGGCAAGCCCGGCCTGGATATAGGAGGCTTCGGCGACAAACCACGGCACCGTCCAACCGGCATCGACGCGGCTTTGGCCGATGATGGTGGTCAGCCAAGCTTGGTAAGCGGACGCCGTGTTGCCGTTCGCTGCATTGGTTTCACCCTGGTGCCAGAGGAACGCCCGGAATCCGTTGGCCGGGAAACTCTCCACAGCAGTGCGGATTCTAGGGTAAAGATCGTTGTTTGCGGGAAGCCAGCGCGTGATGTCCGATCCCGATTCGGCAAAGCAAACCATCGCGACAGGGACATTATCGCGATTGACCAGGATTTCTCCGAGACGGGACCAAACCGAGCCCTGATAGGTCGGGACGGTGACGGATGCTCCGGGCATGGGATCGGCCGCCAAGGTCCAAGTGGCGGTGCTGTAGTTGAAGGCGCTGAATCGATCCACTCCCGGGCTGTAGAGCGGAAATCCGCGGTTGGCGGCGTTCGACTGACCGCCAGTTAGATAAACATCACCCACGCCGACGCGGGTCACCGTGACCGGGGCGTCAGGAATTCCACCGGTGACCGAACGGACTTCGATTTCATACCAACCGCCGGCGGGCACATCGCTGAGTGTGCCGCTGTAGGTGCCGCCGGAAGGCGTGCTGGCGATGGTGCTCCAGCCGGTCGTGGTGCCGTTGTTGCCAGTTCCAGCCATCACCACGGCGCGGGCCTCAATCCGGTCGTATGATCCGTTATAAGTGCCACTGACGGGGATAACACCGGTATTGGTGGCATCGCGTTGAATGACCTGGCGGGAAACCGGAGTGCTTACAACGACTTGAACGGGAAGCACCGGGTCTTTGTGGAGAACCACACCGTTCAGCATGGCACGGGCGCCAGTTGTGGGATTCAGAGTAAAAACCTGGGACGTGGAGGCGGCCGTGAAAACCACATTGCTGACATATCCAATCTCGTCGCCCGCACCCGCATAGTTCGTGGCAGACGGGCCGGTGCCGAAGAGCACCCGCAGCGTGCGCTGGGCATCGGTGTTGATGTCTTGGTGATGGAGGAATTGAACTCGATAGAGGCCACCCACCGTCAGGCCGGACAAGGTCACCGTGCCGTTGGTGCTGAAGTTCGTACCCACGTAATCGCCCATGACCTTGGCCATGTCGCCGCTGTAGTGAGTTTGGGTGGCTCCACCGACTTCATTCACGGCTGCCGGAAATCCGGCGATGGTCGCGGACGGGCCCGAAGCGGGCGCGGTGTTGGCAAAGGTCATGCCATTGACCACCGGCAGCGGGTTGGTGGCATTTCCGTTGACGTTCCATGCGAACACCAGGGACCCGTTGTTGACGATATTGCCGCCCGTCGGGTCAGCAGCTGAGATCGACATCGTCGCCGGCGGTTCATCAGAGTTCGGCACATAGTTGAAGATATTCAGGTCATCGATGTATCCGGAAAAATAGGATCCGCCATAGAGTGTGCTTCCGAGACGCAAGCCACCCGCGGCATTGCGCGGGCCGACGGGTCCGGTGTCGCTGGCTTCGAGCTGGCCATCGATGTAGAGCTTCATGGCACCCGTGGCGTTGATGCGTGTCGCCATGACATTGTGCCAGGTTCCGTCATTCACGGCGGTCGTGGAGAGGATGGTTTTGTCCGAATTGCCGATGCCGAAGCCGACCTTGTTTCCCACAAGAGCGATGCCCCAGTCCGCGGCAACACCGGGGACTTCCGCGTCGATGATGGATTTCCCGTTATACCACTGACCCGTTCCTCCGGTGGCGGTGGTTTTCATCCAGTAGGTGATAGAAAAATCTCCGCTGACGGTGGCGGGGAGACGGACGAAGCTACCGGTGCCATCGAATTGGGCGGCTTGGGTGCCGATTTTTCCCACTCCATAAGTGATGGCGGTGGGAATCCCGTGATTGCTGAAAGTGCTGGCATCGTTGATGTTTCCATCGAACGGGTAGTAGCCGACCGAAGTCTGGCCGATGGTGGCGAGATGAGTGATTTCGGTGGAGCTGAGAACCTTATTATAGATTCTAACCTCATCAATGCTGCCATTGAAGAATCGGGTGACGCCACCAATGCTGCCTAGATAGAGTTTGCTTGGGGCGGAGCGGGCACCTGTGGGACCGGTGCCACTGGCTTGGAGCGCGCCGTCCACATAAAGTTTCATCGCGCCGGTGCCGGTGTCGAGAGTGGCGAGAACGTGGTGCCAGACGTTGTCATTGATGGGGACGTTGGAGGTGATGGTGATGTCGGCATTTCCCACACCGAACGCCGCTTTATTTCCGACCAGCGCGAGGCCGAAGTCTTTGGCCACTCCGGGGACTTCACCATCAATGATGCCCGTGCCTTGATACCACTGGCCGGTTCCTGCGGTGGCGGCGGTTTTGACCCAGCAGGCGAGGGTGAAATTCGTGTCCACGGGCGCAGGAAATCCGATGGATGCATCCGTGCCATTGAAGGTGGCGGCTTGAGCGTCCACCCGACCGGCGGTGTAGCTGACACCACCGCTAACGGTACCGTTGAGTCCGCGGCCGCTGGAATCTCGGGCATTGCCGTCGAGCTTGAATTGGGCCATCAATTTGCCTGATGGGTCGGTAGGAGTGACGTCATCGAAGACCCATTCCTGGTTCAACGCGTTGATGTTGTCGTCGAATTGCGAAATGTTCAGGCCATTGCCCGTGGCACCCGATCCCCCGTTCACGTCGATGGTCATATTCGAGCTGTTGCGATTGAAGAGTTTCGAATAAATGCCGCCATATTCGACGATGCGCCATTGTTGGTTCGTACCTCCGGTATCATTCCATGCTATGATATTCCCCCCTGCGGAGGTGGAAAATCCGCCGACCTCCAAAGCCTTGCCGCTTGCGAGGTTGATGAATTTCCAGTATCCGGCGGAGGTTGATATGGCAGTCCACTTCTGCAGATCCGAGCCGGATAGAGGATTTTGGCGGACATTCGCACCGGCTGTGGTGTCTGCCGCTTCAATGACTTTCTGACTGAGGCGGGAACGCAGGATATAGATGCGGCCGTTCCTGACAGGGCAGGCGCGCATCGGGTTGCTTTCGTTCCACCATTCGTCATAGTTTGAAATGCCGTCGCCATCCGCATCACCGGCTGCGGATTGGGAGGTGCCTCCGAGTTTATATCGTTCCCACTCGTCGGACATGCCATCGCCATCGCCATCCTGGAAGCCCATGTCGAAGCGCATCGCTTGAATGAGACTGGGCAGACGGAAACGCGCGATGGGGCTGTCTTCGCTGCCATAATTGAATCCGTAGGGATAGTAGTGGACACCGGATCGATAGAGTTCCGCGCCCGGCCCATCAAACAACTTGATGAAATGTCTCACCGCTGGACCGTCCCAGACGTTGTCGCCACCCCATTGATTTTCCCACTGTCCAGTCGTACCGCTGCCGAGATAGTGGGCGATTTCATGGAGCGCCACCTGCGTGCTGATCGACCCACCGAATCCCAGAGTCCCGTTGTAGTCGGACTGCGCGGTGGGAATCCCTGGATGATAGGAAACATTGATGTCCACACCGATGTTCGTCTGGGCGTTGTAAACCGCTACCGCCTCGTTCATCGCCGCTTCCACCTGAGCACGCTTCGCTGCGTCGTTGTTGTAAACGTAACCAATATGATAGGTCAGGGCGTCGGATGGACAGATGCTTCCCAGCCACAGCAGTGGGGTGAGTTTTAAAAATCTGGCGATGCCTTTCAGGTAAGTATGATAGCGATGATGTGTCATCAATCTGAGAGAATGGGTTTGGGTTGGGAAAACGGAGATTCAGGCCGCGATTCCGTCATGATGTAACCGCATCGCCTCCACCGGCGTGTACGCGGCGGGTGGATTTTTCGAAAAAGGATTCTCAACGTCCGACGCGTTTCGGCACGCGGACGAGCCGGACGTTGTCGATGTCCAAATAGTCGCGCTGGTTCATGGTGATGCGGATCGAGAGCGGGGCTCCGGCGAGCACCGCGGTGGAATCCCATCGCAGACTGGCGTCACCGACGGAATTCTCGGGCGACGGGGCTTCGTCCGAGCGGGTCCTGGCGAGGACCGTTTCGCCGGAGACGAGGCTGACGGTGTAGCCGCCGAAGCGCGAGTGCTCGCCGCGAGGGCCACGGAGCGGTCGATGGCCAATGGCGAACGTGAGAGAATATTCGCTGTCCGCCGCGATTCTCCCGATTTCACGCACCATGCCGCTTCCAGGGCCACCATTGAAAAAATAGGCCATGGTCGGTCCTTTCATCGCGCCAGGCGCACCGCCGGCAGGAGCGGAATCGGAGAAATCCGGTTCGGAATACCATTGGTCGTCCGGCGGGTTGAAGACGCCTAGATCGCCCGGGCCAACGCGGGTCCAACCGGACGGAGGTTCCCCCAAGGAGGCACCATCGGCGAGATTCACCGACTCGAAGTCATCGGCGAAAATGACTTCCACCGCGACCGCCAGCGAGTCTTGGAACGCTTCCGGGGCCAATGGTATCGCGCGGATTTCCCCATCCGCGCTGCACTCCACGGCCTGTCCTGCACGGAGTTCCCTCGGGGGTAGGTTCCCGTCGCCGACGACGGTGCGGCCTTTGAAAACGTGAACTTCCGTGCCGCCGTTTCCGGGCAGTTCCAAGACTCCGAACTCGGTGCCAAGGTCGGTGACCGTCCGCTCCGGAGTGATGACTGCGAATCTGTGTGCGGGAGGCTGCACGGTGAAACGTCCGCGTCCGACGTCAAGCCGCAGGGCGTTGTCGCCCTCCAACCGGAGCACCGCCGGCCCCTCGATGACAGCGACCGCGCCGGACGGGAGCACGGCGCGCAGCGCGCCTTCCACCAGGTGAAGGGTGCGGTCCTGTTCGAGTTGGCCAGCGTTGATAGAGTCGCGCCCGCCGCTGGCGGTTTCATAATACCAGATCGATTCGTCGCGGAAGCGCAAGCCTGCCACCTCATGAGTCTGTCGTGTGGGCCAAAGGAAAAAGGCCAGCGCAATGGAAGCGGCGGCTGCGAGCAACCCGTGGCGCAACCATGGCGTGGCCGCACGCTTTTTCCGGACGACGCGGAGTGGGACCGGTCGTTTCACCTGGCGCACCGGGGTCGCTTGGGTCGCTTGTGGCGTCTCGAAAAGCTCGGCCAGCAGCGCGTGATTCGCCGCGTGATCCATGTAAAGCGACAGCGCCGTGGGGTCGAATTTCAGGAGGCTCTGCAACATCGCGAACTCTTCAGGCATGATCGTTCCGTCAAAATGGCGGACGATGAGTTCTTCGGTCTCGGCGGAGTTCATGAGATCGCCTCCTCTCCGAGCTGTTGGCGGATGCAGTTCCCGAGCGCCTTGCGGATATTCCTGAGCAGCGCGCGGACGGTCCCGGGGTTGCGGTTTTGGCGTCGGGCGAAATCCTCGATGGACTCGGGATCGGCGTAACGCATTTCCAACAGCTCGCGGTCGGAACTGCGGAGTTTTGCGAGGCAGCCGCGCAAAGCGTTGCGCCGGGCTTGGAGCATGTCGTTGTCGATGGAGCGTTCCGCATGGTCCGCGATGCGGGCGACGAGTTCGTCATCGAACACCAGCCGGCGGTCGCGCTTCATCGCGCGGAAATGGTTGAGGACGTGGTATCGCGCGACTTGGAACGTCCACGCCTTGAAATTCGTGCCCGGCTCGAACTGCGCCTTCTTTTTCCACAACGTGATGTTCACTTCCTGCTGCAGGTCGCGCGGATCGGTGCCGACTGGGAGCAATGAACGCAGGAAAGCGGCCAGCGCCGCCTGATGGCTGGCCAGATCCAAGGTGAATGCAAGGTCGGCGTCCTGTTTGGCGGGAGGTTTCACAACGGGGGGAAATGTAGGAACAGGCCGCAACGTGTACGGGATTCGCATGTCACGGCACCACTTTCAGGCGGACAAAAATCCCCCCCGCGTCCGGCGGCAGCGTGAAAGTGACGGAATCCGCAGTTTCCACCACTCCTTGGGTCGTGTATGCCCAACTGGCGAGATTGGTGGAAATTTGAATGGCGTGGCCACCAACGAAGGCGGTGGATTTCGGCCAAGTGACCGTGCCATTCACAACCGATGGGTTGGCGGTGAATCCGGGACTGTTGGCTCCCATGAAATACTCGACCCCGTTCGCCACGCCGTCGCCGTCGGCATCGCCATCGGCAGTTTGACCTGCGGCATATGCGGCTGCCCAGATGGCGTAACCGGAGGTCCCGACCTGGAGTTTGCCGCTGCCGGTGATGCGGCCGGAGCTGTTCGCGCTGCCGTAGATGCCGTCCGGCTGGAGGACGCCTCCGAAGGTAAGAGAGCCGACGATGTCAGTGCCGACGTGGTCGAGATTCAGCACGCCGGGGGCGGTGATGGACACGGCGGCGGTGTCGGCGAGGGTGGCGGATTTCAGCGAGAGCGTGCCGCCTTTCACGCTGGTGGAACCGCTGTAGGAAACGGCGCCGGTGAGAATGACCGTGCCTTGATCGGCACCACTGTTGACGGACGAGCCAGAGACGACCAGCGGGCCGCTGCCGGAAATGGCGGCCGAAATTGTCAACGTTTCCCCGGTTAGCGCGCCAACGCCGCCCGCCCCGGAATTCGGGCCGAGGTTGATGGCTCCGGCGAGGGTGGCGGCGGAGCCGGAGTTGGTGGCGTTCGCCAGATCGAGGACACCGCCGTTGAGGATGAGGCTCGCAGCGGTCAGCGTTTGCACGGCGGTGGCACCTGTTTTCAGGAGCAGGCGACCGTTAGGGAGCAAGGTCAGGGAATCGCCCGGAAAGGTGGCGTTTCCCGTCACCGGTCCGCGCATGGCGACGCTCGTTGCGTCTCCGCTGACGATGTAATCATTTCCCGCCGCCGCGACACCTGGCCAGCCGGTCGCCCCGCCGGTGAGCGGCACGGTGAAGCTGGAAGTGCCGGAGGGGTCGGTGGCGGAAAGGGTGTAGGTCGCGCGGTGGACGGTGATTTGCAGCGTGGCTTGCGTCGAGGAAGTGCCATCGCTCGCGGCGACGGTGAAGGAGTTGAGGCCTGCGTTCGTAGCAGCGGGAGTGCCTGATAGAATTCCGCTTGCGGAAACGGTGAGCCACGCGGGGCCGCCGACTTTCGAGTAGGTGACGGTATCGCCGTTAGGGTCGGTGGCGCTGCCGGATATCGTCTGGCCGGCGTAGGCGACGAGTTGGTCGGCGGCGGGTTTCACGATCGGATCGACGGCGAAAACGGGCGGGGCAGGCTGCGCGATAGAGGCGAGCTGCGCGCCGGAGAGCGCCAGATTGTAGATGCGGAAATCATCGAGGCTGCCCGTCAGGAGCGGGTCAGGCCACTGGCTTTTACCGAGCCAGACGTTCGCCGGGCCGAAATACGACGGGTTGTAGGTGATGGTTTGGGTGTCGGCGAGGACGCCATTCACATAGAGTTTTCCGACATCTCCCTGCAGCGTCACGGCGACGTGCGTCCACTGACCGGCGATGAGCGGAGGCGCATTCAGCGTCTGCTCGCCGGCCCCGTCGCGGATGCCGAAGCGCAATTTCCCGTCGCTCGTCTTGGGCGAGAGATAGAGATTGAATGCAGTGTCGTTGCCGAAATCGAAGATCCGCTGCCAGTTGGCGCCACCGTTCCATTTCACCCATGTGCAGATCGTGATGTCGTTGAAATTCACCGCCGCGACAGGCAGCGTGACGAAGTCGTCAACGCCGTCGAACGCGAGGGCCTGCCCGGTTTTCCCTGTGGTGAAGACCGGCGATCCGCTCCGCGTGGCGTGGTTCGCGTTTCCGGAAACGTCGAGGCTGTCACCGTCGAAGAGATAGCGAGCGATCAGCCCCGCCGGTCCGCCCGGCGTCGCGACAACCTCGGCGGAGAGGCCGGATAGATTGGTCGAGGCGTCCGCCGCCTTGACCGCGTAATAATAAGTGGTTCCCTTGAAAACCTTGGTGTCGTTGAACGAATTGGCTGCATTTCCCAGCGCGATGATCTGATACGGCCCGCCCGGTGCGGTCGCGCGAAGGACGGTGTAGCTGGTGACATCCAGCTCCGGGTTAGCGGTCCACGTGAGCGCCACCGACGAGCTTCCCGCCACGGCAGTTAGACCGGCCGGCGGCGAGGGAGCGATGAAATCCACCGGCGTGTCCGTGAATTTAGAAAACGCGTCGGCGATGATGGATACGCCCGAACTAGCCGCGTTTTTCGTCCCGGCGGCCCGGACCTTGAGCGTGTGCGTCCCGACCGGCAACATATCAGTCTGATAGAGAAGCTGGTCGAACGCACCGGTCGCGCTGTAGCAATCCACGGTTGACTTGAGCACGTCGTCCACGCGGATTTCCGCCATGCCGAGGTCGCTGCGCTTGAACCCGTAGTAGCGTGCCTGCGAGCCGGTGAAAGTATAGGTCACCTCTCCGCCACTGGTGTTTTGGAAATGTTCGGTGTTCTGATAGCCGGGATTGCCTACATAAGTTCCCCAGTTAGGACCATAAGAAACTCCGGCTCCTGTGTCGTCCACCTTTGTCCAGTAGCCGGCGGGGAAGAATTTCCACTGTTGATGCGCCGCGCCGAGGCCGCTCCACTGGGCGATATTCGCGTTTTCAGCAGTGCTCGCTCCGGCGACTTCCAGATATTTCCCGCTGAACCGGTTGCGGATGTAAAAATAACCGTTGTCCGCATATTCGAAAAACCAGTTCATGTTCCAGTTCTCACCCGCGCCCCATTGCTGCGCGTTGCCCCCGTCGGCGGTGGAGAAACCGACGATTTCCAGCGACTTCGCGCTATTCGCATTGAGCAGTTTTTTGAAAATGCCGTCTTTGGGCAGGACGTCCCACTTTTGATAGGTGGCACCGGTATAAGTCGCTTGGCGGGCGTTCGCGCCGTTGCCGGTGCCGCCACCGGCGATTTCCATGACCTTTCCGCTGTGGCGCGCGGCGATGACGTATTTCCCGTCGATGTCCGGCGGTGCGTCCTCCCAGCGGACCTCGACGAAGCCGTCCTTGTCCGGGATTGCGGTCATGGTGAACTCGCGCATCGGTCCCTGGCTGTTGAAAAACACGTCGCGGTCCGCGCAGACGAACTTGTAGGTTGTGGCCACTCCCATCCGCTCCGATCCACCGACGAAGCAGCGGATCACATTGTCCGGCGCGCGATAAACCGCGGCGGCCGTCCATCTCGCGCGGTCCTCGGAGTAAGCGAGTCGTTTGCCCTGGCAGGATTTCACAAACTGTCCCCGGGTCTGGCTGCAACTGCCCCACCAGATGGCACCTTGGAGGCCATACTCGGCTCCCGCGATCACTTCCATCAGATTGTGGACTTCCGGATTCAGCACGACGTCGCCGCTGGCGCGGACATTCTGCATCCAGCTCACATAGTCGTCAAAACTGCCCCCGAGACAATGGGTGGTGCCGACGGCGGTGTGGCTTTTCACTTCGTTATACCAGTTGTTCGCATTGCTACAATTCAACGTGCTCGCACCGGCGATTCCCGTGGCTTGGAAATCCGCATGAGCCCCAAGCCGGCCCATGATGTCATTTAAATTTGCCTGAGTGCCTTGGTTCCACGGCCCGTAATCCGGCTCGTTGAATGGCTCGGTCCACAGCATGGTTTTGCCATAGTAGCGCTTTGCCGCAGCCATCGCGGCCACCCAGCGGTCGGCGCGCACCTCGCTCCCGTTTTTATAATAGGCATCCACTCCGCCCTCGGTATCCGGCATCATCAGCCATGGCTTGGTGCCAGCCAGCGCGGCGACATTTCTCATGTCGTCTTGCCGGCTTTTCAAAGCGGGATCCAGCACGTCCCCCGCACCCAGCGGCTTGTTGACCATGAAACCCACACGCACCACGTCGATCTGATCGAGGCCCATGTTCGCAATGCCGCTGCGCATGTTGTCAGGATTCGCCCAAGTGGTATCCATCCCCCAAGTGTCGATGGATTTCGAGATGCCGGGGTCATTCGTGCTGAATACCAGCGTGTGGTCCTGCGCTCCTGTGATAAGGGGAATCAGCGAGAGAGCGAGGCAGATCTGGCGGGTCGGAAATTTCATGCGGACGGGTTTTGGCGGAGCGTGTGTCCGTCAACATAACCGCATCTCAAACGATTCGTGTACGGATCCGCCCTCGATTCGGCCGAATCCTGAAGAATCCCGCTGGTTAGGTGGGCGTTTCCGCTCCGCCACCCGGGCACCTCTGCCGGCGGAGTGGCGAATCGGGATTTTTGGCCCGCAAATCACCTCATTTTTCCCCGCCCAGCATCCCCACTTCCCGGAGCCACGATTCCGCCAGCGGGGGCCAGGCGGTGCCGGCGCGGCTGTTCGGGCGCATGCCGAATCCGTGGCCGCCTTTGGCGAAAATGTGGAGTTCGGCGGGAACCCCGGCGGCGCGGGCGGCATCGTAGAAAAGCTGGCTGTTTTCGACTTTCACGCCGGTGTCGTCCGTGGCGCAGAAGAGGAAGACGGGCGGGGTGGATTTGGTGACGTGGAGCTCGTTGGAATACTCGTCGATGAGGGTTTGGGAGGGGTTTTTACCGATAAGCTGGTCGCACGAGCCGCCGTGGCCGATGCCGGATTTCATGGAGATTACGGGGTAGCCGAGGAGCAGGAAATCGGGCCGGGTCGCCTCGTCGAATCGGGTGCCGAGGGTGGACGCGAGATGGCCGCCGGCGCTGAAGCCGATCACGCCGACGTGGTCCGGGCGGATGCCGAAATCCGCGGCGCGTTGGCGGATGAGGGCGATGCCGCGCTTGGCGTCGTCGAGCGGGATTTTCTCGCCGAAACGATGGTCGCCGGCGTTCGGCAGACGGTATTTCAGGACGAATCCGGTGACGCCAATGCCGCTGAACCAGCGCGCGATGTCGCGGCCTTCCTTATCCATGACGACGTTGGAATAGCCGCCGCCGGGCAGGATCATGAGGGAGGTGCCGGTGGGTTTTTCGGGTCGGAAAACCTCGAGCGTCGGCTCGGTGATGGCGCTGTTGCTACGGTCGTGGGCGGCCGCGCTGCCGCGCTCGTTGACGATTTCCCGGATGCTCAGGCCTTTGGAATCCGGCGGGCCATCGGGCCAGAGCGGGACGATTTCCTCCGCGCTTGCGGAGAGAGCGGCGAGGAGGAGGATGAGGAGCGGTTTCATTGGTGTGTTTTGGGAGTGGAAGAGCGAGTCGCAGACTCGCGGTCCGGGTTGGCCGAGCCAAGGGAGATTGAAACGGTAGTGCAAGACGCTAAAAATGAGATGGATGACGCCCAAGCCGCCGCAGCCTAAGCCGCGCTCGACAAAGCCCAATCCGACGCCGCCTCACAGGATCTTTCCAAGCCGCCTGCCAAATAGCGCTCGGCTCTCACCCCCGCAGCTTCCGCCGCGATGCTGCCGCGCACCACGATATGTGAAAAATAGAACAGCCGTCCCGGCTGTTTCGGACGACGGGCGTCCCGCCTGTCGGCTAAAAACGAAGCCCCCCGAATCCACAAAACATGATGCGCGGCGGTGACGTCGGCTGGACCGCTGCCACCTTTCTCGCGGACGATGCCTTTGAGAAATTCGGTGCGAAGGGAAATTTCCTCCCGGAATTTCCACCCATTCCTTGGCATTCCATAAAATTGGCGTGCAAGTGCCCCCCGCGGCCCGCTAGCGTCCCTCGCATGCCCAGATCCCCCAAAACCTTGCCCACCCCGGTTCGTGTTCCCCTGAAACAACGAACGGTGCGGTGAACAATTGTTAAACCAACGAGTCATTGAACAAAACTGTTAGCCAAGAAATGAAAACCATCTCGATACTTGCACTAGCCTGCTGCCTGACATCGTGCGGAAGCGTCAGCACTGGCAACTACGGCAATTCCTACATCCCGATTACGAATGGCCTTAAACAAACCAAAACCGTAGCAATTTACGTCTCGCAGTCGGAGCAGCAGAAGATGGATCTTGCACGCAGGTTTGCGCCACTCATCAAGAATCAGGGGTGGAAGATAGTCGGGACTGTGAAGGTATTTGGCCCTACGTATTACACCGACAGCATTAAGAATCTTGCGATGAGCAAGGGTGCGGACACTGCATTAATTGATATTCAACGGACAAAGAAGGTTCGACAGCAGGTTTCGTATGGATACGGTTATCCGACTGCTACCAACAACTACCAAGTGAGTCCGTATATTCAGCCTTATCAGGTGGCGCCAGCACAGGGTACTATGCAGGACTATATGCAGATGGGCATTGCCCAAGAAGACGCCCGAAGACGCTGGGCGGAGCAGGATCGAATTCGTGCGATTCAAGACGCCGAATGGACTCAAGATATTCTTTTCCTACGTAGCCCCAACTAGCGGTGAGCATTTCCGACCTACACAGCGAACTTGAGAACTTTCCTGAACTCTTCGATTCCTTCATAGTCTTAATCGATTTCATCAGTGATCTTGAGCCGGGGCATTTCGTCAAGAGTGAGACACAGTGGACCTATGATCCCAACTTTCTTGCTCTCACCTTCCACTACAAAAGAAAGCATCACATTGTCGCATACGTTCGAGGGCGGCCATCAGAATTCGCTGAGATGAAGCATCTTCCGCTTGAGAGTGTCCGATACGGAAGTTACTCCAAGTGCTACGTAGAGAATGTCACGCAGATGGACGCTCTTCTTTTCTACGTTCGGCGTTCCCACGAACTTTGGTCGAAGGGCAAAGGCCGGACAGGAACACGTCAGAGAATCGTCGAAGAATGAAGAGGCTCACAAGACGAGACACAGCCAAAGAAATAAGACCAATATGCTAGACGATATCCGCAGCCTGTTTGGAGACATGCTCTCCGGGAAGATGAAAGACGCTGAGATCTCCCTTACCAAGCAAGAGAGCGCTAACCTCCGCCTCAAGCTCGACGGACTCCTCGACGAGGCGACCAGTCTCCGTGATGAGCGTGTCGTTCTCATTTCGAAGTTGGAAGCACAGCGACTCGAACTTCGCGACAAGGATTCTTTGATTACGGACCTGAGATCGCAACTGAATAAGCGTAATCCGGTCACTGAGCGGCTTGAAGATCCAACTGAAGAGGTCCTCAACTTCCTCTTTGAGTCGGGAGAAGCAATGACATTGGATACGATAATGCGGAAGTTTTCAATGGCGAGCAGTGTTGCTAAGTTTCATTTGGGAGCATTATTGAAGTTGAAGTATATTAGCTTTGACGAAGGAATGGTAGGATTTGGTATCGACGAAGACATCTATGAAGGCGTTCCGGAGCAGTATTCCATCGAACAAAAAGGAAGAGAATACGTAATGAAGAAAGGCTAACAAGTCGTGACGCACCAACCGGCCATAAGCTTTTCAATTTCACTTCAACATCCCTTCAATCGCGCCGGTGGGCGCACATCAAACGTTCGGCAGAAAATGAAAGACAAGAAATCATGAAATTCCATAAATGTCCCGAATGTGGGAACACAGAAGTAGGTTACACCATTAATCAATGCAGGAAGTGTGGCGGCAAGTGGTGCTGGAAGTCGGAATTTTTATCCAGTGGAAAGGGATGCGGTCCTGAGCGATCGACCTGCATACACTGCGGAGAAGAACTGAAGGTTCCCTTGTTCGGTCAAAGCGATCTTCGGACACTCGGAAAGATTGAAGCCTAACGATCATGGCGCAACACCTCACACACTACTGCGACTGTGGGAACATCATTCATTGGCCCAAAAGCCGGAATATTGGTGACGTATGGGTTTGCCGATACTGCAAGACGGAATGGACGCTATCAACCGAAGGACAGCCGGGCGATCTTATGGATACAGTCGGCAAGGGCGTTGCATTCAACCCGGACTATCACCCGGCCCCTGAGGTTGATGTTACACTGCCTACACCAATTGGCGATTCACAACTCTTGTCCGAGTCGGATTCGAGTGGGTCGTCGGGCAACACCTCGAAACGAAGTAAGAAAAAAGGGAGCATTTGGGGAGAGCTGATGAAGGCTTCCAAGATGTTTTCGAAGGCGACGGAGAAGGGAGGATCTTATGAGTTTACCGATGAAGCAGGACTCTATCACCGTGTAGAAGCGCGCCGAACGACTTCAGGCTTCACCATAACAGAAACTACTCACACACAAGAATCTAAGGAGATGCTGGACGCACTAATGAAGGATCTTAAAGACTAGAAAGATTTGGAGCCGAATCGGGTTCCCGTGACTGACTCGGAGAGCCAGCCACGGGTCCCACACCACCGTGCGTACGGGTCCGTACACGGCGGTTCCGCACAGACGCGGGACAAGCCCGCGTGAGGAAACGGGCCGAAGCCCGCTCCTGAGCGCCCACATGCTTCCCATCGTGGCGGCACTCGGTTCCACCTC
>JBBSUD010000088.1:0-25556 GCA_038235225.1 Verrucomicrobiales bacterium
ACGGCCCCCAACGGTTAGAATGACGCGCGGCGGGCATCCGAACCACATTCCCAGCCGCCAGTTCACTTTTCAGCCTCCCGTGGATTTCCGCCGACGCCACGAATTCCCGGCTCCGCGCAGTATCCGTTAAAAGCGCGGATTGCAATTCGCGCACTTCCTCATCCGTGAGCTGTCCGTCGAAATAACGGATCATCAAATCGTGCGGCGTCATCATGCGAGACCTCCTTCCCCCGTCATCTGACGGTCAATGCACTCCTTCAGTTTCACGCGGAGTCGGTGAAAAATCTGTTGCAGCGACCACTCGCTGCGCGCCTCGTCTTCCGCCAGCGAGCGGATCGTCTGGCCATCGGCGTAGTGCGCGTTCAGTCGCAGCCGGTCCTGGTCCTTCATCTTCGCCAGACAATTCCGCAGGGCATGCTGTCTTTCGTAGGCACCGCCGAATCCGACCTCCCTGCTCCACTCAGACGCGAGATGTTCCAGCACCGGACCATCGCACAACACCAGCCGGTCCCGCCCCATTTTCCGCAGACATTGCTTCGCCTGATTCTTCGCCACCCCATAGGCGAACGCCTCGAAATTCTCCACGCCGCCCTGTTTCACCGCCCGCCACACTGCCAACACGACCTCCTGAAACACCGTTTCCACATCCGCCTGCGGTGGCAGCAGCATCGTGAGAAACGAGAATAGGGACGCCCTCATTCCCATCACGCGCTGCAGCACTTGCTCTTCTTCTGAGTCGTTCATCTACCGGTAAGTTGCCGCGATCCGGTCTATCCTGACAGATTTCTTGAAAACAATGTCAGACCCCGACACCCGGCGGCAACTTCACTGGCAAGCAAATGAAAATCCTTCACCGAGAATCCTTGATACTCCGCTGGTCCCGCTGCCTCCTCACCGGGCTGGTCGGAACTGCCATTCTGAGTGGGACGGCCCTCATCGCCGCCCCGGCACCCGCGTCCGAACATCCCAACATCGTGCTCATCATGGCGGAGGACATCGGCAATGACCTCGCCTGCTACGGCACCAAGGGCGTCCGGACACCCACCCTCGACCGGATGGCCAAGGAGGGTGTGCGCTACAACCGCTTCTACACAAACTCTCCGATCTGCTCTCCAAGCCGCACAGCCATGATGCTCGGGATGTATCAGACCACCACCAATGGTCAGAATCACCGCAGCAGTGTTCAGGGGGCACCCGGGCTTCACTACCTGACTCACTATTTGAGCGAGGCCGGATATGTGAATCTGCTCGGATCCAAGGCCATCGAACGAAAGAGCAGCAAGACCGATATCAATGTGAAGTTGGATGAGCCACTATTTGAAAAGAAGGCGAAACGCCAACCGGGACAGCCGTTCTTCCAGCAGATCCAGCTCCAGGTGACCCACCGCGAAGCCAACAACCGACGTTGGCAAACCTTGCGATCCGGCAAGCCGAATCCGGTTGATACCGCTGCGGTGGAAATCCCACCCTATCTTCCCGACACCCCGGAAGTCCGCTTGGATTACGCCACCTACCTCGACCAGATCGAGCAAGCAGACGTGGAAACGAGTCAAATCATTGCGGACTTGGAGAAACGCGGCGAGTTGGCTAACACCGTCATCATCTGGATCGGCGACAACGGACGCTGCCAGGTCCGTGGCAAGGGCTATCTGTTTGAGGATGGCATCAAGTGCCCCATGATCATCTGGGGCCGGGGCATTGAAAAAGGCCTGGTCGTCAATGACCTTGTTTCCGGGATCGACCTGACCGCCACCATCCTCGCCCTGGCAGGAATCCCTCTGCCATCCCAGATGCAAGGCCAGGCATTCCTCGCGAACCCCAACTATCACCCAAACGAATCTATTTTCTGCGCACGGGATCGCTGGGATGAAGTCGTCGATTGCAGCCGGACGATCGTCGGCCCGCGTTATAAATACATCTACAACTTCATGTCCGAAGTGCCCTATGACGCCGGACAAAAGTATTTGGATCTGCCAAACGTCCGCCCCATCCTTCCCCAACTTCGGGAAATGAATCGGGCAGGAAAACTGACGCCGGAGCAAGCCTACTTCTTCCAGCCGAAAAAGGAGATAGAGCAACTCTACGATCTGGAAACGGATCCGTGGGAACTCAAGAACCTCGCGACTTCCGGCGACCATCAGGAAATCAAGGAGACGCTGAAAAAGCAGCTCCTCCATTGGATCGTCTCGACGAAAGACCAAGGTCTCGAACCAACTGCCGACGGCTCATGGAAACCCAAAAAGGAGAAAAACCCGCTGCGGGGAAAAAAGGGCAAGTGAGGTCATTTCCACTCATCAACACAAGCTCCCCCCTAATCGATTCTTCATCTGCGTCTATCTGCGTTCATCTGCGGTTAAATTTCTTTCCTACTTGGCATAACTAAAACCTAATCATGACGTACACACGCATTCTCATCAGCACATTAATCTTCCTCGCCGGTCATGTGCTGACCGCCGCTGAGTCGAAGCCAAACATCCTCGTCATCCTGACCGATGACGTAGGCTGGGGCGACTACCAGTGCTACAACCCGCAGGGGAAAATCCCCTCACCAAATGTGGACCGGTTGGCACGCGAAGGGATGCGCTTCACGAATGCACACACGCCCGCAGCGCTCTGCGCGCCAACCCGCTACTCGATGCTCACCGGCAACTTCCCGTGGCGCGGCCGCGAGGCGGGCGGCACTTGGGGTTTCAATGTGCCAGCGCAATTTCGCGAAGGACAAAAATCCGTTGCCAATTTTCTCCAGCAGGCAGGCTATCGCACCGCGATGTTTGGCAAGTCGGGCATCGGCGGATTGCACGCGGAGAAGGATGGCAAACCGGACTTCACCCAGCCGATGACCGATGGGCCGAAGCGCTGGGGATTCGATTACTCGTTCATCATCCCGCGCGGGCATCAGAGCACGCCCTACCTGTTTTTGGAAAATGAACTGCCGACTTGTGGCGCGGACAAGCTGGTGAAACTCAAGGGAAAGAAAGGTGGCGCGGGCTCGAACTACACCGATCCCGACTGGGACAAGACGAAGGTGGGCGATCGTCTGCTAGACGCGGCGGAGAAGTTTCTCGACGATGTGACCGCGAAAAACAAGCAGTCCGGCAATCCAGCGCCATTCTTCATGCACTTCTGCACCGATGGAGCGCATGCGCCGTACGGACCTGCGGATGAGATTCGCGGCATCGCCTTGAAGGGTCAGACAAAGATGAATGCCCACACAGACATGGTGCTGGAGACGGATGTGCTGCTCGGCAAGCTGGTGGAAATGCTCGAAAAGCGCGGCCTGCTGGCGGACACGCTCATCTGCTTCACCAGCGACAACGGCGGCATCCCCGCCGAACAGCATCTCGGCCACGACGCGGTCGGTGGTCTGCGCGGCATGAAGGCATTCATGCCCGAAGGCGGCCACCGCGTGCCTTTCCTCGTGCGCTGGCCTGGGAAAATCCCCTCCGACACCGTCCGCAACCAGGTCGTCTGCGCGCACGACATCGTGGCGACCTCGCTCGAACTCGCGGGCGTCAAGATTCCTGCCGACCAATGCCTCGACGCCGTCAGCCTCCTGCCCGTCCTGACCGGAAATCGTGGCGACACGCAACCCGTGCGCGAGACCTTGCTCGTCCAATCCGCCCCCGGTCGCGATGCCTTCGACGACGGCGGCATCAAGGGCGGCCCACTCACCGGCAAGGAGTTGAAACGCGACACCGCCGAACTCTTCGGCAAAGAGCCCGACTCCGGCGGCGGCAAATCCGGGAAGCGCAGACACAAGAAAAAAGGCGTCGCCAGCGATGGCATGGCCCACGCGCTCTACGAGGGCGATTGGAAGCTCGTGACAGACATTGCGGACAGCCCCGTAGCGCTCTACGATTTGAATATGGACCTGAGCGAAGCGGAAAATCTCATCGCCGAACCTGCACAAGCGGAGCGCGTGCAGCGCATGGAGAAATCCTACCACCAAATCCGTGCCTCGAAGCGCAGCGTTCCTCTTTCCGATGCCAAGCCTTGATCGCAACCCAGTAAAATCCAAACACGCGGAAACCATCCAACTCTACTTATGAAATCAAAAGCAATGAAGAATCTGTCTCTCACCACCGTTGGCGCTGTTGCGCTCGCGTTGATCTCCACACTCCAGGCTGAAGCGCCGAAGCCGCTCAAAGTCATGCTGATCACAGGCGGCTGCTGTCATGATTATGGCGCGCAGAAAGATATCCTGAAAAAAGGTCTCGAAGCCCGCGCGAATCTCGAAATCACACAGATTCATTCCGAAGATTCAAACGTGAAACCCCAGTTCCCGATCTATGGCAATCCGGATTACGCGACCGGCTTCGACCTCGTGATTCACGACGAATGTGCCGCGGGCATCACGGATCTGGCGATCATCGATGGAGTGCTCAAGCCGCACCGGGAAGATGGCATTCCGGCGGTAAACCTCCACTGTGCGATGCACAGCTACCGGTTTGGCGCTTTTCAAAAGCCCGTTCCCGTCGGTGCGGACAACTCGCATTGGTATGAATACATCGGCTTGCAATCGACCCACCACGGCAAGCATATTCCCATCAATATTCATTTCACCGACAAGGCCTCACCTATCACCGCCGGACTTGAAGATTGGAAGACGGTGGGCGAAGAGCTCTACAACAACATCAGCATCCTGACCGCCCAGCCACTCGCGAAGGGCACTCAAACGCAGGCGGCCAAGGGCAAGGCGGCGGGCGGAAAAAAGAAAGGCAAGGGGCAGGCAGAGGCCGAGTCCGTCGTCGTTTGGACGAATCTTTACGGGCCGAAAAAGACCCGCGTATTCAGCACCACGATCGGGCATAACAACGAAACCGTGGAAGATCCGCGCTATCTTGATCTGGTCACACGAGGCGTCCTCTGGGCCACCGGGCATCTGAAGGAAGACGGCAGCCCTGCGGAAGGTTACGGCCCGAGCGGCAAATAGTCGGAGAGGAAACGCGAAACGCACCCTTCACCAAACTCTTAACATTTCATGATCCATTCGAAACTCCCGCGGTCCCTCGCCATCGTCGCACTTCTTTGCGCACACTCCATCGCACATGCCGATTCCGTGCCTGCGGATCTCGAGATGAAACGCTTTTCCGGACCGGATATGGCACCGTGCCCAGCCTGTTTATGCGTTTCCGCGCAAGGAGAGGTTTATGCGGGCGTGGATCTTAATGGTTCGCTCGGCAGAGGTCCGGGCAAGGGGCGGATCGTGAAGCTGGTGGACAAGGATCACGATGGAGTGGCGGATGCACGCACCGTGTTTGCGGAAATTGATAATCCGCGCGGTCTCATCGCGGTGGGGTCGAAAGTATATGTGCTGCACACGGCTTTCGCCAGCGACGGCAAAGCCACCGGGATGGACCTTGCGATGCTTGAGGATACGAATGGCGACGGTGTGGCGGACGGTCCGGCGAAGGTGCTGGTGAAAGGCATCTGCTCGGCGAAATCGCTCAATGAACGCGGCACCGATCACGCCACGAATGGCATCCGCATGGGGATCGATGGCTGGATTTATATCGCGGTTGGTGACTTCGGATTTGCCGACGCCACCGGCACGGACGGAACGAAGCTCACGCTGCTCGGCGGCGGCATCGCGCGGGTGCGACCGGACGGCACGGAACTGGAAATGTTCACCACTGGCACACGCAACATTTACGACGTGGCAATCGATCCGTTCATGAACTGCTTCACACGCGGCAACACCAATGACGGGGGCGGCTGGAATGTGAGATTTTTGCATCACATCCAGTCGGGCGAATATGGCTATCCGCGGCTGTTCAAAAACTTTGCAACCGAGATCATTCCAGCTCTCGAAGATCTCGGCGGTGGTTCGGGTGTGGGTTCGTACTTCCTTTCCGAGCCGACGTGGCCGGCGCATTACAACAATCAGCCTTTGATGGCCGACTGGGGCCGCAAAGCGATCTTTTTACACCGGCTCACGCGAGACGGTCCGAGCTTCACGCAGAAGCCCGAAGTTTTCGCGCAGATCTCACAGGTCACCGATCTGGACGTGGATCCGTCGGGGCAAATGTTTGTCAGCGCTTGGGACGGCGCGGGGTATAAAGGCGATGCGAAAAAAGGATATATCGTGCGCATCACGCCGAAGGGATGGAAGCCGCGCGAACTGCCGGAATTTGGAAAATTCAAGACTGCGGCGCTTGTCGAGGCGCTCGCCTCACCGAGTGCGACCACGCGCTTTTATGCGCAGCAGGAAATTCTCGCTCGCCCCGCGGAAGCTGCGGCGGTGAAGCCCGCGTTGACCGGATTGATTAAAAACAAAACGCTCCCGTTGGAGTCGCGGGTTGCCGCGCTTTACACGCTCGCGCAAATCGAGACGGACCCGAAAGCGCTGCTTGTCTTTGCCCCGGACGAAGCGCTGCGTGAGTTCTCTCTGCGTGCTGCGACGGACCGCTTGCCTCGATTGAAAAATGCGGGCCTGCCTCTGGAAACTTTTGTAAGCGCTTTGAAGAACGGCACGCCGCGCCAGCGGGCGGCGGCGGCGATCGCGCTCGGAAGATTGGGCGATTTGAAGGCCGCACCGGCTCTGCTCGCTGTGCCTTTCACGAAGCCGTCGGATGCCGAAAGCAGTGCCGCCACGGAAAAGATGACGATCAAAAACGGACGCGCCGGCAAGGTCACGCTCGCTGTGAAGCCCGGCCAGGAATTGCGCTTTCACATGATCTCAACCAACAACCCTAAAGAGCCTGCGCCGGTCGCATTGCTCAATGCGGCATTCAAGATCGCCGGGGGAAAATCAATCCTCCTTGCGGACCTGAAACCATCCGCAGGCATCGCAACCGCGGAAGCCGCGACGCCGAAGGTTAAGGGAAAACGCAAAGGTAAAGGGAAGAACGCCGGCGGCGGTGTGATCGTCAGCGGACCGGGCATCGTCGTTTACACCGTTCCGGCGGGTGCGGTTACCTTCAACGCGCAACTCGGTAAAGCCAGCGATGACAAAGAATTATCGGTCGATTTCTTCGCTTCGACGGGCCGCTCCGGCGAGAAAATCGCGGCGACATCCGCGCCGCGCCACGCGACGCCAAATTCCGGGATCATCCTGCCTCACCTCGCAGCGCACGCATTGATGCGGCTGCGCGCGACCGGCGACTGTTTCGCGGCGATTGGCACACCATCCGAGGATCTTGCATTATGGGTGCTTTCCGGTCTTCACGAGGAAGCAGCCGTGGACGGTCTGCTAGATCATCTGAAACGTGCAACCGTGCCCGCACAACGCGCGAAGCTCCTCACGACACTCGCGCGGCTCTACCAGCAGGAAGCGCCATTCGACGGCTCGTGGTGGTGGACCACGCGGCCCGACTCCCGCGGCCCCTACTACAAGCCGGTCACCTGGTCCGCATCCCCGCGCATCGCCGCCGCGCTCGAAGCGGAAGTCGCCAATCCGAACCAACGTGATTTCCTCGCCGGACTCAACGATTCGCAGCGGCTCGGCCTGGCAAAACTCGGCACACTGCAAACTGAGGACACTGCGGAAACAATACCCACGGTGGATCTGGCAAAAATTGCTTCAAAGAAAGGTGCCGTCGCTACAACTCCGATCGAGGACGTGATTCTCGCAATGGACCAGCTCAAGCCCAACCCCGCTCTCGGAAAGAAGCTATTCACCCAGCAAGGCTGCGTCACCTGCCACGCATTGGAGCCGGGCGGTGCGGCGCTCGGACCGTTCATGGGCCAGATCGGTTCCATCATGAATCCCGACCAAATCGCCACCGCGATCCTTCGTCCCAGCGACAGCATCTCGCAGGGTTTCCAGACGGTCATGCTAACGATGAAAGACGGCAGTGTCCGCACCGGCTTCGCAACCGAGACCACGGCCGACAAAATCGTGCTGCGCGACCTGACCGGTGCCGTTAGCACCGTCGCCACGGCGGATGTCAAAAAGGAAGATCATCTGCCGAATTCCATGATGCCCGAGGGACTCGCCAACGCTCTCTCGCTCGATGAATTCGCCGCGCTCGTCCACTTCCTAGCTTCGAAAAAATAGGAAGTTAAATGAGCGATCGTTGGAAGTTTAAAGAGGCACCGGAGTTCGGAAGTTTTTGAGTGAAAAGAAGGAACAATAAAAAATGAAATCCACCATCGCAATTCTCGCATTCCTGCTGACTCCATTCACGGTGCTACGCTCTGCGGAAACCGCTCCCGCAAAGCCGAACATCATCTTCATCCTCGCCGACGATCTCGGTTATATGGATGTGGGCTGTTACAACCCGAAGACTTTTTACGAGACGCCGAATATCGACGGGCTTGCGAAGCGCGGGATGAAATTCACGCAAGGCTACGCCGCGTGCTGCGTGTGCTCGCCGACGCGAGGGAGCATTATGACGGGGAAATATCCGCCACGTTTCGGCATCACGAATTTCATCCCCGGCCTGAAGTCGGGGAAACTCAAGTCCGCGCCGAATGCGGATCATCTGCCGTTGGAGGAAGTGACCATCGCGGAATCGATGCGGGATGCGGGCTACGCGACGTTTTTCGCGGGCAAGTGGCATCTCGGCGATGGCGAGTTTTATCCTGGCGCGCAAGGATTCCCGACGGATTTGCAGGGCAAAAAGCAATTCTTCTATCCGCAGTCGGACACACCCTTGCCGGATCGGAAGGATGATCCGAAGACCACGGATCGCATCGCCAATGAAGCGGTGAAGTTCATCGGCGAACACAAGGATCAGCCATTCTTTGCCTACCTTCCTTTCCTTGCGGTGCATGTGCCCATCGGCGGGCGTCCCGATCTGGTGGCGAAGTATGTGGCGAAGTCCAAAAGCGCGCCTCCTGATTCTTGGGGCAAGGAGCGCGCGAACAAGGTGCGGCAAGTGCAAAATGTCCCGGCTTATGCCGCGATGCTGGAACAACTCGACGCCGGCATCGGCCGCGTGCTCGCAGCGCTGAAAGAGAACGGCCTCGACGAAAAGACGATCGTTGTTTTCATGTCCGACAACGGCGGGCTCTCGACCGCGGAAGGCTGGCCCACCTCGAATCTCCCGCTGCGCGGCGGGAAAGGCTGGCCCTACGAAGGCGGCGTGCGCGAGCCGTTGATCGTCGTCGCGCCGGGCGTGACGAAGCTCGGCACGACCTGCGATGCGCCGGTCATCAGCACCGACTTCTACCCCACACTGCTGGAGCTCGCGGGCCAGCCCCTGAAGCCCGCGCAGCACCTCGATGGCGTGAGTTTCCTGCCGCTGCTGAAAGGCGAGACGATGTCTCGCGGCAAGGCGCTGTTCTGGCACTATCCCCATTATGCAAATCAAGGCGGCGCGCCGAATGGCGTGATCCGCGACGGCGATTGGAAGCTGATCGAGTGGTATGAGGATGGCGCGCTCGAACTCTATAACATCGCGCAGGACCTCGGCGAAAAGAACGACCTCGCCGCGCAGCAGCCGGACAAGGTGAAAGAGCTCCACGCGAAGCTCGTCGCCTGGCGCAAGGAAGTCGGCGCGCTCATGCCGACGCCTAATACCGACCCCCAGCCAAAAAAGCGCAGGAAACAGAAAAATCGGTAAAATCCGTTTCTCTGATCGCCGCCCAAGAGGCGATCGAGGAGCCATTCGCCTGGTGTTATTCAACCAGACAATGACCGGTGACGAGTATTGCACAGCACTTTGGCGCGCTGGCTCAGACAAAAACGCTCCTAACTAAAATGACAACCACGTCGCGCATCACTGTCACTTTCGCCTTATTACTGCTTGCTCCGCTGGCCGCGCTGCACGCCGCCGATGCGCCGTCGGCCAAACCTAACATCGTCATCTTCATTGCCGACGATCTGACCTGGCATGACGTGGCCTGCTTCGGCGGGCCGACGGTGGCGAAAACGCCAAACCTCGACAAGCTCGCCAGCGAAGGGTTGAAGCTGACTGGCTTTTTCTCACCCGCGTCGGTCTGTTCGCCGACACGACAGGCGCTATTGACGGGCATATATCCGGTGCGTAGCGGCGCTTATCCGAATCATGCCGTGGTCGAGGACGGCACCCGGAGTCTGCCGCATTACCTCAAGGCGCTCGGATACCGCACCGCCTGCATCGGCAAGACTCATTTCGGCCCGCCCGAGAGTTATCCTTTCGACATGATGGTGCCGATGAAAGGGGAAGCCGGCGGCGGCAAGGGCGAGGATGCAGGCGACGGTGCGCTGGACACGGACGGGCTCGGGCGCTTCATCGCCGCGGACAAGGCGCGCCCGTTCTGCGCGTACATCGCCACTCACGAACCGCACTCGCCGTGGACCAAGGGCGACCAGTCGGCCTACACGGCCGCCGCCGTGAAGCTGCCTCCGTATCTGGTGGACACGCCGGAAACGCGTCAGGCGCTGGCGAAATACTATGCGGAGGTCACGCTGATGGACGCGCAGGTCGGTGCCGTGATGCACCTGCTTGAAAAGAACGGCCTCGCCGGGAACACGCTCTTGATGTTCGTCAGCGAACAAGGCAGCAGCGTCCCGCATGGGAAATGGACGCTCTACGATCCCGGCATCCGCGTCGCCGCCATCGCGCGCTGGCCGGGCAAAATCACACCCGGCACTGAGAATGCCGCGCTGGTGCAGTATGTCGATATCGCGCCCACGCTGATCGAGGCGGCTGGCGGCGACCCGGCCAGGATCGACACAGGTCGTCCCGACGCGAACGGACAGCGCGGCTTCGACGGACGCAGCATGCTCAGCGTGCTGACCGGCCAGACCGATCATCTCCGGGACTACGTCTTTGCGGAGCATACGGCGAGGGGCATCATCCGGGGGCCGGGGGCTTACGGCACGCGGGCCGTGCGCGACTCCCGCTGGAAGCTCATCGTGAACCTCGAACCCGAGTCGACCTTTAGCAATGCGATCTCCGATGGCCCGATCCTCAAGTCGTGGCGCAAAAAGGGCGAGGCCGGTGACACATTCGCCCGTGAGCAGTCTGCTTTCTACACAAAGCGTCCCGCGTTGGAACTCTACGATTTGCAGGCGGACCCGTGGGAGCTGACCAATGTCGCGACGCTCCCGGAGAACGCCGGAACCATTACCAGACTGCGTGCGCAACTGGATGCCTGGATGAGACAGCAGGGTGATCGGGGCGACGCGACGGAGCGCGAAGCTAAAAAGCACCAACACAAAGGAGGCAAGAAGAAGGGCAATAAGTAGAGTCAACCTCCCTCGTTCATTGATATCAGTGCTAACCAAACTCGTGCCGCAATGAAGTTCCCACCCGCAGCCTCGATACTGCTATGTGCCACCCTGGCTTTGGCCCTTCTGGCTTTGCCCACCAGTGCAGCCGCCGCGTAACCGAACATCTTCGACTTCCTCTCCGATGATATCATTTTTTTGGACTAATCGCCAGCTTGTGCACAGAGTCGCGCAGCGATGCTCACGGGGAAGATGCCTGTAAAGAATGGCGCGGAGGCGGATCACGCCCAGGTTCCCCGCGCGTCATGTCAATCGGGTTCCCTGGCTCCCGCACCTTCCACGCCCGGCAGCGCGCAACATCCTCATGAAACACGTACTAACCAGTCTTTTGCTCTGCGCGTTCAGCACCGCGCTTTTTGCGCAGCCGAATGTCCTGATGATTTTCACCGACGACCAGCGCGCGGATACCATCGCGGCGCTAGGCAATCCGATCATCCGGACGCCTAACATGGATCGGCTCGTGCGTCGCGGCGTGTCGTTCAACCGCGCCTACATGATGGGCGGGTTGCAAGGCGCGACCTGCGTGCCATCGCGGGCAATGCTGCTCTCGGGTCGCTCGCTGTTTCGGGTCGATGAAAAACTGATCGATCACGAAACGTGGCCAGCGGCATTCGGACTCGCGGGTTACACTACTTTCGTCAGCGGAAAATGGCACAATGGTGTGCCATCGCTCATCGCGAGCTTTCAGCAAGGCCGTGCGATCTTCGCGGGCGGCATGACCAATCCGTCGAAGGCATGGCTCAGCAATCTCGCGGATGGAAAACTAACCAAGCCGGAACTCAGCCCGCAGCATGCGTGCGCGGCCTTTGCTGATGAGGCTTCGCGCTTCATTCGCGAACACAAGGGCGGGCCGTTTTTTCTCTATCTGCCGTTCGATGCGCCGCACGATCCGCACATTGTACCGGAGGATTTCCCAATCATGTATGATCCCGGGAAAATCCCCCTGCCACCCAATTTTCTCCCGCAGCATCCGTGGGACAACGGCGAAATGACGATCCGCGACGAAAAGCTCCTGCCATGGCCGCGGCAGCCGGAAAAAGTGCGCGCGATGCTTGCCGATTACTACCGCTACATCTCGTATCTCGATGCGCAGATTGGCCGCGTGCTCGACGCGCTCGACGCATCTCCGCATGCGAAAAATACAATCATCGTTTTCAGTTCCGACTCGGGCGTGGCGCGTGGCAGTCACGGATTGATCGGCAAGCAAAACGTCTATGAGTACGATTCCGTGCGCGTGCCGCTCATCTTCGCCGGGCCGGGCATTCCCGCGGACAAAAGGACCGACGCGATGTGCTATCTCTTCGATGTGCTGCCGACACTGGGCGCGATGTGCGGCGTCCCATCACTGCCGGCAAGTGAAGGCCTCAATCTCAGCGAAGTGCTGCACGATCCCGCGAAACCCGCGCGCCACGAGTTGATGTTTGCTTACAGAAATGTGCAGCGCGGGGTGCGCGATGAGCGCTGGAAGCTCATTCGCTATCCGCTGGTGGACAAGACGCAGCTCTTCGATCTGCAAAGCGATCCGCAGGAGATGCACAACCTCGCGGACGATCCGGCGCACGTGGCGAAGGTTGGCGAAATGATGACATTGCTCCACAAGCAGCAGCAGAAATTTGCGGATACCGCGCCGCTCGAAGTCAGCGACCCGAAGCCGGCGGAATGGTCGGCGCCGAAGTGAAGGCGCCGGGCATTTCTAATCGGCGCCGCTCCCGATGCGGTTTGCCACCCGCAGGCGCATGAACCTGGGGCCGGGGGAGACGGGGGCATTGTCGCGGACGGTTACGGTTTCCGTGTCGCCGTAGGGGACCACGGAAACAGCCGTGGTGGCAGATTGCCAATGGGTGAGATCGCCGGAAACCTCGACGGTGAATTGGAGATCCGGGGCGTCGGTGAGGCGTTCGTAAGTGAGGGCGAGGTGGGCCGTGCCGCCGGTGGAAATGGTGGACCCGACTGCGGCGGGAGTGGAATCAGCGGCGAGGGGATCGCGGTGAAGCGCGTATTCGAGGAGGTTCGGGACGCCGTCGGAATCGGGGTCGGCAAGGGGATTTCCGCGCGGACCGGCGGTGGGGAAATGGACGGCTGCCCATTCTTCGAAGCGGCGCGTGGCCTCGATCCGCAGTTGGACGATCTGGCTGACATGCTGGAATCCATTCTCCGCAGTGACGCGGATGTTGAAGATACCGCTGGATTGCGGAGTGCCGGTAAGCGTGGCGGTGCCGGCGTCGAAGGCGATGCCGGGAGGGAGGAAATCCGCGCGGAAATCGGCGGTATTTCCCGACCAGGCGAGCTGGCGGACGAAGGGCAGGCCGGCGATCGCGTCGATGGAAGCGGTGGCGAATCGGCCGAGCGGTTCCTCGCTGACGAGGGCGGAGACGTGGTAGGCCCCGGCGATTGCGCGGACGGGACCGAGGCCGGCGGGGACGTTGCGCTGGCCGTAGGTGTTCGAACCCCACACCACGACCCGGCCGGCGGAGTTGAGCGCCAGGCCATTGAAATTGCCGGCGGCGATCACCGTCGCAGGTCCGAGTTCGCGAAGTGCGGCACCGGCATCGCTGATATTCCCGCCCCAGAAGCGGACCTTCCCTGCGGTGTCGAGGGCGAGGCTGCCGTAGCCGCTGGCGGCGATATCGACAATGTTTTCGTAGAGGCCGGGTCCGGACGATTTCTCCAGATAATCCTCGCCCCAGCCGACAGTCCCGCCGTCGCGGTTGATGGCGAGGACGTATCCGTCCCCGGCGGCGATGCGGACGGAACCGGCGGCGGCGGGCGGAATGTCGAAGATGTTGTAGGAGTCGTAGCCGAGTACCATCACGGAGCCATCCGTCCGGAGCGCCACGAGTTGGTTCGCGCGGGCGGAAATTTCGATGACTCCGGTCAGGGCGGACGCTGTGGAAATGATGTCGCTGAAATTCGCTCCCCATGCGGCGACGGTGCCATCGGAGCGAAGCGCGAAGCTGGTGTTGGAAGAGGCGGCGACGGCGACGACCCCGTAGAGGTCCGGCGGGATGTCGCACTGGCCGGAGGTATTCGATCCCCAAGCTGCGACAGTGCCGTCACTCTGGAGCGCCAGCGTGAAATAATCTCCGGCGGCCAGGGCAATGACAGGTCCGAGGTCGTTCGGCACTTCGCACTGGCCGAAGGTATTGCTGCCCCAGCAGGCGATATATCGCGCCGGGCGGCTGGCGGCGGAGAGCGGATCGGAAGCGGCGGCGATTTCCTGGCCATCGGACGCGCCATCGCCATCGGTATCGCGGAGCCGGGGATCGGTGCCGAGCGCGAACTCGTCGGCTTGGGTGAGGCCGTCCTTGTCGTCATCGTCCGTGGCGACGTCGCCGATGTGGATTTGGAAGACCTTTTCGAAATCGTTTCCGCCGGAATCGGTGACGCGGATGCGGACGGAGGCGAGCGGGAGGGATTCGAAATCGAGCGGCGCGGAAGTCTGAAGCTGGCTGCCGGAAATCTTGAAAAACCCGTTGTTGGCCGATCCCGGACCGGCGGCGAGGGCGTAGGAGAAGGTGTCTCCCGAGGTGAAATCCACGGCGGCGAGCGTGCCGACCGGACTCCCGGCGGGCAAATCCTCGGCGAGGCTGGCGGCGCTGAGAGTGAGGTCCACCGGCGCGAAGCCGGAGGTGGTTTTCAGGCTTATGACCTGAGTTTGCATCGAACCGGACCGGCGGGCGATGACGAGGAAATTGGCGATGCCGGTAACAGTGGGCGAACCGGAGATTTGCCCCGTCGCGGCGTTCAGCGAGAGACCGGCGGGCAGCAGCGGGGCGGACCAGGCGACAGGCGGGCCGGCGGCGGCGAGCTGGTGGGAAAACGGCTGGCCGCGGCGGGCGCTCAAAACGCGGAGGGAAACGATGTCCGGCACGGCTGCCGGCGATTTCACGGCGATGGCGTAGCGGGCCTGCGCTGCGATGGCCGTGACATCGACGAGCGAGTCGCCCGCCGGAAATGGCGCGGGCGGAACGGTCCTGGTATAGTAGTCGTTGGGATTGCTGGTTTGCGCGAGCGCGACGGCGCTGCCATCGGCATTCCGGATGAGTGCGAATTGATCGCCACCGGCGGCCGCCACCGCTTGGCGGGTCTCGGGACGCAGAATCACGGTCGTGGCATAGCGCGAATCCGGCTGCATTTCATAAAGCGCGCCGTCCGGCCGGATGGCCCAGACCGTGAAATCCGAACTGGTGGACCGGAGCGGAGGTGAGGATGCCGCCAATGTGGAGAACCCGGCGGTGCTGACTTCTCCGGAGGTTTTGTAGCCGGTGAGAAACCCGCCGCGGTCGAGTCCGGCAAATCGATCCGCGGAAAAGAAGGTTTCGCCAGGCGTCACGGCCGCGGTCAGCCCGCTGCCGTATCGGGCGCCGAATCCGTAGCTGCTGGCGACGATGATTTCGACCCGCCCCGCGCTGGTCAGGCCGATGCCCGCGCCGTCCCGCGCGCTGATGGACACGATGCCCGTTGCCACGGTGTTGGGCCTGACAGTCGGGACCTGGCCGTCCCGGAGAAATCCCCAGCCGACGACGGTGCCGTCGGACTTGAGCGCGAGGCTGAAATATTGACCCGCGGCGATGTCGATGACGCCGGTCAGCCCGGCGGGAACGCTGGTTTCGCCGTTATAGCCCCTGCCCCAGGCGGCGACGGTGCCATCTTCGCGGAGGGCCAGACAGTGGGCGGGACCGGCGGCGACTTTGACGACGATCCCGAGATTTTGCGGGATCGGGCCGGGCAGTCCTTCGCCCCAGCCGAGGATGTAGGGTCCGGGGAAAAAGCGGATCGGTTGCCGGGAAATGCCGTTGGAGTTGCGCGCGACGAGGGTGACGAGCGAATCGCCGCCGCGGGCCGGCGTGCCGGAAATCGCGCCGGTGGCGGCGTCGATGGCGAGGCCGGCGGGGAGGTTTTCCGCGGAAAATTGGAACGGACCGTTGGTGACTGAGGGATTGAAAACCAATGGCTGGCCGGGCGCACCGGTGACCAGCAGGGCGGGGGATTGCGCCGGCGCGGCGCTGCGGAGGACAAGCGTGTGATCGCCGTCGGACGAAATCGCGCTGGCATCGGCGATGCCGGCAGGGATGGTCGCTTGGCCGGACCAGTCCGCGCCCCAGGCGGCGAGGGTGCCATCGGCGCGGCGGGCGGTGGTGTGGTCGGCGCCGGCGGAGATTTCCACCACGCCGGAAAGTCCGGCGGGTTGGGCGGATTGGCCGGCCCAGTCCGCGCCCCAGCAGACGACAGTGCCGTCGGATTTCAACGCCACGGCGTGGGTTCGGCCGGCGGAAATGGCGACAATGCCGGCCGCCGCAGCGGGCACATTGGTCTGGCCGAACGAATTGTCACCCCACGCGGCGATCGTTCCGTCGGATTTCAGCGCGAGCGAGAAATCCCCGCCGGCAGCGATGGCGATAACGCCGCCCAAGCTTTGTGGCACGCTGGTTTGGCCGATGGCATTGGAGCCAAAGGCGGCCACGGTGCCGTTCCGCCGCAGGACCAGACTGTGGTAGGAACCGGCGGCGATGGCGGCGATTTTCTTCAGACCTGCCGCGCCGGAGCATTGGCCTTCATCGTCCCGGCCCCAGGCGGCGATGGTGCCGTCGGCTTGGAGGGCGAGGCTGTGGAATCCGCCGGCGGAAATGGCGGTGGCGGGCGCGAGATCGGCGGGCGGCGTGGCTTGGCCGGCCCAGTTTCCGCCCCAGCCGATGACGCCGCCGCCCGCCCGCAGCGCGAGGCTGTGGTAGCCGCCGGCGGAAATGGCGATGGCGTCGGTCAGCCCGGCGGGTGCGTCCCGTTCGCCGGCGGCGTTCGAGCCGATGCCGGTGATTTGTGCCCCGTCTTGGAAATCCCAAAGAGCGACGGGCCGCGTGCCGGTCGCGGTGCCTTGGGTTGTCGTGATTTCCACGATCCCGGAGGCCCCGGCGGGCAGTGTGACCCTGATTTTCCCATCTGAGAGCAGGGTGAAATCCGCCGAAACGCCGCCGACGGTGACGCCGGTCGTGAGGGTGAGGTAACTGCCGGAAATCAGGAATTTCCCGCCTGGCGCCACGAATTCCGGCGTGACGGAAGCCACCACGGGCGGCGGCGGGAGGGCGATCGTGATGGCCAGTGAGCCGCTGGCCGTGCCGCCGAAATTGGTCGCGGAAATCGCGATGGTGAACGAGCCGGCAGCGGTCGGGATGCCGGAAATCACGCCGCTGGCCGGATCGAGCGCAAGCCCGGCGGGCAGCGGCGCGGCGCTGAAGCCGGTCGGGGATTTCGTGGCGGCGAGGGTGAAGCGGAAATTTACGCCGACGGTGCCGGACGCGGTCGCGGCGCTGGTCAGGACGGGCGGCGCTTTCGTCACGGCGAGGTCGGCGGTGCTGGTCGCCATGCCGCCGGGGCTGGTGAGATTGACGCGCGCGGTGACGGCGTTTTCCGGCACGGTGAAGGTCATCTCCGTAGCCGAAACGACGGTGAACGCCGCCGCGACCACGCCGATCCGGACTTGGGTGACATCGAAGAAATTCCGCCCCGTGATCGTGACGATCTGGCCGGGGGAAACGGTGCCGGGCGGGAGCGGATCGAGGACCGGCAGCAGGCTGGCGCGAAGCCGGAAAATCGTCCGGGAACTCCCCTGCCCATAAGCGTTTTTCAAGACGATCGGCCCGCTCATCGCCCCGGCGGGAACAACGACGCGGACGCTCGTTTCGGAAACCGGCTGGATGCTTGCGGCGACGCCACCGGCGAACTCCGCGGAGGTCAGCAGCGCGAGATTCGAGCCGGAAATGGTGACGATTTCGCCAGCGGCTGCGAGGGCCGGACCGATCGAGGAAATCGCCGGCCGGGTCGCGCCGCCATCGCCGTAAAGCCGGGCGATGTAGGCCGGCGGTATGCCGCCAAGGTTTCCAAACGACCCGCCGATGTAGAGGCCGCCATCCGCTTCCGGCAGCAGCGCGCTAACGGTGCCGGATGGACCGCCGAGGGTGTTGAAACCGGCCACCACCGCGCCGTCCGCGTGGAGCAGGGCGACGCGATCGCGCGCCGAGCCGGCGATCGCCGTGAAATCCCCGCCGATGGCGATGCGCCCGTCGGCGGCGATTTCAATGGCGGCGACGGCGGCATTCGGCGCGGGTGCGAAAGCGGTGTCCACCGCGCCGTCCGGACCGAGCCTGGCCAGGTATTTCAAGGCGTTGTTGCCATTTACCGAGTAAAACGAACCGCCGATGACGATCGAGCCGTCAGGCTGCACAGCCAGCGCGTCCACATCTCCGGAGACGCCGCTGCCGGTCACTCCGAAGGTGGGGTCCGGCATGCCGTTGGGCAGAAGGCGGATGATGGCTTTCGAGCGGACTCCGTTGAAGGAGCTGAAATTCCCGGCCACCAGGATGCGTCCGTCGGGTAGGAGATGGACGACGTTGACAGTGGAGCTCGCGCCGCTGCCGGGATCGAAAGTCGTGTCCGTGGCACCCGAGGAGGTCAGCCGGGCGATCCGCCGGGAAAAGCTGCCGCCCGCGAGGATCTTCCCGTCGGGCTGGACGTCCAAGGCATACACGTAGCTCCCGAGAGCGCTTGCAAACCCCGGGTCCGGACTGCCGTCCGGATTAAGTCGGGCGAGTGCCGGGCCGCCGGATCCCACGAGGTAGCCGCCAGTGAGAATTTTCCCGTCCGGCTGGATGACCAGCGCGCGCAAGCTGTTGCTGCCGGTGGGAGGTAGGAAATTGGGATCGACTGTCCCATCAGCCAACAAGCGAGCGATTTCCGAGCGCTTCGAGGGGCCGATGGTGGAGAAATTCCCCAGCGCCAGCACTCTGCCGGACGCGTCCCGCGCCAAGCCATAGACCGGACCGTTCGCTCCGGAGCCGACATCGAATAGCGGGTCCGACTGGCCGGGAACGCCGGGCAGCGCGTAAAACGGCGTGGCGGCAGAGGAATCGCCGTAAGGAGATTTCAAAACCAGCCTGCCCGTCACGGCATTGGCGGGGACGGTCACATCGAGTTCCGTTTCGGAAATCACGGTGAATGCCGCCGCCGCTCCGCCGGGGAAACCGATGCCGGTGAGGTTGAAGAAATTCGACCCGGTGAGGCGCAGCACCGTCCCGGCCTCGGCGATGGAGGGCGAGACGCTCGCGGCCACGGCTCGGGTTTGCGAGCTCGGCGCGGCGAGCCGGGCCAGGTATTTCGCGGGCACGCCGCCGATGGTCGCGAAGCTGCCGGCCGCCAGGATTTTCCCGCCCGGCTGAAGCAACAGACGGTAAACGATGTAATTCGCGCCGGTGGAAGTGTCGAAGGTGGCGTCCGGTGAGCCGTCCGCGTGCAGCAGTGCGAAATATTTCCGCTCGATACCGTTCACGCGGCTGAATTCGCCGCCGGCGAGCATCCGGCCGTCGGCCAGGGCGGCGATCGAGTGAATCGCGGAAGTAACGGTGGGCCGGAAATCCGGATCGAGCACACCGTCCGCGCCGAGGCGGGCGAGATTCGGCTGCAGTTGCCCGCCGAGAGTGGAGAAGGTGCCGCCGATCAGCAGGCGTCCGTCCGCCTGAAGCGCGATGTCGAGCACCGTTCCGTCCGGGCCGGAATCCGCCGTGCCGAAGGTGGGGTCGGGCGATCCGTCCGCGTTCAGCCGGCAGAGATTCGCCCGCGGCAGGCCGGAGAAGCTGTCAAAGCTTCCGCCCGCGAGGATTTTCCCGGACGGCTGCAGACGCAGAGAACTGATCGAGCTGCCCGGGGGCGGGCCCGCGCCGGCGTCGAACGTGGTGTCTCGCGAGCCGTCGGCCAGCAGCCGTGCAACACCGCTCGGAAAGTTTCCGCCGATCAGGATTTTCCCGTCGGCAAGCGTCAGAATGGAGCTGACGTAACCGTTGCCGACCGTGACGCTCGCGTCGAATCCGGGGTCCGGCGCACCCGCCGCATCAAGCCGCAGAATGCCGTAGGTGTATCGCGAGCTGAAATTTCCGAGATAGTTGCCGCCGGCCAGAACCTTGCCGCCGGGCAGCGGAGCCAGCAAATATATGGTGTTCAGTTGGGATGGGGGGACGAATCCCGGATCGAGCGCGCCGTCCGGGCTGAGTTTGGCGATCGAATTCCGCGGCTGCCCGTCCACCGAGCTGAAACTTCCGGCGATCCAGAGGGTGCCGGACGGTCCTTCTTCGATCGAGTAAACCGTATTGTTCGGACCGGTTCCGGTCTGGAACGTCGGGTCCGGCGTGACCGGTGCGGCGGTGGCGAGGCAGCTTGCGAATGCCAGCGCGAACGCGAAAATCCGCGCGATTTGGCCAAAAGGGTTTTCCGGGGACATGCCGTGCACCGTGCCAGCCCGCCCGGCTGCGGCAAGACGAAATCAGCCGCCGGTCGGGCCGGACCAGTGCCAGAGGTCGGGGTCGAGTTCGGCGCGGGCGCGGGCGGCAAGCACCGCTGCATCGGCGGGATTTCGCAGGACGGCGAGCACCGTCGAGCCCGAGCCGCTGAGGAGGGCGGCGGCGGTTTCGGGGCGGTCGAGCAGCCATTGTTTCACCTCGGCGAGGAAGCGGTGCTTGGCGAAAACCGGGCGCTCAAGGTCGTTGACGATTTCCATCCCGCCGACTGATTGGGCGGCGTAGGAAATGCCCGGAATTTCCCGCGAACCCGTCCAGCGGCGGTAGGCATCCGGCGTGGCGACGGGGAAATCCGGCTTGAGCAGCAGCACCGCCAGCGGCGGCGGGGAGGGGACTTCGGCGACGATTTCCCCGCGGCCGGTGCAGCGGCAGGCGCCGGGGGCGAGGAAGCAGGGGACGTCGGAACCGAGTTCGGCGGCGAGCTGCCGGAGCTCGTCCGAGGTGAGGCGATTTTCGTGTAACTCGTTCAGGCCGAGTAGCGCAATAGCCGCATCGCTGCTGCCGCCGCCGAGTCCCGCGCCGTGGGGGATGCGCTTCGTGAGGGAAATCGTGTGGCGGCAGCGGACGTCCGCCGCTACCTCGAAAGCGCGGACGGCGCGGACGACGAGATTGGTGTCATCCGCCGGCACGCCGGGGGCGTCGCAATGGAAGGCGAATTCCTCCGACTCGCTGAATTCCAACGTGTCGGCGAGTCCGGGGAGCTTCACGATCAGCGTGTCGATCTCGTGAAATCCGTCCTCGCGACGGCGCAGCACGCGCAGCGAAAGGTTCACCTTGGCGGGTGCTTGCAGGACGAGACTCATGCGAAATCGCGGGTGATCAGCGCCATCATCCGGCCGGTTTTGCCCAGCTCGCGGCGGTAACTATAGAAGCGTTCCGCGTCCGCGGCGGTATTCAGCCCGCAGTCGTGGAAATCGCCGATTTCCCCGGCGACGGCCTGCCGACCGATTTCCGCGGCGAAATCGACCTCGTAATCCGGCGGGCGGATACACGGGCCGACCACGGCGGTCACGTCTGCCGGCCGGGTGCCGAAACGGGCGGCCATGAGGTCGAGCGCTTTTTGGAGGATGCTCCCCTCGGTGCCCTTTTTCCCGGAATGGAGCAGGCCGATCGCGCCGGAGCGGCGGTCGGCAAGCCAGATCGGAGCGCAATCGGCGACGTAAATCGCGAGTGTCTGGCCGGATTGGCAGGTGATCAAGCCATCGACGCCGGGCACAATCGGCAAATCGTCCGCCGCCGGGATGGTATCGACGCCGGGCACGACCGCGATTTCCGTCCCGTGAACCTGCTCGGCGCGGTGCCACGGGGCGCCGTCCGGGGAGAAATCCGCGACGGCGGCCACGTGGAACGGGCGCAGGCTACGCATTGCTTCGTCGCGATCCATGACCAGCGACAAATCCGGGATCTTACCGACCCAGCCGGCGCGGACGCCGGGTATGGCATTCAGCGGATCGAGAAAGGGAAAGGCCTCCGTCACCCGGAGACGGTAACGAAGGCCGGAAGGATTAGCCAAGATGGTTTTATCCGAGGGGAAGTGGCGGGCGGTCAGGCGAGCGCCCGGCCGCGGATGGCGCGTTTGGTGTGCTCCACCGTTTCGGCCTGGTCCTCATCCATGGTGGCGAGAATGCCGGCCAGATCGTTCGCGATTTCCTTCCGCATCTTGGAAACCAGCTCGGTTCCCCGGGACGTGATGCGGACCATGATCTTGCGGCGATCCTCGGCGGCGTGCGTGCGCTCGACGTAATCCAGCTTTTCAAGCCGATCGACCAGGCCCGTGGCTGCGGCGGTCGAATGGCCCATCTTCTTGGCGATGTCGGACATCGTAAGATACTCCTCGCTGGAGAGATAGGTGAGCAGGAAGAACTGGGGGAATGAGACGTTCCCTTTGTTGAGTTCCGAGGACAGGTTGAGGATGCAGCTTCGTTGCGTGAATAGGACGAAGTCAGCAAGGCGGTTCGCATCGGCTTTCACCGAAGCACCAGAGGGGTTCGTTGTTTTCATTTTGGCTGGTTGTAGTGTTCATGTTTCGGGACATGTAAGGGGCACAGCCATAACGAACGATAACCTAGCCGGGCGCCCGGATAGTCATCAACGCTAAATCAAAAATTCTGAGGCTGTGCCTGAGGGACGTGGGGACGTTCAGGCGGGACTTTTTGAAAGTAAGGAAACCCGGCTGGTTTGGGAAGCAAAGAAATCGTGAAACCTTAATTATTTTTTGGAATTTCGCCGGCCGGCGCGCTTGCCTGGCCGGCGGCTTCCGGCAGCGCCGGCGGGGTGGCCGGATTGGGAGCCGGTTTGACGATATGGCGCGAATAGACCGCATCGCCGATTTCCAGGGTGCCGGACTGGATGTCCGCGGCGGCGAACTCGCCCAGCGCCTCGCCGGTCACGCGCAGGTTCGCAGTGCGGTCCTCCGGCCCGCGGGTCGTCAGGATTTCCCCGGCGGCGGACTCCCATTTCCCGTAGCTCTGGACGAGGACGAAGCGCCGGTCTGGCGGAATCGAGGCGACGCGGCCGATGAGTTTCGGCCCGGTTTCGGGCTTTTCCTTGGCCTCGGCAAGTTTGGGATCCGGCTTTTCCGCCTCGCTGGTGGCGCAGGATGCGGAAGCGAAAGCCGCGGCCAGAATGAGCGCGCAGTATGGTTTCATGCGCGCAGTGTGAGCGTCGGCCGCGCGCTTGCAAATCCGCGATTTCACGGATCTAGCGGGCGAACGTCGTCGGCTTGGATCAGCCGTTCCAAGCCGTCGTCAGTCCGCAGCAGCAGCTCGCCGCCCGAGCCGATGCCCTCGACGGTGCCGGATTTCGCGCGGCCGCCCGTCGTCAAAGTGACCCGCCGGCCGGTCAGCACGCAGCGGGTCGCGACGCCGGTGACGATTTCCGGGAAATCCTCGCCGATGCGGCCCCGCAGCACCGCGAAGCGCGCGATGATCGCCGCCAGCACCTCCGCGCGATCGCATTCCCGGCCCGTCTCGATGCGCAGTGAGGTCGCGATTTCCGCCAATGCCTCCGGGAAATCCGCCGTGTTGATGTTCAGGCCGATGCCGACAATGGCGAAATCCGCCCCGGCTTCCACGAGGATGCCGGCGACCTTTTTTCCGCCGAGCCAGAGGTCGTTCGGCCATTTGATTCCGGGCCGCAAGCCCATGGATTCCAACGCCTCCGCCACCGCGACCCCGGCTACCAGCGCGAGCCGGGGCCAGAAGGATTTCGGCTCGGCCGGGCGCACCACAATCGAAAATGCCAGCGCTTCCCCCGGCGGCGAGTGCCACGCCGCGCCGCGCCGTCCGCGACCGGCCAATTGCCGCTCCGCCAGCACCACCAGTCCTTCCGCCGCGCCGGTCCGGGCACGCGCGGCGGCTTCGTCATTGGTCGAGCCGGCGGTTGCCAGTATGAGCAAGCGGAACGGCTCCGGGAAATCCGCGGCGGCTGCGGCGAAATCCGCGCGGCTCATGCCGGTTCGAAATCGAGGCCGATGTCCAGCGCCGGCGCCGAGTGCGTCAGCGCGCCCACGGAGATGTAGTCCACGCCGGATTCCGCGACCTCGCGAACCGTCTCGAAGGTGATTCCGCCGCTCGCTTCCAAGTGCGGTTTGCTCCGGTCCCCGCGCATCGTCACCGCGCCGGCCAGCTCGGCGAGCGTCATATTGTCCAGCAGGATGTGGTCGATTCCCTCAAGATTCAGAAAGGTATGCACCTGGTCGATGCTGTCCGCCTCCAGCTCGATTTCCACCTCCGGGCGTTCTTCTCGCAGCCGGGAAATCGCCGTCTGGAGCGCTTCCGGGCCGGACCACGCGGCGAGGTGGTTGTCCTTCACCATGGCCCGGTCGAACAAGCCCATCCGGTGGTTCTCGCCGCCGCCATGGACCACCGCCTGCTTTTCCAATAGCCGGTACCCCGGCGTGGTTTTGCGGGTGTCCAGAATGATCGCGTGGGTCTCCCGCACCGCGTCCACGTATTTCGCCGTCAGCGAGGCCACGCCGCTGAGCCGTTGGAGGAAATTCAGCGCCGTGCGCTCCGCCGTGAGGATCGAGCGCGCCGACCCCGTCACGCACATCAGCAAGGCGCCGGGGCCGACCCGGCTGCCGTCCTGGATCAGGATTTCCACTTTGAGCGCCGGATTCACCCGGGAGAAAACCCGCGCCGCCATGTCCACTCCGGAGACCACGCCTGCCTTCCGCACCGCCACCCACGCCTTCGCGTCGCGGTCCTCCGGGATGAAAAATTCCGAGGTGACATCGCCGCCGCCGATGTCTTCGGAGAGGGCGAGTTCGATGAGAACGGATGACGAATCTTGCATGGGCGCGCCAATGGAACGCCTCACCCCGCCCGTGTCAATCGGCCCGCCCCCGGAGTTCCCCACGAGGGGATGCACCGTCCCCTCAATCTTCCGAGGCACCCCCGGAATTTTCCGGGTGCGCGTCCAGCCATACCTGTTTCCTCTCCGGCGACATCCGCCCTAGCAGGAGTTGGAGCGCTTGCGCCGGCGCGCCGTCCGGGTCCGAGCCGCTTTTTACGGACATTTCCGAGAGCAATTCCAGCCCGTCCGTTCCGTTCAGCCGCCCCGCCAGCGACACCAGTTGCGTCATCTCGATGGGCGTGGATTCGTAAATCCGCGCCAGATGGTCCGCCATCTCCGGCAGCGCGCCGCCGAGTTGGTTGGCCTTGAAAATCCGGTCGAGAATCTCCTGCTCCACCGCCTTCGCGTAGGCCGGATCGCTTTCCGCATATTGCTTTTTCGTCGCCAGCATCCAGTCGATTCCGCCATCCAGGCCGCCGTTCTGGATCGCATTCCATGAGAAATGGCCCACGCACCATTCGCGCTGCTCCTCGGGCAAAGCTGCAATCAGGCGCGCCGCCTCTTCCGGCTTTTCCAGCGCCGCGCCGGCGAGCACCGCGTTCACCAGATCGTTCCGGTTGTTCAAATCCGCGTTTTTTGGCGCGTTCAGCCACGCCATCGCGGCCTGCGGATTGTCCGCAGCCATGCCGTAAAGCGTGTGCCACATGATCCGGTCCCCGCCCGATTTTCCCTGCGCCTTCCATGCATCCATCGCCTCC
>JBBSUD010000089.1:0-24982 GCA_038235225.1 Verrucomicrobiales bacterium
GATACAAAATGATGACGCGCGTGCCCGGGACGTTGAGAAATGCGGAGGCCACCGCGCCGCCGGTATCGCCGGAGGTGGCGACCAGCACGGTTAGCTCGCGATCTTCCCCGCGGGTCAGCCACGCCATCAGCCGCGCCATGAAGCGCGCGCCGAAGTCTTTGAATGCCAGCGTCGGACCATGGAAAAGCTCCAGGATGTGATCGCCCGCCGCCAGCGTGACCAGCGGCGCGTCGAAGGCCGTCGTGGCTGCCACGATTTCCCGCAATGCCTCCTCCGGCACGTCCTCGCCGAAGAACGCCTCCGCCACCGCCATGCCGATTTCCTGGAAACTCAGGTCATACCAGCTTTCCCAGAAATCCGCCCCCAGCGCCGGCAGCGAATCCGGCATGTAGAGGCCGTTGTCCGGCGGCAGCGAGCGCAGGATGGCCTCTTTCAGATCGACGCGATGGGAGGGGGTGGTGGTGGAATGGTAACGCACGGCGGCAGGACAATGCCGGGCGGCATCGGCGATTTCAAAGGTTTTCCCGCTCCGGAAACGGCTACCAGCTCAACGCCAACATGCGAGCCGAACCTGCGACATTGGCGAAATCGCTCCCATTTAGTTCTTCTCGTTTTGCAGGGATTCTGGTAGCGCAGTTGCTCCATTGTCGGACTCCGCCTTCACCCGTCGCGATTCCGCACGAGACATCCATCGCCTCCCCCCGCGAAACCAAACACACGCAAAACCAGTGAAACATTCAGCAGGCCGCCGTCTCGCGACGGCGCTTTTCGGGGGAGTTCTTTCTCTCCCCACCCTCTGCCCCGCGCAGAAAATCACGGATCTGACCATCGCGTCGGATCCGGACAGTCAGCTCAAGAGCCTTGAAATCACCGTCGATGTGCCGCCGCTTTCGAGCGTGCGGCTGCAGGGCAATCCGCTGCTCAACGCCGCCGGCTGGGGCGATTTGCCCGGAGAATCGAGCGCGATCGCCGGCGGACAAACGAAGTTCTCGACGCCGCTGGCGGGTGCGCGGGGATTTTACCGCTTCAAGACCACGCCGATTCCCTTTTCCGGAAACTCGGACGGCGTTTTCTTCACCTTCGACGTGGGGCAGGGGATTTCGCTTCCCCAGTTTGGCGATCTGATGCGCTCGCAGACCGGTTGGCCGGTTTTTCCGCGGGTCATGGATACCGGTCTCTATCGCGGGCTGGACCAGCTCACCATTCCTCCTGGCAGCTACAATATCGGGAATCCCACCAACCTGGGTGGCGCGCTGGGCTTGGAAGTGTGGGTGCCGGGTCGGGCGCAGGATGACGGCAAATTCGGCGAAACCTACCGGCCTACCGAAATCCCTCAGGACGGAAAGGAAATCCAAACTCCGGGCGGCACCCGGCCGATGGAGCCATGGCAGGACGGCATCCGGGTGGAGCCGCCGCCGGGCCAGGTTCTCAAGCCGGGCGCGTTCGACATGCCCTACACCCCGGTAATCGCGGATGTCGATGGCAAGCGCCCGCTCGACGACGAGGGCATCGTGTTTCAGGGCAAGGAGACACGCGTTTTCCTCCGCGTCCTCAAGGACGGCTCCTACGGGATCGACGCAGCCGGTCTAAGTGAGGGGACCGGCCCCGCCGATGCCTATCCGCCGCTGCCGCCCGTCGGCTCGCTGGTGGTCATCACGTATTCGCCGAATGGCCAGGTGCTCCACCTGCGCGCGCTTTCCGATCCCTTCGCCGAGCGCTCCTACGATCCGCCCGCCGGCGGCTCCCACGGATTGGCGGAAGCCGAAGAGACCGTCATCGGACTAACCGTTCCGCTGGCCAATGGCGATCCTGCCAAGGATTTGCCCGGCGTGATCGTCCGGGTCTTCCGCTACTCGGCGGAAATCAATGAAGAATCCGACGGCCCGGACAGCCAGCCGACGCTGACGCCCGCCTATTTCGAGCGCCACAAGAATACCAACTTCCAGCAGTTGCTCCAGGTCGGGGGCGATGAAATCGGAGCCGCCCTGACGCCCCGGAACGTCCCCAAAGCCTCCACGAAAGCCGCCACCGTCACCGAACTCCGCCGCGCCGGCTCAAATGGCGGCAAGGTCAACATCGCGATTCTGGGCGACGGATTCCGCGACACCACCACCGATCAGGACGCCTACAACAATTATGTGCAGACCGTCATCATGGAGGATTTCCTCAACCGTGACATCCATCCCGAGATCCTGAACGCGATCAATGTCTTCCGCGTGAACACCTTCTCGGTCAATACGGGGATAACCCAAGTGAACGCCGCCGGCTCGGTCACCACCTCCCGCAGCACGGCCCTGGAATACCGCTACAGCGGAGTGTGGGAACGTTGCTGGATGGAACCGGGCTCGAATTCCGTCTCCCTTATCAATTCCACGCTCGCCGCGGTCTGCCCGCAGGCGGACATCGTGTTTCTGGTGCTCAACGAACCCGGCGGCGGCGGTTGCAAATCCGGCAACCGGCTCGCAATCACCCTGTCGAGCAGTTGGTCCACCGTTTCCCACGAGTTCGGCCACCTCTTCGGGAAATTGGGGGACGAATACGGCTGCAACGCCACCTCCTGCTCGCCGCTCTACACCGGAAGCGAGCCGGGGTCGGTCAATCTCACCAAGGTCACCAACCGCAACAATGTGAAATGGAAACAATGGATTCCAAGCTGGCGCCCGGTGCCCACCCTCACCACACACGTCGCCGACAGCGTGCAGGACGTCGGCATCTTCCAAGGGGCGGTCAAAGACAGCACCCGCTGGGCGGACGGCATCTTCCGCCCCTCGCTCAGCGGCCGGATGCGCTCCAATACCCCGCTCCACAACCCCGTCGGCTACACCATGATGCGCGACGAGGCGCGGGCTTCCCAAGAGGCCACCTTCCTCAAAAACGTCGTCGGAGATTTCAATGGAGACGGCCGCGACGACGTCGTGCTCCTCGATGGGCGGCAGCTCTCCCTCTATCTCGCCGCCGATCGGAACCCCGGCCCGAACGACCCGCAAACCGGCAGCCCGCCACGCTCCGTCAATGGCGTCCTCCAGAAAACCTGGTTCTTCACCGACCGCCTCGTCAGCGACAACGGGGCCTGGTCATGGCAAATCCGCCCCGGTGACAAGCTTTTCCCCGCGGACTTCGACGGCGACGGCAAGGACGATCTCTATATCTTCAACGGCACCGACTGGAACCAGCCCTATCTGACCATGTTGAAATCCGACGGCAATCGCTTCCAGCCCGTCCGCCGCTACGACTCGAACCTCCCCGGCTGGCAAATGAAGCGCGACGACGCACTCTTCGTCGCGGATTTCGACAAAGACGGCAGGGACGACTTATTCATCTACAACGGCAGGAACTGGAGCATTCCCTACTTGGTCATGCTGCGGGGGAATGCCAGCTCGCTATCCTATGTCCAGCGCTACGACAAATTCCTCCCCGGCACTTGGGAAATGGGGAAAAACGAGCGCTTCTTCGTCGGCGATTACAATGGCGACGGCAGGCAAAGCATCATTGCCCAGGACCGCGATAGCTGGAGCCAGATTCACCTGAGAATCTTCAACATCAATGCCGCTTCCAACGGCATCGTCCAGGCCGCCCGCTACTATGGCCCGATCGAAGGGCCCAACTTCGCGTGGACCATGAACCGCAAGGACGACCTGTATGTGGGAGATTTTGATAGAGATGGCGCCGACGACGTGGCGCTCTTCAATGGCATCAACTGGAATGGCGCTTATCTCGGTTTGTTTCAGTTGCAGGACAACGCGCTCCAGCTCCGAAAAACCTACTCGAACGTCTCCGGCTTCACCCCGCTACCCGGCTGGGGGCTCCGGCGGAAAGACCGCTTCTGGGTCTCGGATGTGGATGGTGACAACGACTCCGACCTGATCGTTTACAATCACGAAAACTGGGATTCCCAATATCTCGGCATCCTCCGCTCGACCGGATCGTTCGCACTTTCCGGCAGTTGGCAAAAGGATTGGATCGGCGGCTGGAACTTGAGCGGCGCCGACAATTTCCGCGTCGCCGATTTCCGCGGTGGCGGGGGATGGCAGGATTTGTTCGTCTTCAACAAGGACTGGTTCGGCCTGCTGCGCAGCCACCAGACGGCCTTTCAACTGGAGTCGATCGACTACAAATGGATCACCCAGCAACGCTACCACGGCTGGGGCTTCTGGTAGAAAAGTAACGACGGGAAATCATGCCGGAGCGCGCCGCTCCAGCCCGCCGCCTGGAGCAATTGTTCCGGGCGGCGGGTTCATCGGCATACATGTCGCGGCAGCCACTCATGCTCCGCCTCGGCCGGGATTTCCGCGAGTATGCCATCGATCGGAATGGTGAGCCCGTCCGCATGGGAAAAGTTCCCCGGATGGGCGTCAAAGAGGGCGATGCGGCGGTCCGCATGATAAAATGAAATGGAATTCTTCCGGCCGACTTCGAGATTTCCTAACGAAAGATAGCCAAGGGATTCCATCTGCCGGGCCATTTGATCGGCAGTAGCTGGCGAGCCCTTGATATCAGGTTGGGAAATTACCATACTTGGATTTTCCACATTGAGATATTCCTCGAAACGATTGTTGTCCTGAAACTCTCGATTGTGGAGAATCATCCGGTCGAGATATTCGGACGGGAGCGACTCCCGAGCGAAAATCCCGGTGACCCGGAACGGCGGAAGCATTTCGTAATCGAATTCCGCGCCGATGCCGGCAGTTCCCGGATGCGTGATTTTCCACCAGCGGCATGAAGCGGGATCGAAACCGACCGTGTGCTCCCCATGGGAACTTCGGCGCTCAAGCGTCAGCGTTGGATCGACTCTGAAAATGAGTCTTTCGTTTTCCCACCACTCGTGGAGGAGGCGTCGCTCTTTTTGCCGAAGTTCCGGGAGGCTCGTTCGGCAGCGTCGTGTTGCGCCCATGCTTCGTCGAAGGTAACCCGCGGCATGTTCAAGCGCGCCAGGCGCATTTTCTCGCGGATGCATGAGGCTTCGGTGGTCATGGGGAGAAGATAGGGGAAACGCAACCGGAAGCGAGGAATGATTCGATACAGTTACAGCAATCGCCACCAGTCTGAATTGCTTTTAAGCCACGATTCAATCGTCCCAAAATGGGGAGGATTTCCTATCCAATCACATGCACCCCGGTCGGATTGATCCGTGAGACATACGTCTGGTTTTCGATCGGGATGGCGGAGAAAACCTTGCTGATAGCTTCGGCGACCTTGCGGGCGATTTCCTCGCCTTCGCAGAGTGCGAAGACGGACGGGCCGGCGCCGGAAATCGAGAATCCGAGCGCGCCGGCGGCGAGAGCGGCGCGTTTGGCCTTGTAGAAATCCGGGATGAGTTTCTGGCGGCGCGGCTCTGCGATGACGTCGTGGATGGAGCGGGAGATCAGGCCGTAATCTTCCTGAATCAGCCCGCAAAGCAGGCCGCCGAGATTGCCAATCTGCTGGGTCGCGTTCTCCAGAGGGATTTCCTTGGGCAGGATTTCGCGGGCGACCTTGGTGAGGATCTCGATGTCCGGGTGGACTACGGCGGCCCAGAGATTTTTCGGCGGCGGGATTTGTGCGAAGTCGAGCTCGTCGTTCGAGCGGATGAAAACGATGCCGCCAAATAGGCAGGGCGCGACGTTGTCGGCATGCCACGCGCCGTCCGCGGAAGCCTCGCCGGTCATGGCGAATGGCAGGAGCTGCTTCTTGGAAAGCGGATCGCCGATGAGCTTGTTCACCGCGAACGCGCCGGCCACGGCGGATGCGGAAGACGAGCCAAGGCCGGAGCCAAAGGGCATTTTCTTGTGGATTTCCATCTCGATGCCGCGGTCGGTCATGCCGAGGTGTTTGAGCAAATCGAGCGCGGCCACGCCGGCGGTGTTTTGCGCGGGATTTTTCGGCAACTTGCCGTTGTCGCCGGTGATTTTCACGATGTGCAGGCCGGGTTTGTCGCAATGGCGAACGACGATTTCGTCGCCGGGCGCGTCGATGGCGAATCCGAGGACATCGTAGCCGCAGGCGACGTTGGCAACCGTGGCGGGGGCGAAGACGCGGATTTCGGAGGTGTTGGACATGAAGAATTCCCCGCGCGGCGGGCGGGCGGAGTCTGCGGGCCGTTCCGGCGCGAGTTCAAGCCTGGAAACCGGCTCCTGCTCGCGGACGATCCTGCTGGAACATCTGGCCGTATCCGCTTCCATCCTGTGTCGCCGGACACCTGCGGCAGAGGATTTATGAGACCAAAAACCAGTATTTATGCAGCGATAGGACTGATGGGCTCACTATCGGCGGCAGCGGGCGCGGCTGAATCTTTCCCAGTGAGAATCACCGTGGACGCCGCCCACCCGGCCGGTCCGCTGAAGCCGATCTGGCGGTTCTTCGGCGCGGACGAGCCGAACTATGCCTACATGGACGATGGTAAAAAGCTGCTGGGCGAGCTGGGCGAGCTGAAGCCGAAGGACGTCTATTTCCGCGCGCACAGCCTGCTGGTCACCGGCGAAGGGACGCACGCACTCAAGTGGGGCTCAACGAATGCCTACACCGAAGATGCGCAGGGGAATCCGGTCTATGACTGGACGATCGTGGACCGCATTTTCGACGCCTATCTGGACCACGGCGTGCGGCCGTATGTGCAGATCGGCTTCATGCCGCAGGCCCTCTCGATCAAGCCGGAGCCCTATCGCCACCACTGGACGCCGACCGCGAAGTATGACGAGATTTTCACCGGCTGGGCCTACCCGCCGGAGGACTACGGGAAGTGGGAAGAACTTGTCTATCAGTGGGCGAAGCACGCTGTGGAAAAGTATGGCGAGGCCGAGGTGCTAAAGTGGTATTGGGAAACGTGGAACGAGCCGAATATCGGCTACTGGCGCGGCACCCGGGACGAGTTCTTCAAGCTCCACGACCACGCCACCCGCGCCGTCCGCCGGGTGCTGCCGCAGGCGAAAGTCGGCGGCCCGGACGTCGCGGGCGGCCCGGGCGGGGATTTCCTGAAAAGCTTTCTCGACCACTGTATGACCGGGAAAAACTTCGCGACCGGCGAGACCGGCACGCCGTTGGATTTCATTTCGTTCCACGCCAAGGGCCAGCCGAAGGACGTCGATGGCCGGGTGCGGATGGGCATCTCCAACCAGCTCCGGGATATCGATGGCGCGTTCAAGGTCATCGCTGGATTTCCCGAACTGAAGGACAAGCCCATCGTCATCGGCGAGTCGGATCCCGAAGGTTGCGCCGCCTGCCAAGGGCCGAATCTCGCCTACCGGAATGGCACGATGTATTCCAGCTACACCGCCGCCGTTTTCCCGCGGAAGCTCGATCTGGCGGCGAAATACGGCGTGAATCTGGAGGGCGCGCTAACCTGGGCCTTTGAATTCGAGGACCAACCGTATTTCGCCGGTTTCCGCTCGCTGGCGACCAATGGAATCGACAAGCCAGTCCTCAACGTCTTCCGGATGCTTTCAAAAATGGACGGCCAACGGTTGCCCGTCACCAGCGACCACGCGATTCCACTCGACGAAATGCTCAGCAGCGGCGTCCGCACGAAGCCGGACATTTCCGCCCTCGCCAGCGTTTCTGATAAGAAATTCTGCGCGCTGGTCTGGTATTACCACGATGACGACCTAACAGGACCGGATGCGGAAATCTCCCTGAAGATCGACGGCCTGCCCCTCGCCAGCGGCACCGCGCAGCTCACACACTACCGGGTGGACGAGTCCCACAGCAACTCGTTCACCATGTGGAAAGCGCAAGGCAGCCCGCAGTCACCCACACCCGCCCAACTGGTGGAACTTGAACAAGCGGCGAAGCTCGCAACGCTTGGCGAGCCGGCATCCGTCAGCGTCGCCGGGAACACCGCCACACTGGATTTTCAACTCCCGCGCCAAGGCGTCTCGTTCCTGGTGCTGGAGTGGGATTAGCTCCGGGAAAAAGGGGAATTGCGCGACCGGGACGGGGAAGCTACAGTCTCGACTATGGAGACGAAATTACCGCCGGGGATTGATCCGAAGCTGTTGGACGATCCGCTCTTTAAGGAACTTGTCGCCGAAGGGCTCAGAATCCAGCACCGTTTCGCTGCGGAACCGGTTTATGCCAGAACTGGGAAAGGTTATTTGAAGAGCGAAGGCGTGGATGAACTTCAGCAGATCAAGGAAGCAAGCAAACGGAAAGCGAGTTGATCCTGGAGCGGATCCGTCCATGGCTCGCGCCGTTCTCTTGGGACGTGGTGACCGCGCAGAACTATCAGATGTGCGCCGCCAAAGGGGCGATGCACGGCCCAACATCCGATGGGCACGAGGCAACCAAAATACTCTGGGAAAGCCGTCACCTTGAGCCGATGGACTTGACCGAGGCGGTCGATCTCTGCCGCTGTTGTCACCGGCTGGCGCCTTTCTGCTTTTATAATGGCAATACGTTCAGCTCGATTGTCGGACTGGTGATCCTGAAACTGGAGTTGCTGCCAGAAGCAACCCATCTTCTGCGCAGCCTCGCGGGCCACATTGTCGCTGGCGTCGCGAGCGCTGAGGAGGAGCGGGCGTTCCGGGAGTTTTGCGAGGCGATGGCTTGAGGCGCGGCCTCAGGGCTTGACGATTTCCACCCGGTAGAACTTCGAGGGAGAGGTGGCGTCGAGGTCGGAGAGGGTGCGTTCGTCGGCGTTGTCTGTGATGGAAATATCCGGTAGCGGGGCAAAGTCGTCGGCGTCCAGCGATTCCGCGGCGAGGGCGGTGTAAGTGCGGTCTTCGAGGCGGGGGCTGAAGATGAGGTTCCTTTGCGCGGGTTCGCCCGGAACGGGTTCGATGCGGAGTCGGAAAACCGACAGCGGATCGTTGGGTATAACTCCGGCGATGTATTCGAAGAGGTTTGTTTGACCGTCGGCATCCGGGTCAAGGCCGGGAGCGGCAAGCGGGTTGTCGACGCCGAAGTATAGAATTTGCCAGTCGTCGCCGATGCCGTCGTCCGCGTAGCTGCCGAAGTTGTCAGGCAGGACATCCTGGACATACAGCGTGAGATCGGCGGATTCGGCGCCGAGTTCGCCACGAACGATCGCCTCGGTGTTTTGGTAAACCTCGCTGGTGGTGGTCAGTCCTTCCGGACTGATTGTGGATACCGGACCTTCCAAGATGCTCCAGACGACATCCAACGGAGGCACGGGAATGTAGGTGCCGTCGTCGGTGGATCGCACCGGGATAAGCTGGGTGGAGCCGAGTTCCGGCGGATAATAGTCCGATGCCAGAAACCCGAAACCAAGGACATCGTAGAGCTGGCCGAGATAGCCATGTTTCGCGATTTCGGCGGGAGCAGCGATTTCCGAAATACCGGCGACGGGAGTGATGCTGCCGTCGTTGGTATAACTGGCGCTTGCGGCGCGGAGGCCGCCGGTGTCGATCGTGTCCGGCGAGATGGTGTAGTTCGCGCTGTTGCGGGGAGCGGCGTGCAACAGTCCGACGGTGGCTGGCAGGACGCTCGCGATGATCGCGACTGACTTTGCATTCATGGTTTGGTGGGTCTGGGAGACGGAGTGCGGTTGGCGGAAAAACTTACTGCCCGATCGTGACCGGGCCGCCCGATGCGACGATGGTCACAGCGACCGAAGTCGGCGCGAGGGTCAGCGAGGTCGAAGCCGGGCCTTTGATCCGGATCGTACAACCGGTCACAGGGTAGGACGGGGCGGCGTTGAGCGCCGCCTGAAGCGTTTTGAAGGGCGCGGCGAACGAGCCCCGCTGGATGCCATTGTAATTGAAATCCACCCAGAGCGGACCGGCGAATGAAACGGGATCCGAAGCGATCCCGTTCGCAATCACCTGCAATGTATAAATGCCCGGGCCGCCCGGACCGCCTTCGAAGTCGACCGCGGGTATGGTGAACTCGGTGGAAACCTCCGTGCTACCGGTCGCAACGCCGGTGCTGCTCCAAAAAAACGTCCTGCCGAACCGAACCTGCCCGCCGGAATCGACCATGCGGACGATGGGATAGTTCGAGTCCATCTGCGCATCGTCGCCATACGACGCGCCTTCGCTGATCCCGTTCAATTTGGTCCCCATGAGGTGATATGTAGAGTCGGAGTTTGCCGTGATGCTGCTGATGGTGGGTTTTCCTGCGGCGAGCGGAGCGGGCGCCGTGTCGGCTGAATAGGTGTAAAGCTGGGTGCCGAAATTGGAATAGAGCACGGTGCCGTCGGGTAGCGCGAGCATGAGGTTTTGAAAAGACGGCACGTTGACGGTGGGTCCCGTCGGGCCGTTGATCGTCGAGAAAGAATTCGCGACCGGATCGTAGATGGCGAAGCTGGTCGGGTTTGGGAAAACGTTTGGAGACGCGGGCGGTGGCGGAGGGGTGGGATTGGCAAAGATTTGCGGACTCAGCGCGCACAGGATTCTGCCATTCACCATCATCGCCGCGCCCGCATCCGGCGCGCCGGAGGGGACGAAGGTGCCGCTCGAATTGCGGACGTTCGGCATGATTGGCCCCGCGACCCAAGTGCCCGGATTGTCGTTTCCGGTAGGTGTATAAATGGCCGTCGTGTTGTCGCCACCGATAAAGAACGCCTTGCCACCCGGCAGCAGAAACGCGCCGCCGATCTCCGAGCCCACGCTCGAGTAAAGATTTACGGGGACATTCCCGTCGTCGATCCATTGGCCGGTGGATTGGAGGAAACGCTGGGAAGTAAAGCTGTTGGTGGGAACGGTTAGGATGCTGTCGTCGGGAAGCTTCAGCCACGTCACCTCGTTTTGATTGGCCATGCCGGCCGGCGTCGGGCCTGCGGACCAAGCGTTGGTCGCGGGATTGTAAATGCGGGTGATGCCGCCGCTCGCTGGACCGACCAGCACCCGGCCGTCGCGGAGGATTTTGGAAACGGAATCCGAAAGGAACAATCCGGGCGGAGGGGTCGTGGACCAGTTGCCGGTCGCCGTATTGTAGATCTCCGCGGATGATCCGCCGGTCCCATACTCGGCGCCGGCGACCAGGACGTTCCCGTCCCGAAGAATGACCGAGGAATACCACAGCCGCGTGTCCTGCATCGGATTGAGCGTTACCCAATTCCCATTCACGTAGCTGCCGTTCACAGGAAGCAGCCGGTACCAGATGCGCGATCCACTGCTGGTTGGCCGCTCGACCGGGTCGGTCGTGCGGCTCGCCGCCATGACGGTGCCATCCGAAAGCAGGAGCATCAGTCCGACGCCGCCCGGCGCGGGATTCGCGAGCGGCGTCCATGCCGCTGTCAGCGCTGGTGAGGCGAGGAGGACGGCGGCTGCATAAAGCACGGGCGCCGATCGCATGCGGGATTCCGGATAAATCATTTTCATCGGGGGCAAGGGGAAAACGGTGAGCTACTGCAAGGTGACCAGGACGAGGACGGTGCCGGTTTTTCCGTCGAGCGGCGTCATTGCCTTGCCGAGGATGGAGCCTGGGGCGCGGGCGTGGTCGGCTGCTTTCATGGCATCGCCGGGAATGTCCGAGGTGGTGAGAAGGACACCGGGGGAAATCTGGCCGGCGCTGGCGTTCGCCCGGACATACACGCGGCCGCTGAGGGCGACATTTTCGCCGGGCTCGAGCTGCGCTTCGTCGATCATGGAAATGCCGGGCTTGATGCCGTTCGCGCCGGAGACGATGCCGGCGACTTTGCGATCGTAGGCGCGCGCGCTCGCTCTGAGTTTGCCGGGATTTTCCACGTCGATGCTGACCACGGTGCCAGGCGCGATGCCGCTGTGGCTCATGGGAAATGGCTCCGCGAGGTCCGCGCCGCCGGTGATGGTCAGCACCGAGGTGCGGATCGTGCCGATGACGTGCAGCTTGGCTTGCGGCGTCTCGGTGCCGATGCCGACATTTCCCGCCGTATTCACGGCGATGCCGCTGGTGGAACCGGGAGGGCCCGCGCCGGGACCGGCAACCAGCTTGATGGTCGAACCATTGAAGCGGACGTCGCCGCGATTTCCGCCGCGCTGGATGGAAAGTCCGGTTTCCCCGTTCGGCGAGCCGACGGTGAAAATGCCGGGGCCGCCGCCGGTCATGCTCACCGCGCCGCCCGTGCCGATCGTCAGGCTTGGCAGGCCGTCATTGGTGAAAAAACTCAGCTCGTGGGCGCTGCGGGTGCCGATCATCGCGGAAAATCCATCGATGAAGGTGGTAAGCCGGACACTGCCCGCGGTGTGCTCGATTCCGTAACCGCTGAACGGGCTGGCAGGAGTGTCCACGGTCAATTTCCCGCCCGGAGCGGTGGTTCCGATGCCGACCTTGCCAGCGTCGGTGATGGACATGATATAGGTGGGCGGGCTGCCGGTGGTGCCGGGATCGCTGGCGGTGTGGAAAACATACAGACCGCCGTTGGTCTGGCCGATGCCGAAACGTCTTCCCGCCGTATTCGTCTGCCAGCCTATGGCAGAGGCATTTTTCAATTCGAGCGCTCCGCCCCAGGAAAACGATGTCCAAGTCGGCAAATCCCCGCCGATGCTCAGCGCGTGAGCGGGCGCGCTGGTGCCGATGCCGACCTTGCCGCCATTGTAGTAGGCGCTACTGCCATTGAGCGTCCACACGCTGCTGCCGCCGCCGGGCTCGACCCAGTTCAGATTGGCACCGTCGAACCCGAGCACCTGTCCGGGACCGGGCGCGGCGGGCGTGGTCAGATGGCTGTAATCCAGCGAACCCGCGGCGATTTGCGCGCCGCCGATCGAGCCGGGCGCAATGGCCGCGCCGGTCACCGCGCCATCGGCGAGATAGGGCGCCGGGGCGATCCGCTGGTCGGGCGTGAGGAGCTGCGAGGCGTTAACGCCATCGTCGAACCAAACGCGCAGACGCACGTCGGGATTGGCGAACGCGGCGGGGTCGATGGCCGTCATATTGGCAATCTCCGTATCGCCGAGCAGGACCGAGTAGAGGCCGTTGGTGACGGTGAGCGAGACGGCGTTCGTCGGTTCGTCACCGATGGTGCTGGTGCCGTCGTTGCTCCAGAACGTGGTGTCCCCGGTCGGGTTCACGAGGGCGAATTTGAATGAGCCCGCGCCGTCGAAGTTCACGGAATCCACGGCGACGCGGCCTTGGTAATTGAGCAGCGCGGGCGTCTGGGAATAAACCGGGGCAAGCGCTGCGAACAAAGTGGCGGTCAGTGCGAAGCCGAATGCGGGAGTCTTCATAAATCTCCCATGCGCGGCGGCGTGGCGAAAAGGGCCACGGCTCGGTGAGATTTTTTTCAACAAGTGCCGCTCAGTCTTGCTGCATGGCGTCGAGCAGCCAGGCGCGGGCGTAAGTCCAGTGCCGCTTGGCGGTGCGTTCGCTGATGCCGAGCGCGTCCGCAGTTTCCGCAATGCTGAGTCCGGCGAAATAACGAAGTTTCACGAGTTCCGCTTTCTGCGAATCGTGCGCGGCGAGGCGGTCGAGCGCGTCGTGGACGGCAAGCAACTCATCGTCCTGCGCCGGTGCGGCGATCTCGATTTCATCCACGTCGAGCGCCTTCGCACCGCCGCCGCGCCTCGCCGCCAGCTTTCGCCGCGCGGCTTCCACGAGGATGCGGCGCATGGCTTCGGCTGCCGCACCGAAAAAGTGCGCGCGATTCTCGAACCGCTGATCGCCCAGCCGGATCCACGCCTCATGCACGAGCGCGGTCGGCTGGAGCGTCTGGCCGGGCAGCTCGCGCGCCATTTTCGCGCTGGCGAGCTGGCGAAGCTGCGCGTAAACCACCGCGAGCAGTTCGTCCATCGCGCCGGGGTCGCCAGGCTGGATGTTGCAAAGAAGGCGGGTGACGTCGTTCATCTACTGATTGTCCCCGCCAGGTTTCATCTCCGCCCCCGTCAAGTCAAACGCCGCCAGAACCTCGCTCCAGCCAGCGGCTTTTTCCGTCTCGCCTCTGGCACCGCAGACTTGCACCAGGCATTGCAAGGCTTCCCTGAGGCATGGTTTTCCTGCGGGGGGGATTTTGTTTTCCCGTTGCTTCATCCCGGTGTAGCCGGAAATCAGCAGGGCCTCCGCTTCGGCGAATTTTTTCCGCCCCAGCGAACTCTCGCCGACCAAGCAGCGGGCATGAAATGTCAGCCAGTCGTCGGGGAGTCTTGTTTCCCGGATGGCGAGGCATTCGCGCGCGGTCTCCCCGGCCTCCGCAAATCGTTTTTGGTCCAGCAGAAAGCGCGTCAGTTGCGCGAGCGAGGCGGCGACGAACGGATGTCCGTTGCCGGAAATTTCCCGATCCAGCGCCACCCGCTGCCGAAACATCGCCTCGCTGGCCGCGCTGTCCCCGAGATCGCGCAACACTTCCTCAAGTGTGTCGAAGGCGAAATCCTGCATCCAGCGATCGGCCTGCCCGGGCTGCCGCAGACAAAGCTCGACACTCTCTTCGGCCAGCGCACGGGCTTCGGCCAGCTTGCCGTTCTTCCAAAGAATATTGGCGAGATTCCCGATGTGCTGCGGCATGTCGGGATGGTCCCCGCCCGTCGCGCTTCTCGCCGTCGCCAGCGCGGTGCGAAAGCCGGCCTCGGCTTCTTCCAGCCGGCCTTGTTTCTCCATGACGTCGGCAAAGCCGGAATAAGCATAGGCATGATGCCATTTTCCCGGACCTTCGAGCCTATTGAGAATCGCCAAGCCCTTCCGGTAAGTGGATTCCGCCTCTGCGAATCGCATCCGCTGCGCCAGGACTTCCGCCCAGGCAACATACGTGCCACCCGTTTCCGGATGGTCCTCCCCGTAAAGTTTGCGGGCGATTTCCAACCTCTCGCGGGCGGTCGCTTCCGCCTCGTCCAGTTGTCCGGTGACGCGCAGCACCAGACCGAGGCTGTAAAGTCCCCACGTCACTTCGGAGGTCTCGTTGCCGAGACGCTTTCTCCGGATCGCCAGCCCCGCCCGGATCACGGCTTCGGCCTCCGCGAGTTGCGGGCTGTCCGCCGGGTCTCCGGCCAAGGAACATCGGTGGCGCAGAACGTCGCCCAGATTGATCAGTGAAGACGCCTCTTGAAGGCTGCCGGGGCCACGCAATTTCCGCTGCATCGCGATGGCCCGGCGGGTGGTCGATTCGGCTTCTCCGATCTGGCGGGAAATCATCAACCCCACGCCCAAGTGGCCCAGCGCATCGGCAGTCGCCAGGTTGTCGTTTCCGAAATGCGCTTGAGATACCCGCACCGTCTCACGCGCCATTTCCACCATTTCCGGGTAGAGCTGCAAGTCGCCGTAGGCCTCGATGAGGGTAAGCCGCAGTTCGATCTCCACCTCGGGATGGTCCCGCAGGTCTGTCCCGATGCGCTCCGCGGTTTTGTCCAGGATCTCGCGGAGCATGGTGGTATCCCGGCCGAGAGCTACGCTGGGTCCGGTGCCCGCGAGCGTGTCTTTCAGAAACCGGGCGACCTGCCGGCTCTTGGCCGTCTCGCTGCGGGCGATCCGCTCGGCACCGACCGCCCTTTCGCGGGCTTGATTCTCTCGGAAAAACAACCATGTGGAAGCGGCGAGCCCCAAGATCAGAGCGGCTGCCACCGCGCCGGTGGCGGCGAAGGCGAGCCGGTTCCGGCGGATCGACTTTCGGATCCGATAGAGATTGCCCGGCGGACGCGCGGTGATGATTTCGTCCGCGAGGTGGCGCTGGATGTCGAGGGCGAATCCGTTGGCCGTCTGGTAGCGCCGCGTGCGGTCCTTCTCCAAGGCCTTCATCAGGATCCAGTCGAGATCGCCGCGTAGCAGCCCGGCCATTTTGCCCGCATCCGCCTGTCGGTTCCGCGCCACCGTCATGCGAAGTTCCGCCTTCATGGTCTGGAGCGCCGTCGATGGCCGGGGCGGGTCCTGCTCGCGGATCAGCCGCCGCACCTCATCCTGTCCGGCGCGCCGCAGCGTTTCCGGATCGAAGGGCGTGCGGCCGGTGAGGAGTTCGTAAAGCAGCACCCCCAGCGAGTAGATATCGCTGCGCGTATCCACATCGAGTCCGCTCATTTCCGCCTGCTCGGGCGACATGTAAAGTGGCGTCCCGATCATCTGCTGGAACTGCGTGAACAAAGTCAGATCCGTAAGCCGCTGCTGCTGTGTCGCCTTTGCCACGCCGAAATCGATGACTTTCGGAACCGGCACGCCATCATGCAGCGTCACGAGGATGTTCGACGGCTTGAGATCGCGATGGATGATGCCTTTCTGATGCGCGTGTTGCACCGCGTGACAGACCTGCACGAAGAGTCTGAGCCGCTCCGTCGTGGGCAAAATCGCATTGTCGCAGTAATCCGTGATTTTTACGCCCCGCACGAGTTCCATCACGAAATACGGCCGCCCGGAATTCGTGGCACCCGCGTCGAAAACCTTCGCGATGTTGGGATGCTCCATCATCGCGAGCGCCTGCCGCTCCTGCTCGAACCGCGCGATCACCTCCTTCGTATCCATGCCCATTTTGATGATCTTCAGGGCCACCCACCGCCGCACCGGGCGCTCCTGTTCCGCCATCCACACGACCCCGAATCCACCCTCGCCGATCTGCTGGCGCAGCTTGTATGGACCGATAGATTCACCCGCTTTCTCATCGGCAAGGCTTGGCTGCGAAATCCTATCGGTGTCTCGCAGCCCGTCGTGCCTCATGTGCATTTCCAGCAGTCGCCGCACCCGCAGCGCCACGGCGGGAGTTTCCCCGGCAAGGAACTCGTTCAGCTCCCGCCCCTCCGGCAGCTCAAGCGCGGCATGGAAAACCGTCTCCACATGATTCTCCCGGGCATTCATAGGCGCATCATCCTGCCGTCCCATGCGGGAAACGGCGAGGAAAAGGGCCACGGATTTGGCGCGTCTCCTGCCAATCTTAAATGCGCGCCGGAGTTTGCCGCACTATGCGAAACCGGCGGCACCTTTGCCGGGCGGTTCACCGGAATCCGGCGCGACCTCGCCGCCCTCGGCATAAACGGGTGCGCCCCCCCGGATCACGGAGGGGCGCTGGGATTTCGCGGAGCTCAGTTGTCCTTCTTGTTCTTCTTTTTGCCCTTCCGATCCGAATCCGAGGAATCGGATGGGTCGGCGGAAGAGCCGCGGGACTTCTTATCCTGCCGGTCCGAGCGCGACGGCTGAGGAGGCGCATCGTTCGACTTTTCGCTCTTCCTGCGAGCGGCTTTTGGCTCAGGAGTCGATGCCCGGGGCGCCCGCTTCTCAACTTTGCGCTCGGCCTTGCGGGCCGGTGCAGGATCCGCCGGGCGAGTCTTCACCTGCGGCGGTGCCGCAGGTTTGTCCCGGTGTTTCTGTCTTTCGGGAGGAGCGACCCTTGCCGGAACTTTCGGCGCTGACTTTGTTTCCTGAGGAATGGAGGGCTTGTCTGGGCGTGTTTGTTTTTTCTCGGCCTTTCCACTATTCGCGGGTGCGTCCTGTTTGTTGCTGGCTTTCCCGCCTTTATCGCGATCATCCGGCCGGGTTCTGCCCTTATCGACATTCTTCTTGGATTCGGGTATATCATTTCTGGCCGGAACGTCGGCTTTTTTGGCGGACTTGGTTGAACGGTCATCTGCTTTACCATCCTTTGCATGTCCATCGGAGCTGCCTTGGGATTTTTGCTTCTCCGGGTTCGCCTTCCCGGAGCCTTTCTCATCGGACTTTCCTTGAGGATTGGAAGGCTTGTCCGCACGATCTTGTTTTTTGTCAGCTTTGCCCGGATTTTCGGGGGCGTCGGACTTGTTGCTGGCCTTGCCGCCTTTTCCAGAATTATCCGTTGGGTGTTTGTCCTTGTTAGGATTCATCTGTTTTTCGGTTTGATCGCTTTTGGCCCGACCATCGGGTTGTTTGTCGGATTTGCCTTCCTTGCCGCGATCGTCCGCCTTGTTGCCGCCCTTTCCGGATTTGTCGCTTTTGTCGTTTTTGTTCGCGGCTTTGTCACCATTCCGAGGCCCGTCTGCGGTGCCGTCGGCGCTGCCGCCTTTTACGCGATCGCCCGGCTGCTTGGTTGCCTTTCCGTTGTCTCCACGAACATCGTCTTTGCCGGAACCTTTGCCGGAGGCATCCTTCTTGTTGTCGTCCTTGCGGTTCTTGCCGTCGCCACTGGCCATCTTGTCGCTATTTTTGGCGCGATCTTCGTTCCTACGGCTTTTCGGACGGGCGGGAGGCGCATCCTTCGCGGCGAGCTGGTTGGCGCGCTTTCCGGCCAAAGGCGATTTCGACCGCTTTAGCTTCCGATCAGAGTCCTTTGCATCCGCTTTCGTGATTTTGGCGGACTTGTCGCTTCGTGTCTCGTCCTTCCGGCGTTGCTGGCTGAAGTCGTGCAGTTCCTTGCGGCGGGTGACGATTTGTTCGCGGTCTTGATCGCTGACATGCTGGAACCGGCGGCCATCCTGCTTCTGGCTAACATATTGCGGGTATGACTCGGCGATGGCGTAGCGATCCCGACCGCGGCGGCGGTCCTCAGGCAAAGCACGAAGCGCTGCAAAGGTGCGTGGTGGTCGTTGGTCCGCATGATCCCGGTAGTATAGGAAATCGTCGCGCCGCTGATGTTCCCAGTTCCGGTCGTCCCGATGCTGCCAGCGTTCGTGAACGAAAATAGGATCGTAACCGCGGCTGCCTTGATAGTCGTATGAGGCATAGTAGCCTCGTTCGCGGTAACGGGGTTCGTAGTAATCGCCGAAGTAATAATGGTCATAGCTCGGACGGACGAAAAGGTGATTCACGAATACGGAGAGACTGATGACCGTGGCGGGAGTGTAGCTGTAAGCGGGCTGGCGATACACCGGCTCGCGAAAGCGAACTGGGGCGAACACGGTGCCGCGCCGCTCAACCTCATAGTCCCAATAACCGTCCACGAAGACATAACCGCGTGGAGTCCACTGATATTGGGAGGGGGTCCAGGACCAATCGTCCCGGCCGGTTTCCCAATATCCCGGCCGCCACGCGTAGCGCTCGTCACGACGTTCCCAAGATCCGGAAACCCAGAACTGATCATCCGAAGTAGCTTTCGCACTCGGCCCGCGCTCAATGGTTTTCGGGGGTTGAGGGAGATAGGCAACCTCTTCCTGAGCCACGTCTTCCCAATAACCGGACGTCCACTGCCACTGATTTTCCGCTTCGGCCCAATAGCCGGGGATCCACTCGCGGTCGGGCGGGAGATTCCGCCAGATGCCGCTGATCCAGAGGAAATCGCTTTCATCTTCGTCCCAGCCCCAGTAGCCGGGAATCCAAGCGACATTGTCACCCTCGGGCCGCTCGTCCGGCGGGATTTCCTCGATGAGCTCCGGCGGGGCCTGGTCGATGAGGATGCCGGGTTCGGGATCGTAGCTGATGCTGGCCGCGAACGCTTCGTGGATGGGGCCGCGGGTGAGTTCCTCGACGCCGGGCGATTGCGCGCGGGCAGCGGGTGGCACGAGTGTTGCGGCACCGGCGAATAGCGCAGCCAGCGCGGCGAACAGGGTTGGTTTTAGTGGATTCATGGTATTTTTTCGATCGCGAGAGAGACGAGGGAAGGCGGTAGGCGCATTCAGATTCTTTTCGCGGGCGGAATCCTAGCCGGGATTTTCCCAAAAGATACGGAGAGTGCGGAGACTCGTCGCGGCTTCTGCTAGCGTCCGGCATTTCGACGGAATCGACCGTCCCGCCGCCTTCGCCGCGCCGGCTATTCCGCTTGCCGCTGGCGGGAGCGTTCGTTACGGGACCGCCCCGCGCGGCAGCCGTCGTGTGGGAAGTCCATCACGCGAACGAACTGATTTTTATGCCCATCACCCGCGCCCTGCTTTCCGTTTCCGACAAGACCGGCCTCGCCGATTTCGCCAAAGAGCTTCACGAAATGGGAGTCGAGCTGCTCTCCACCGGCGGCACCTCCGCCGCCCTGCGTGAGGCGGGATTGCCGGTCATCGACGTCTCGGATTTCACCGGCGCGCCCGAGCTTTTCGACGGCCGCCTCAAGACGCTCCACCCGAAGGTCCACGGCGGCCTGCTCCAGCGGCGCGACAACAAGGAGCACATCGCCCAAGCCAAGGCCAACGACATTCCGCCGATCGATCTGGTGGTCGTGAATCTTTATCCGTTCGAGGAAACCGTCGCGAAACCGGACGTCACGCTGGCCGAAGCGATTGAGAAAATCGACATCGGCGGCCCGTCGATGCTGCGCAGCGCGGCGAAGAACCACGCCAGCGTCACCGTCGTCGTGGACCCCGCGGATTATGCCCGCGTCCTTGAGGAAATGCGGGAAAACCATGGTGAAACCACCAAGGGCTACCGCGAGCAGCTCGCCGTGAAAGTCTTCCTCCGCACCACGCAATACGACGCCGCCATCGCAGACTACCTCGGCCAGTGCCGCACCGGCACCGGCTGCAATTTCACCCTCAGCCTGCCGCTCGAGCAGGAGCTCCGCTACGGCGACAATCCGCACCAGAAGTGCTCGCTCTACGGCAATTTCCGCGACTACTTCACCCAGGTCCAAGGCAAGGGCCTCAGCTACACCAACGTCCTCGACATCGAGGCCGCCGCCGACCTCATCCTCGATTTCGTCCGCCCGACCGTCGCCATTCTCAAGCACACCAATCCGTGCGGCGTCGGCCAGGACGATGAGGATTTGCGCGAAGCGTGGCAGAAGGCGTTCGAGACCGACCGCCAGGCACCCTTCGGCGGCGTCATCGTCTGCAACCGCCCTCTCACCCTCGAACTTGCCCGCGTCATTTCGGAAATCTTCACCGATGTCATCATCGCCCCCGAGTTCGAATCCGACGCCCGCGCGCTGCTCCAGAAGAAGAAAAACCTGCGGCTTATGAAAATGAACGACGAATATCTCATCGAGAAAAAATCGTCCGTCATCCGCTCCTGCCCCGGCGGCATCATGGTCATGGACCGCGATCACAGCGCGCTCGGCCTCGACCATTTGGAGGAAAAAGTCGTCACCAAGCGACCGCCCAGCGAGGAGGAAATGCGCGCCATGCGCTTCGGCTGGCGGATCGTGAAGCATGTGAAATCCAATGCCATCGTTTACTCCAGCTCGGACCGCACCCTTGGCATCGGCGCCGGCCAAATGAGCCGGGTCGATTCATCGCGCATCGCCATCTGGAAAGCCCGCGAGGCTGGCCTCGATTTGAAAGGCAGCATCATCGCCTCCGACGCGATGTTCCCGTTCGCCGATGGCCTGCAATCCGCCATCGACGCCGGCGCCACCGCCTGCATCCAGCCCGGCGGCTCGATCCGCGACGAGGAAGTCATCGCCGCCGCCGACGCCGCCGGCATGGCCATGATCTTCACGTCGAACCGCCATTTCCGGCACTGACCCGCCCGGAGCGCGGAATTCATTCCGCACGGCGGCCCGCGGGCTTGAGCGTGAGAACGTCCGGAACCGCGGACGATCCACGGTTGATGCGGAAAAAGCGGAATTTCCCGGATTCGGGCCAACCGTCTTTCGTCGCACGGACCTGATTCCAAGTCGCTTGCCGTCAAACGTCTCGACAGTGCTCCGGCCGCTTTGATAGGTCATGGGCAATCCATGAGAATCCCGACCTCCGGTGAGGAGAGCCCCCGCCTCCAGGACTCCCCGCTCACCGAGGATGACGTCCGCGACATCGTCCGTCTGTTGGCCGACGTCATCGCCGTGGTTGGCGGAATCGCCGACAAGCGCCGCCTGCTCATGGACGGGCTATGCGGACTGATCGACGCCACTTCATGGGCGTGGTGCATGGCGGAATTCGATCCCGACAAGCCGCCGTCCTTCATCGGCTTCGAGCACGGAGGGTGGGGAGAGGAACGGTTCGGTCGCTATCTGGAGGCGATGAATCACCCGGACATGGAGGAAGTCACCCGTCCATCCTCCATCGAGCTGCGGAAAAAAGCCACCCAGCTCACGCGCACCCTGCGGCAGATGGATCCCGCCATGCTTTTGGAAAATTCCGGTGCCGGGGAATTTTGGAAACGGGCGGATATCGGCACCTTGCTCATTTCCCAAAGACCGATGGGGGGAGGCGGAATCTCGGGAGTCGCGGTTTACCGGACCTACGGACAGCCGCATTTCAGTGAGCGGGAAGCCCGCATCGCCCACATCGTCCTATCGGAAGTCCCGTGGCTCCACTTCCAGTCGTTTCCCGACCAGCCGTCCCAGGAAATCACCCGCCTCTATCCGCGCCACCGCACCGTGCTCAATCTCCTCTGCGAGGGCTGGAGCCGCAAGAAGATCGCCAACCACCTCGGACTCAGCATCAACACCGTGCATGGCTATGTTAAGGTCATCTTCGCCCATTTCGGCGTTCATTCCCAACCCGATCTCATCGCCCGCCTCACCAAGGGTGACGGTGGCGATCGCGCATAAAAAACTCCCATGAACGAATCTTCCCCGATCACCGAAGCCGATGTCCGCCACATCGTCCGCATCCTCGGCGATGTCGCGTCCATGAAGCCGGATCCCGATTCCCAACGGATCCACCTCATGACCGAACTCGCCGCCCTCCTCGGCACGGACACGTGGGTATGGGGAGTCGCGCCACTGCTCGACCCTGACAAACAACCGGTCTATCTGTATCACCATGTCAGCGGCTTCGCCGAGGGTCGCATGTCCAGGTTCCTCGCCGCCGTGGAGCACCCCGATTGCGCGGAAATGACCGCCCCGCTCGCCGGGGCACTTGCTGACTCCAGAGGGCAGGTCACGCGCAAAATTGAGCAAATCGTCTCTCCGGAGCGCTGGCAAAATTCTCCCGCCCATCCGTTTTGGAAAGACGCCGACATCGGCCCTATCCAGATCACCCTCCGCCCGGTCCCCGGATACGGCATCAGTTGCATCGGGTTTTATCGCCACTTCGGCCAGCCGATGTTTTCAGAACGCGATTCCCGCATCGCCCACATCATCCTTAATGAAGTTCCGCTTCTCCATGAGGCCGGCATGCCTCACGCAGCCTCGCGGCCCATTCCCCAACTCCCTCCGCGCTGCCGGCTCATCATCAATCTTCTCGTCCGCGGCCAGTCCCGCAAAACCATCGCCGGCCACCTCGGCCTCAGCGAACTAACCGTCAACGGTTACGTGAAGAAGATCTTCAGCCACTTCCAAGTCCACTCCCAATCCGAGTTCATCGCCCGACTCACCAAGGGCGACTGCGGTGATCGGTAAAAGGAGCCGCGAATTTCCTTTCTATCGCTTGTTTTACCACTCCAGATTCCGCAACGGATAGATCCTGACACTTTCAGTTTCGGGAAAATCCATTTCATTCGCAGTCACCAGCCCGTCCATTCCCGCCACTGATGCGCTCGCCAAAAGTTGGAGATCATGCAGGCGTTTTCCGGAGATCTCAAAGCGGTCAGCCCATTTCAGAAACAACTCCCCCGCCTGGATTGTCTCCGCAACGAGCGAGGCCCGGCGCCGGAACTGGCCGATGTTGTCGAGGGCGGACGCCATTTTCATCCCGATTCCATTGTTCGCAACCGGACGCGTGGACACCACCAGATACTCTCGGATCACCTGAGTTCCGAGAAACAGGTCCACACCCGCCGCGCTTGCATTCTGAAAAACATCCAAGGCACCCCGATGATGTTTTCGTCCCTCGTCGGTGGCTTCGAGAAGCACGTTGGTATCCACGAGAACCTTCATCCCGCGTTCAATCCTCATAAAATTCCTCCCTCGACCATTCCTGCACACCAGGCGTCCTCACCGTTTGGAGGGTGAATTCCCTTCCATCACCCGTTTCCACATGCACCGCCGCCTCGGTAAGCAGCGCCTTCAGCTCGCCTTGCAAGGAACGGTGGTGCCGCTGCGCCCGGAGCTTGAGCCGATCAATCACGACTTCAGGAACATCACGAATGTGGAGCGATTTCATACTGGTATCATAATGAGCCCAAACACGGGATCAACCCTGGATTTCCTCCTTCGGATTTCCTGACAATCCACCCAAGGACACCCCGGATTTGGGGAGTCGCCCAAACGCTGCGCTTCCTTCAAGATTCGGCCGACAACCGGTCCGCCGGCTGCAGGACTCCCCTTCCTTCGATTCGATTTTAATCGCCCCCGGTTAAATCGCCGACTGCGGGCCGCCAAAATTTACCTCCCTCACCACGATCCAACACATCTGCAAATCTTCGCGCTTGGCCCTCATTTCCCCCAACTCGCTTACAGTGAGCCGCCGATTCTTTGAATCCAGTCACTCCTCGACACAGGATATTCGGCTCGCTAGTGAAACTTCATGCTCTGGCCGTGCCGGGAATGCCCGACTTTTGAAAGTTTGCCAAATCCCCTCAATGACCCATCTTGCCATCCGGTCAATCCATCGTTTCCATCCCCTAACAATAATCCCCTCCAACTCCCATGAAATCCTCCCCATTCCACTCCCCGGCACGGCGCGGGCTGCTTGCGCTTGTCCTGCTGTGCATCTGCCCCGGACTCGCCCATGCCACGCGCGATCTGCTGGTGTCCAATCCTGCCACCAAGGCTATACTGCGCTTTGATCGGATAACGGGCGCGGCGAAGGGAGCCTTTATCGTCGAGGGCGTCAGCGGGTTAATCAATCCGCAGCAGATGGAGGTCGGTCCGGACGGAAATCTGTATGTGGCGGATTCCGATGCGAGTACGGTGAAGCGCTACAGCTTGATCGACGGTGCCTTTTTAGGAAATTTTACGGCCGTGGGCAGTTTATCCAATCCCATTGCCCTGAAATTTTTTGATGATGGAGTGCAGGGATTGAAACTTTTTGTGCTTGGTGGCAGCAGCCAACGACAATTAAAGAGATACAGCGCAGCGGATGGTACGTTAGAAGCCACCGTAGTTAACTCAAATAGCATTCAGCTAGGTTTTGCCCGTGATTTCTTATTTATGGCTGATGGAAGCAACGACTACTTGATCATTGGCACAAACAACAAAGGCGTGCGCTTCAATTATCTCACGGGCGCGGTTTCTACTTATGTGATCAATCCAACAGGCTCAACAACCATCCTCTACGTCCCGCGCAACATCCTCTACGGCCCCGATGGCAATCTCTGGATCACGAGTTCAGCCGGCAACAAAATCACCCGTTTCGACCCCGCGACTGGAGTCAAAATCGATGACATCCTCAGCGGTGCGCCTTTTGCAAATGGCCCATTTCAAATGCAATTCGAAGGCACTGATTTGTTAGTCGCCAATGGATTTTCTAACAACATCCTCCGCTTCCCCATGACCGCCGGAGTGCCC
>JBBSUD010000090.1:0-24847 GCA_038235225.1 Verrucomicrobiales bacterium
CGGCCAGCGGGCGAAGACTTCTAGCCGCTTTCCGAGATAGGTGAGTGCGGCCGCGTTCATGAGGAAATGCAGCAGATTTCCGTGTAGAAATGGCGCGGTGAAAAGCCGCCACCACTGGCCGTGCAGATAGGCCGGCTTCACCAGGCCGGCCGCGTCGATGCCCTGCCAGTTATGAAAGAGCGACCACAGCGCGCCGAAGCCCTCGGTCTGCCATTTGCACAGGATTTGCGCCAGCGCCACCGCGCCGACGAGCACCAGGAATAGCATGGTGAATGGCGCGCGCTGCCGCTCCAGCCACGTCTCGAACCGGATCGATGGCGCGGCATCGGCGATGCCCTCCTCCGTCCACTGCCAGAGTTTTCCCCGCCGCTGCCGCGCTTGGTGCCAAGGCAGAAACGCGAAAATCACGAACATCAGCAGCGCCAGCCCGGCCTTCGTCGAGGCAATCATGAATTGCAGCCCGAATTTCACCTGCTGCGCCACCCCGATGGATTTCCCGGCCTGCTCGGCAAATCGGCCGGATTGCACATAACCGCCCAGAAACGCCCAACCCGCGAAGAACAGGAGCACCGCGCCGAACCAGCGCATCCGCCGCGTGGTCTCCTCCAAATCGTCCCGCGTCCAGCGCTCGCGGGCGCTGCGCAGCGCGTCGCCCATGCCGGCCAGTTCCTCGGGCAGGATCATCCGCAGCTTCGCAGGCGTCCAAACGAGGGTCAGGCTGCCATCGCGATCGCTGCGAATGGCGGTGGCCAGGTCCTCAAGCGAGTCGCACGAATGGCGGCGGCGCTTGGCATCCACCCAGCCATATCCGGCCGGGGCGATGGGAAAGGCGTCCTCGCGCGCCCATACCGGGAAATCCGGATCGTCAGAGGGCGGCAGTTTCACGCCGGGAAAGCGTCAGGGTTGCTCCGGGCTACCTTCCGGAGCACCGGAAGATTCCGCAGGCGGAGCGATTTCGACCGGCGGCGCTTCTTCGACCGGAGGCGCGATTTCCTCAGGCACGGGGACTTCCGCCGGAGTCGTATCCTTCGTTGGCAAAGCTTCTTGCGCCGGCAATGCGTCTTCCGCAGGCACGGTCGCGTTCGGCTGGGTGTCGGCGGGCGGCATGGGAGCGGTATCGGCGGGGGAAATCGGTGTTTCGGAAGCATCGGCCGGGATTCCTTCCGGCGCGGGCGTCACGGCGGGCGCGAGTGCTTCCGGCGGTAGTTCCTCGCTCAGCGATTTCGGCGCCAGCTCTTCCGCGGGAACGGCGGGGGCGGCTTCCGCGGCCGCCGCGTCTTTGTCCTTATCAAGGGTGCCGATCGACTTGTTCTTCTGGCCGATGAGCAGTGCCAGCACCAGCGCCAGGATGAAAAACAGCGAGCCAAGATAGACCGTGCCGCGCTGGAGGACGTTGGTCGTGCGGGCACCGAACACCTGGTCCGTCACTCCGCCGCCGAACGCCGCGCCTAGGCCTTCCTGCTTCGGGCGCTGCATCAGGATCACCAGCGTCATCAGCAGGCAGACGATGACGAAGACGAAGAGCAGGAGGTCGATGCTGATATTCAGCCAGTTGATCGCGGCAAAAGTCATGGGCGCGGGACTATGGGAGCCGCCCCCGGCCTTGTAAAGCGGCGAGTTCCCGGTTTTTCCTGGCGGATTTTCCCTTATTCCACAAGGCTTGCAGCCTCTCGCGCGCCTAACGGACGGAACTCGTTTTCGGGCCCTTCCACCACGATCCGCGCCACCTCGGCCCGGATTTCGTCGTTCCATTTCGCGCCCGCGGTTTCCTGTGTGTGGCAAATCGCCGGCACGACCGGATTCCGACCGGGCGGCCATAGAATGGCGATGTCGTAGGCGGTGCCGCGGTCGTCATGCCCGCCTCCGCATCCATTTCCGGAACGGGCGATCATGTCACCGAGTCCGCTTTCCCAGGGCGGCCGCGCCTTTCCAAATGTCCGGTTGGGCAAATCCCGAAGTAATGCCGCCCCCTCCCGGCCGCCGCCGGGGAATTCAACCGGCACCCGCGACGAGCGAACCCCGCGGAACCGCTTGCGGCGGGGGAGAGGTCGTTCCAGTCGTCGGATATTTGCCTTGAAAAGGAGGTTGCCCCTCTGGAAAGGATCGCTAGCGTGACTCGCCCCTTCAGAAAATATATTCTGAAATATCCTGACTCCGCCTTTCCTCTTCAGAACCCACCGAGCTTTCCCGATAACCTCCAAACCCGGGCCGCCCGCGAACTCCGCGAGTAGCCGCATTCACGCCCATGCCCGCGCCAACATCCCGCCGCCCCACATTCACCCGATTTCTCACGATGCTCGCCGCCGGGCTGGTGGCCGGGTTCCCGCTCTCCGGATTCGGGCAGCAAACGGGGGGATTGGACGCGCCGCAGCCCGTCGGCGCGTTTTACAACGGGATTTTCCCCCAGTCGGCGCCGGGGGCGTTCACCGGCTGGACCACCGACAACGCGTTCCCGAATCTGACGTTCGTGGACCCGCTGTGGCTCGCGGAAATCCCCGGCGCGAACCAATTCCTGCTGGTGGGGAAAAACGGGACCTTGTGGAGGTTTGCGAACGATCCGGCGGTCACCCAGGGGCAGGTGGTGCAGGTCTTGGATTGGGCCGCGAAAACCCAGACTTCGGAGGATCAGGGATTCTACAGTCTCGCGTTCCACCCGCAGTTCGGGCAGGCGGGATCGCCGAACGCGAACTTTGTATATGTATGTTACAATCACAAGCCTGCGCTCGCCGGAGCGGATCCGAACCATTCCTACTGGCGGGTTTCGCGCTTCAACTGGAATGCGGCCGCGGGGATTATGGATCCGAATAGCGAGTTTGTGCTGATAAATCAATACGACCGCGGCCGCTGGCATAACGGCGGAGCGATGTTTTTCGATGCGGCAGGCTATTTATATATCACCGACGGAGACGGCGGCGACAGTTCCCAAGGCGGCGGACTTACAGGACCGGACGGCGCGCTCAGCCGGACGCAGCGTTTGGACTTCGGACTTTTCAGCGGAGTATTCAAAATCGATGTGGACTATGCGCCGGGTTCGTCGCGCTCCCACGCCATCCGCCGCCAGCCGCAGAGTCCGGCGAACAAGCCCGCAGCCTGGCCCGCGAGCGCCACCCAAGGGTATGGGATTCCCAATGACAATCCATGGCTCGACGCCGGCGGCTCGATCATGGAGGAATATTTCTCCCACGGATATCGAAGCCCGCACACGATGCACTACGACGCGGTGCTGAATGAGATATGGCTCGGCGATGTGGGCCAGGGCGCCCGCGAGGAAATCAGCCGTGTCGCGAAGGGCGGCAACGCGCAGTGGGGCTACCGCGAGGGATCGATCGCCGGACCGGGAAATCCCGCCTCGCCACCGATCGGCACCGAGATGCCGCCCGCTTACGACTATGGACGTAGTGTCGGCTCCTGCATCATCGGCGGGATGCGCTACCGCGGCGCGAAATGGGCCGCCGAGCTCGGCGGCAAATTGCTCTTCGGCGATCATGCGAAAGGCCGCATCTGGACCGGCACATTCGATGGCGGAGGAGGTCCCCCGGCCATTGCGGAAATCGTCAGCGGCTTCAGCACCGGCGACAAGGTGGGCCTCGCCAATTTCTGCACGGACGCCGCGGGCGAGGTATATCTCATGGATCTCAACGGCACCAACAAGGCCGGCGGCACGATCCGCAAGCTGGCCACCGCCGGCGTATCCGCGGAGCCGCCGCAGTTGCTCTCCCAGACCGGCGTGTTCACAAATCTAACCACGCTGGCGACCGCTGCCGGCGTCATTCCGTATGACGTGGCGGACCCGCTCTGGTCGGACGGCGCGGACAAGCGGCGTTGGATCGTTCTGCCGAATGACGGCACCCATGACACCGCGGCGGAGAAAATCGTTTTCAGCGAGAAAGACCCATGGAAATTCCCCGCCGGCACGGTGTTTGTGAAACATTTTGAAATCCACCCCGACGAGCGGAATCCCGCGATCGTCCGGCGTTTGGAAACCCGCTTTCTGGTCTGCACCGCGGACGGCGGGAAATACGGGGTAACCTACAAATGGAATGCGGATAACACCGATGCCGTGTTGTTGGAAACCGGCGCGCGCGAAGATTTCCAATATACCTATCAGAATGGAACCACCGAGACCCGCCAGTGGGATTACCCCGCGCGGGCGGATTGCTTGTTATGCCATACCCCGGCGGCCGGGCAGGCGCTCGGGGTGAAGACATTCTCCCTCAACCGCACCTTCCATTATGAAGCGACCGGGCGCGATGCGAACGAGATCGCCACGTTCAACGCGCTGGGCATGTTCGACCGGACGCTCACCGCCGCGGAAATCGGCGATTTCATCGAGGGCCGGGCGATCGATGACCAGACCGCGCCGCTGGAGCACCGCGTGCGCTCGTACCTCGATTCCAATTGCTCCCACTGCCACCGCCCGGGCGGAACCGTGGACTTTTTCGACGCCCGGCTCGGCACGCCGCTCGATCTCCAAGGCATCGTCAATGGCGCGATCCTCGGCCATTTCAACCTTCCCGGCGGCCGCTACCTGAAGCCCGCGGATGCCGATCTATCCGCCATCCAAGTCCGCATGGCCCATGTCGGCGATGGCGTGGCAATGCCGCCGCTGGCGAAAAATGAAATCGACGAAAAGGCGGTGGACCGGTTGCGCGAATATATCGGAACTTTGACGGACACGGAGTTTCAGACCACGCCCTCGCCGGTGGCCAGATATATCAAGCTTACCGCATCGAGCGAGGTGAATGGTAACAAATGGACTTCGGTCGCCGAGTTTTCCGTGCTTGATGGAAATGGCGTTCCGATCCCCACATCCCAGCTCGCGATAAGCGCTGTCGATAGCCAGGAACTTACCGCCGAGAACACTCCCGCCACCAATGCCATTGATGGGAACCCCGCCACCTTTTGGCATACCCAGTATGGAAATCCGGAACCGCCGCCTCCGCATTATATCACCATCGATCTTGGCTCGGCCCGGGCTGTCGGTGGTTTTGTTTACACGCCGCGGCAGGACGGACCGAACGGACGGATCGCCGGTTACAAGGTCGAGTATGGCACTGACGGCACGAGCTGGACGTTGATGAAATCCGGCACCTGGCCGAATTCCACGGCTACACAAACCTATACCGGCGCGATCGGCAGGCGGAAGGCGCGCTGCCAGATCGCCGGCCCCGCGGGCACGGTGGCCGGACCCTTCGAGGTAACGGTGGCCTTCGATATGGATGTGACGGATTTCGCCGCCAGCGATCTCCAGGTCGCCGGCGGGACGGTTTCCAAACTTCGCGGAAAAGGGTATTACTATGTGGCTACCATTTCGCCGAACGCTGCTCAGGTGTCGGTTTCCATACCTGCCGACGCGGCGAATTCCGCCGGACTCGGCAGCCGCGCCTCGGCGGCGCTCGCGGTGGATTTCCTCGATACCCGGCCACCGGCCCCGGTCTTCACGGCGGTTCCGGCCACCGTCAGCGGTCCGTTTCAAATCGGCCTGACGTTCGGCGAAGCGGTAACCGGTCTGACGACCGGAGATTTCTCGGCAACCAATGCCACGCTCGATTCGATTACTGCTTCCGGAAACGATTATGTGCTCAATCTCACCCCGCTGACCGAAGGCTCGGTGAGTGTGGAAATCTACGGCGGCGCGGTGATGGACCTCGCCGGCAACCAGATGGGAGCGGGCGCTTCGGTGGCGCTGAACTATAGTTCGCAAGTTCTCGCGCGGAACGCCGCGGAGGCATCCTACGTCGGCGGCGGCATGCGAGTTGTGACGGACGCCGCGGCTCCCGGCGGCGCGTATCTTTGGCTGCCCGACGGCGCGTACGCGGGGAATTACAACCTTCCGGTGAAGACCCAGCATCGCGCGGAATATCAATTCGTGGTTCCGCGCGCCGGCCTGTGGATGCTGCGCGGATCGGTGCTCGCTTCCGATAACTCGAGCGATTCCTTCTGGGTGGAAATCGATGGCAGCCAGGCGCTCGGAACGATTCGACTTTGGGACACCGCGCCGGTTGGAAACAACTATGTCTGGGATTATGTTAACGATCGCAATATCGCTGATCCAGTGGTGCTGAATCTCACGGCAGGCGCTCACACCGTCACGATTTACGGGCGCGACGACGGCACCCGCCTCGCCCGGCTGGAGCTGGAGAGCGTCCGTCCCCTTGTCGCGCTCGCCGGTCCGGCGGGGGTCGCCCATGGCGATTTCACCATTGCTGTGAACTTCTCCAAATCCGTGACCGGACTAACAACCGGCGATTTCACGATCAGCGGCGGCACGGCCATCGCCCTCGCCGGCACTGGCGGTTCCTACAGTCTAACCGTCCGTCCGGCGTCGCCGCTCGTGACGGTTTCCCTCCCGCAAGACGCCGCGACCGACGTGGCGGGCGGGGGGAATTTCGCTTCGGACCCGGCTTATATCAGCTACCGCAGCCCCTACCAACAATGGGCCTTCGATTGGGGAATCGACGGTTCGGACCTCGCGCAAACCGCGGATGGGGACGGCGACGGAATTTCCAATCTGCTCGAGTTCGCCTTCAATCTCAACCCCGCGAAAGTCGATGCCGCGACTTACGATCCGGCGGTCGTCCCCGGCGCCGGACTGCCGCAGATGGTGGTGGCGGACGGGCCGGTCCTGTCGCTGCAATACCTGCGCAGGAATGACACTCCCGGCTTGGTCTATCAGGCGCAGTTCGGCAATTCCGTCGCCAGCTTCGCCACGTCCGCCGCGGCACCCTTGGTCGAAGATCTGGGTGGCGGCTGGGAGCGGGTGACCGTTGCCGATACCGGCGGACCGGGAGCGCCCCGCCGCTTCGGCCGCGTCCGCGTCAGCCTCTTGTCGCAGTAAGGATGCTCATTCTCGGCCGGACCGATAAATCCCGTGGTCGGAAATCCAGGCGGCAACGGCGGGATCGAGAAAATCCGGCGCGTTTCCCGCGCGGATGGCGGTGGCGGAGGCCGGATGGCCGCCGGGAATGACGTGGAGCCGGAAGCCGGGGCGCGGTTCGGGAACCGGACCGCCCCGCGGAAGAACGGCGAATTCCACGGCGGCGGCGAGGCGCTCCGGCCGTTCCCATTTCGGCAAAGCGCGCCATTGGTCGCCGCCCATGATCCAAAACAGGCGCGCGCCGGGGAACTTGCCGGCCATTTCCTCGGCGGTGCGGTAGGAGAACGACGGACCGGGGCGGGTGAGTTCGGAATCGTCCACCACGGCCCAGGGCATGCCGCGGGTGGCGATTTCCAGCATTGCCAGCCGATCCGCGGCAGAGGCCGGATCGCCGCCGGATTTGTGCGGGGAAATCCGGCAGGGGATGAAGCGGATTTCATCGAGCCGGAGGGCGTCGCGGGCCAGCCCGGCGAGGTGGATGTGGCCGAGGTGGACAGGATCGAAGGTGCCGCCGAAGAGGCCGATGCGGCGGGCGGGAGATGCGGAATCGGTCGTCACTGGGGCGAGCATGGACGGCGGGGAATTGACACGCAAATCCCGCGCGCCAGCTTCGCCGCGGATGGAAAATGCGTTTCTCACGCTAGGCTTGGAGCCGGGGCTGGATTTCACGGACGAGGAGTTGCGGGAGAAATTCCGCGAGGCCGGGAAATCCCTGCACCCGGACGCGGGCGGCGCGGCGGGGGAGTTCGCCGGCCTGCGCGAGGCGATGGCGATCTTGTCCAGCCCGTCGCGGCGGCTGCGGCATTGGCTGGAATTGCAAGGGCTGCCGGCCGATCCACGGGGCGCGATCGATCCTCGGCTGATGGAAATGTTTGGCGAAATCGGCGCGGCGAGCCAGGCGGCGGAGACGATGGTGCGGCGGCGGGACGGTGCGAAATCCGCCTTGGCGCGGGCGCTGATGGAGGAGGAAACGCAGCAGGTCCGGGAGCGCGTGGAAGCGGCGATTTCCCTGACGGCGGCGGCGATGGAGCGGGAAATCGCGCGATTTTCCGAAATCCAGGCCGGCACGCTGGCGGATCCGGCGGCGGTGGCGAGGAATCTAGCGTTTCTGGAGAAATGGCAGGCCGGGCTGAAATCGCAGTTCGCGCGGCTGATCTAAGGTGGCCCCGGGAGAAAATGAGGCCCGGAGTCCAGCTTTCAGGCTGCTTTTCGGGGTGCGGGGGACGCGGTGAAGAGCAAGCTGAAGCTTGAACTCCGGGCGGCCGGAGTCCGGGCTGATACCGGTTCCAAAGTTATTCAGCAATCGGCGGAAGGGGCCTCTTCCGGCCCCTCCGCCGCCGATTGTGAATAACTTTGCCGATCCTTTGCCACGACTTTCCCAACCTCTCCCATACCTTTCCCTCGCCGGTCAAAAGCCGGTCGCGGAATACGCCTCCGCCCGGTCACGGTCCAGTCCAGGCCATCCCCTCGAAAGGATCCGCTGAAGAACACCGGCCCGGGCGGAGGTCCATCCCATAGGTCTGATAGAACAAATGCCCCCGAGGCTCCTGTATCAGCTCGACCCGAGGATGGACAGGGCGGCGTCCGCGCCATCAACCGAACCGAAAAACAAACCATGAAATCTCATTCGGATCTCACTCATTTCGCCGGTTTCGACTGGGCGAAAAACCATCACGACATCGTCATCGTCGACTCCCAAGGCAGGATTGCCGGCGAATTCCGCATCGAGCACACCCTCGCCGGCTGGCGCCAGTGGCGGGAAAATCTCGCCGCGTTTCCCGCCCTCGGCGTCGCCATCGAGACCAGCCACGGCCCCGCAATCGAACAACTCCTCGACTGCGGCGTCACCGTATTTCCCGTCAACCCGCTCAACGCCAAGCGTTACCGCGAGCGCAAATGCGCCAGCGGCAACAAGACCGACCGCCACGACGCCTGGTCCCTTGCCGACGCCCTGCGCATCGACGGCCACGCCTGGCGCACCCTCACCGTTCAGGATCCCATCCTCGCCGAGCTCCGCCTCACCAGCCGCGACGAAACCAGCCTCATCGCCGAGCGCACCGCCCTGATCAACCAGCTCCAGCAAGCCCTTCAGGAATACTACCCCACCGCCCTCGAAGCTTTTGACGAATGGACGCTCCCCGCCGCATGGGCCTTCATCGAAGCGTTTCCCACCCCCGCCGCCCTCGTCACCGCAGGCAATCGCAAATGGGAAAAATTCCTTCATTGCCACAAACTCTGCCGCCCCCAGACCTACCAGAAGCGGCTCGAGGCCTTCGGCAAAGCCGGCGAATGGCGCGTCAGCCCCGCCGTCGCAGCTGCCAAAAGCTTCCTCGCCGTGACCCGCTGCAAACAACTGCACGTCCTTGAGAATCAGCTGGATGCCTACCGCAAGCGCATTGAAACCCTGTTCGCCAGCCACCCAGACAGCGCCCTCTTCGGCTCCCTGCCCGGCGCCGGCCCCAAACTCGCCCCCCGCCTGCTCGGTGAAATCGGCAGCGACCGCGCCCTTTTCGAGGATGTCAAAGGACTCCAATGCGTCGCCGGCACCGCACCAGTCAGCTACCAATCCGGGCAAGTTCACAAAGTCCGCATCCGCCGCGCCTGCAACAAACACCTGAGATATGCCATGCACCTCTTTGCCGACCAAAGCCGCGTCCGCTGCACTTGGGCCGCGATCTACTACGACACCCTCCGCGGCCGCGGTCAAACCCACCCCCAAGCCCTCCGCAACCTCGGCCAAAGGTGGCTGAAAATCATCTGGAAAATGTGGCAAACCCACACCGCCTATGACGCCGAAAAACGCCTGGCCGATCAACTCGCCCACGGCTCATGGATCTTCAAACTGCAAGTCGACGCCACTCCCGCGGTCCTGTGAATAACTTTCACGAAAATACCATTTGCAACCCATAGAACATCTTCAGCCTGCTCTTCGGGTCCTGGGACTTCGCGGAAGAGCAAGCTGAAGCTTGAACTCCATCCGGCATCTCAGGACGCGGCGGCGAAGGCGAGCGCGCGCTTTTTCATCTGCCCGGCCATCAGGCTGAGGGCGTTCGCGCGGGTCGGGGCGAGGTGCTCTTTCAGGCCGGTGCGGTCGATGAAGCCCATGTCCGCGGTGAGGATGTCGTCGGGTTTCTCGTCATCGAGGACTTTGACGAAAAGCGCGATCATGCCTTTGGTGATGAGCGAGTCCGAGTCGGCGGCGAAGCGGACCTTGCCGCCGGATTCGCTGGCATCCAGCCAGACTTGGGACTGGCAGCCGCGGATGAGATGATCGGGGGTTTTCGCCGCCGCATCCATGGGCGCGAGCTGTTTTCCGAGGCCGATGACGTATTCGTAGCGCTCCGTCCAGTCTTGGAAGAGCGCCAGTTCCTCCAGCAGCGTTGCCTGTTTCTCCGCGATGCTCATGGCCGGCAGTGGAACGCGGGAAACAGCCTGCCGCAAGCCCCGATCAGGTCGCCGGAGCCACCCGCTGGAGCAGCAACGCGGCGGCGAATGCGGCGGGCGGGAGCAGCAGGCAGGCGAGGCCGAACGGATCGCCGGAAAGCGCGCCGCCGCTCGAAAGCGCGATGGGGAAGAGCAGCATTCCATCTACGAGCGGGATGCCGGCGAGCAGCCCGGAAACCAATTTCGGCACCGGCCGGCGGCGGAAACGCAAGCACCAGCTCGTCCAGGCAAGATAGGGAATCGCGCCGGCCACGCCCGCCCAGCGGCCGGTATAATAGTCCCGCAGCGCCCACGCCATGAAGATCGCCGGGGCGAGCAAAAGCATGCGGCCGGCGGCGGCGACCCACTCGGGCGGCTCGGCCATGGATTCGTAGCGGGCCACCAGCGACAGCCCGGCAATGTAGCAAAACAGCGCCGCCGCAGCCGGCCAAACCGCGTCGATATACGGGAAAAACGGCATGCAGCCCAGCACCGGCAGCAGCGCCCGGCACAGCCCCATCGGCACGACGCCCCACGCGGTGCGCTTGTGGACGATGGTGTAAATGACGATGGAAATCGCGATGGCGGCGGCGGGAACGGCGGCCGCCGGAGCCGCCAGCCAGGCGGCGGCGATGCCCCCGACACCCAGCAAGAGGGCGGTACCGAGGTATTGGCCGGATTGGAAAAGTCCCCGCGGCAAGGCCCGCTCCGGCCGGCGGGTGGCGTCCCACGCGCGGTCCATCCAGTCGTTCAGGAAATTCCCGGCGATGTAGAGAAGCACTCCGGCGGCGATCGGGAGCAGGATTTTCCCCGGCCGGATTTCCGCGAAAGCGTCGGCCCGGTGGAGCATGCCGATCACCGCGCCGGTCGCCACGTTGACAACGACGCTGGGCACGTTCGCCACGCGGGAGGTGGCGAGCAGGGCATGGATTTTCCCCTGCCGGTTCATTCGAAAGCGGAGGTCACCGGACGGCCCCAGAATCCTTCCGGCACGGGGATTCCCAGCAGCCAGAGGGCGGTCGCGGCGGTGTCGTACTGGAGGACGGGTGCCTTGATTTCCGAGCCGGATTTCACGGGCTTGCCCCACGCGATCCACGGGATTTCCACGTCCTCGGGCAGGGAGGAACCGTGGGTGCCGCGGGTGATTCCGCGGGAATCCACGATGTCGTGCGAGCCGTGGTCCGCAGTGAGGATGAAGACGCTGGAATCTGTCAGGCCGGCCTTTTCCACGGCGTCGCGGAGGATGCCAAGAGCTTTGTCGCAATCCGCGAACGCTTGCATCTTCTCCTTCGAAAAGCTGCCGAACTCATGGCCCTGCACGTCCGGATCGCCGAAATGGATGAAGCAAATTTCCGGCTTTAGCTCGCCGACGCGCTTCGCGAACTCCCGCGCCGCCGTCAGCGCTAGGTGGTCCGGCGCGCAGTAAAACACGTCCACGCTGCCGGGCCGGACGATGTGCTGGAGCTTCTCCTTGGTGACGAACATCGCCGTCTTCATGCCCTTCTCCTTGGCGATGCTGAAAATCGTGGGGACCCGGACGGTGCCGCGTTTCGGTTCCCAGCCGTTCCAATCGATCTGATGCTTCTGAAGGCCGACGCCGGTCAGCATCGAAGTGTGCGAGGGCAGCGTGATGCTCGGCACGATCGTGTAGGCCTGCCACGTGTGCGCGCCTTGTTGCACCATTTCCTTGAGGACCGGCATGGCGGCCTTGGCGATGCCCGACGGCGTGCCTTGATCGAAGCTGACGATAAAAACGTGCTTGGCCCGCGCGTCGGCGGCATGGACGGGGATTTGTGCCACGAGGGCGAAACAAGCGAGCAGGCGGGCGAGAAAGGAGCGTCGGGACATGGGGAAACGAGCGGCGGCTTACGGCCGGGGCGGCGGGGGTCTATCGGCCGCCGATTGCGGGTGGACGGCGCGCGGCTCCGCCGGTAAATCCGCGGCATGGCGAAGATTTTGGTAGGTCTGTCCGGCGGCGTGGACAGCGCGGTGGCGGCGGCGCTCCTTGTGGAGCAAGGGCACGAGGTGGCCGCGGGCTACATGAAGAACTGGGTGAATGACGAGGGCATCCCCGGCGATTGCCCGTGGGAACAGGACATCGAAGACGCCCGCGCGGTGGCGAAATCGCTCGGGATCGAGTTCCGCGTCATCGATCTCATCGATGCCTACCGCGACCGCATCGTGGACTACCTGATCGAGGGATACCGCAGCGGCATCACGCCGAACCCGGACGTTTGGTGCAATCGGGAGATGAAATTCGGCGTGTTCCTCGATTATGCGCTCTCCCAGGATTTCGAAATGGTCGCCACCGGCCACTACGCCCGCCGCCGGACGCTGGCGGACGGCTCCCCCGCGATCCTCCGCGGCGCGGATCCGAACAACGACCAGAGCTATGTCCTCTCCCTGATGACCCGGCGGCAGGCCGCCCACGCGCTGTTCCCGACGGGGGAAATGCTCAAGCCGGAAGTCCGCGGCGTCGCCCGGCGGTTCGCCTTGCCGGTCGCGGAAAAGAAGGACAGCCAAGGCATTTGCTTCCTCGGCCAGGTGAAAATGAGCGATTTCCTCCGCCACTACGTCGCCGACTCGCCGGGCGAAATCGTGGACGCGGATGGCCGGATCATGGGCGTCCATCAGGGCCTGCATTTCCACACGCTCGGCCAGCGGAAAGGCCACGGCGTCGCCTCGCCGCGCGAGGGCATGGCCTACGTGGTGGTCGGCAAGGACGCCGCGCGGAACCGGCTCATCGTCGGCTGGGATTTGCCGGAATCCGCCGGACTTTACGCCGATACTTGCACGGTCGGCAGCCTGTCCGCGCTGGCGGAACCGCTGGAATCCTACCGCACTATCGACGCCCAGCCCCGCTACCGCGCCAAGGCCGAACCCGCCCGCATCGAGCCGCTCGAGGACGGGAAAATCCGCCTGATTTTCGAGCGCCCCCAGCGAGCGATCGCGCCCGGCCAGATCTGCGCGTTCTACGACGGCGGCCGCCTCCTCGGCGGCGGAGTGTTTGAAAGCGTCGGCTAATGTCTCCTCCGCTTTGAAAGCTTGGAAAAAAATTCGGTGAGTTGATGGAACTGCGATTTACGGGGCGAATTTGATCGCCCGGGCGGTCATGGCTGGGCAATGAATCGGCAATGGAAATGTCGCTATTGTTTTGGTTCGGGGTTGGCGTCACGGGCAGTCTGCTCGCCCTGGCGGGATTTCTCCATCTCCTGCCGCGCTTGGGCGGGGAGGGCCGGAAGATCTCGGAATGGTGCATCCGGGCGCCGGGGCTGGATCTGCTGGTGACGGTTTTCACGATGCTGCCGTGGGTGGCGGGCGGCGTGCGGTTCGGCTGGCAAGGCGTAGTGGCCGGCGTGCTGGGCCAGATGGTGGCACTGTGGATCTGGTCGTTTTTCCACGAACGCGCGCACGCCGACGCCGCGCGCGGGCCGCGGATCGTGAAAGTGCTGAACGCGCGGGTCGGTCGTTTCCGAAATCACCTCGCGGTGTGGATCACCGCCCTGGCGGTGCCGCTTTTCTGGGTGGTGCGGCTGACGGAGTGGGTGGTCTATCCGCCGCTGGTGGTGTTGGTCCGATTCCCCCGCTACAAGTCCGGCGAGTGGGTGAACGTTTCCCGCCAGAAGTTCCAAGGCTTGGTCGGCTGGGACCTGATTTGGTGCCTCTATTGCGATTGGATGACCGGCGTTTGGTCGCTCGGCACCGAGATGCTGCGCAGCGTCGAGAGCTTCTGGTGCCCGATCCGTTTCCATTCGGAGAAAAAGTGCGACAACTGCACGATTGATTTCCCCGACCTCGCCGGCGGCTGGGTGGGAGCGGATGGCGACATCGGCGATGTGGTGCGCTTGCTGGAGGAGAAATATCCGGCGGATTCAGATACGCGGAACTCTTGGTTCGGCCATCCGGAGCGGAAAGAGTGCGGGAGCTGCGGCGTCGGCTGCGGCGCGGAGAAACAGGAAGGCGAATGAGCGGGACGACACCGTGGAAACGCCCCGGATGTTTTATTCCGCGCGGGGGGAATGGGAAAAGCGGAGGAATCCCACTTTCGGGAGTTCTCCGTTTTCCTGGCGCGGCGCGGTGAGATCCGCTTCTTCGAGACTCAGGAAATCCGAGTCCTGGAGAACCGATTCCCGATCGAAGGAATTCCCGGAACGCTGGCTGCCGGCGTCTGCTAGATTCCGGACGTGATTCCGGGTTCCGTAGGAGAGGTTGTTGGCAAGCGTGTGTCCCTGGCCGGGAACATCGGAAGCGCCATCCGCGCTGCGGCCGAGGAGATTGTAATTCACGCTGTTGCGGAACGCGCGGTTGTCGATCCAATCGACACCTCCCGGATGGTGGTTCGCGTAGAATCCCGCCGCCCGGTTGCCCACGGCAATACACCCGATCACCCGGTGGCGCGGGACCGGCTGTGGATATTTCGTGCCGGGTGCCACACCATAGCCGCCGGCTTTGAAGCCATTGCCGTCACCGAGTTTCTCAAGCTTTGGCGAATATCCATTATACATCGCCCAACAGTTTTCAAAAGTCACCGCGCTCCCGGAATTGATGCAGTCGAATCCGTCGTCGCTGTTGAACCACGCCCGACATCCCCTGAACACATTGTTCGCGCCGCCACGGGCGACATGACTGCCAAAGCCATCCGTATTCCCGCCGCGTCCGCCCTCCGAGGTGTAATCATGATTGCGATAGGCGTCGCAATTCAGCACCAGGTTGTCGGCACCCCGCGAGATGAACAGGCCGATCGCCTGGCCGTCGTGCATGCTGAGCCGCTCGTAGAAATTGTGATCCCCCCGGTTTTTAAAACAGATTGACTGGGTATGTCCGGTTAGGGTGACCTGCGCTCCCGTTACCTCAATGCCGCTGAGATGAATCCACGAGGCATCCACCTGGAACACGCTGACCCGGAGACCCGGCGGCTTCACCTCGGAACAGTCGAAGACAGGCCGTTCTTCCGGATATGCCGTGTACTTCACGGGCTTCCCTTTGGTTCCGCTTTTATCCAGAAAGATGATCGATGCGATCAACCGGTCGCGCCGCGCGATATCGGATTCTTGCAAACGATAAGTTCCGCCGCGGATGAAAACCGTATCTCCCGGATTCACGACCGTTTGCGCGTGCTGAATCGACGCAAACGGCAGGTCTTTCGTTCCGGAGCTCGCATCATTGCCGCGCGGGGAAACAAAAAATTCCGCAGCGCGCGCGCTTCCGATGACCGTCAGGAATGCGACCAGCAATGCCGCCGGCCGCATGAAATTCTTTCCCAAGCGGCCCCGCCTGCCGCGCTCGATCCGTGGTATCTCCATGGCAATCATGGGAATGGCCGGCGGGGTTCCGACTCAGCCGCCGGTGCGCGGCGGGCGCTTCTTTTTGTCCGGTGTGACGTCGCGCATCGGGCCGCCTTGTTTCTGGCGTTTCTGCATCTCCGCCTGGCGCTCGGTCATGCGCTGGACCCATGACGTTTTGGTACCGACTGCGCGGGCTTTGAGTTCCGGCTCGGGCACCCGGTTCATGAGCCAGGTCTGGCCGATTTGGAAAATGTTCTGGGTGGTCCAATACAAGGCCAGCGCGGAGGCGAAGTTGTAGCAAACGAAGAAGAACATGAGCGGCATGAACATCATGATCTTCTGTTGGGTGGAATCCCCGGTTTTCGGCATCATCCGCATTTGCAGGAAGCTGGTGATGGCCATGACGATGGGCAGCACGTTGAAGGGGACGCCGCCGAAGATGGGGATATGGGCGAGCGTGTCCGGCTGGGACAAATCGTGGACCCACAGGAAGCCGTGGCCGCGCAACTCGACGGCGTATTGCAGCATCCGGTAGAATCCGAAGAAGACGGGGATTTGCAGAAACATCGGCAGGCAGCCGCCGATGGGATTGATGCCATACTTCCGATAGAGACCCATCGTCTCCGTGTTCATCTTGTTCGGATCGTCCTTATATTTTTCCTTAATCTTCGCCATTTCCGGCTGAAGCTTGCTCATCTTCTTCATCGTGTGCGTGGACTTGGCCTGGAGGGGCCAGATGATGACACGCAGTGAAATCGTTACCAAGATGATGGCGAGCCCCCACGCCCAGGTGTCGGCAACCTTGGCGAGGATGTTATGGTAAAGATTCAACACGGAGTTGAGAACCCGCGACACGGGGGAGAACCATCCGTATTGCATGACATCGCCCCAGCCCTTGCCCCAGACGCCTTCCATTTTCCGGAGCATGGTGTTGTGCTTGGGTCCGATGAATACCAGGTAGCTGAGGCTGGTGCGGCCGCCGGTGGCGAGCTCGCCGGAGGGGAGCTGCAAGCCGCCGCGGACGGAGGTGACGGCTTTCGCATCCGGGGTGAGGGTGACGGCGTCGCCCATGCCCCAGACCTGCGCGAGGGCGGGTTCCTTGGGGCGGATGACGGTGGCGAAGAACTGGTCGGCGACGCCGGCGAAATCCACCGGCTTGTCGGCATCGCTCTTGATGATGGATTTGGCGGACCCGATCATGCCTTTCTTGAATTTCCCACCGTCCTTGAACTCGATGCCGCCGTCCTCGCTCCAGAAAAAGCCGGTGGACTGGCCGATTTCCGTCTGATAGAGCGGCGAGGCCTCGCCCAGAAACAAGCTCCAGCGGGAGGCGTTCACGGAAGTGGCGGCGGAGTTCTCCAGATCGAGTTTGAAATCGAGCAGATAGCGGGAGCCGGGTTTGTCGCCCTCCACCAGCGACCAGGTTTTCTTGGCGATCAGGCCGGAGGGGAGGCGGGCGATGAAGACGGCCTTCTTGCCGGCGACGGATTCGTTCTCCTGGTAGGTGTAGGACTGGTTGGTGATGGTGCCGTCGTTGTCCGCGAAGCCGCCGATCGAGCCTGCGCCGAAGCGGTTCAGACGAACCATCTTGGATTTGCTGCCAACTTGGAACTGCTTCTTCAGCTCGGCGTATTCGATGCCGCCGCCGATGTTGCTGAGAGTGAAGACGACCTCGTCGTTTTCCAAAACCACCTGGATTTTCTCGGTCGGCGGCAGCGGCGTCTCGACGGTCAGCTCCGCGGTGGTGGCGGTGGGCAGGTCGGGCACCGGCTGGGTGGCGGCCTTCGCGATGCTTTCCTGCCGGGCGACGCGCTCCTTTTCGACCGTCGCCTTGCTGGAGAAATAAAGGTTGGCGGCGAGGATGGCGCCGCAGAGGGCGAGAACCACCCAGGTTTTACGATCGTACATATGGTGGGAAAATGGTCAGGAATGGTGCGTTTCGCGGTGGGACGGTCCGGCACCCGCCGCGCTCCGGGGCGGCGGGACGGGGTCATAGCCGCAGCCGCCCCACGGATGACAGCGGAAAATCCGACAAATTCCATACCACGAGCCGCGCGCCGGACCGTGGGTTTCCACCGCCTGGAGGAAGTAGTTCGAGCAGCTCGGCGTGTAGCGGCAGCCGGCGCCGGGACCGGCGGTGGCCTTGAGCATGGGATTGAGAATCCGCTGGTAAAACCGGATCGCCAGGCGGATCGCGGCGGTGAGGAACTTCGCAATCACGGGGTGGGTCGGGGGAGCAGCCCGAGGCGCCGGGCCTGCCGCAGCCAATCGGCCTCCAGCTCGGCAAAGGTCGCGTCGGCCGCGCCGCGGAGGGCGATGGTGACCAAGAAGAGGCGCATGTCGCTGAAGTCCGGGGCGTGGGCCTGCACGAGCGCGCGGAAGCGGCGGCGAAGCAGCACGCGGTCGTGCGCCTTGCCGACGCGTTTGGTGGTGATGAAGCCGGTGCGGATGCCCGCGAGCGCGGGATCGGCCAGGGTGCTTACAATCAAAAACCGGCCGGCTTTCGCACGACCGGATTTCCTCACCCGCGCGAAATCGTCGCGGCGGGTGATGCTGCACGTCCGCGGGAGCCGCATGGCGGTAGAGGCGTGGCTCCCGGCGGCGGAGCTCAGTTGTGCTGCGTGGTGTGGCGGCTGAACTTGATTTCCACGCCCTTGGGCACGAGGCGCTTGCGGCCCTTCTGACGGCGGCGGCGGAGAAGATCGCGGCCGGCTTTGGTGGCCATGCGGGCACGGAAGCCGAATTGTTGCTTACGGGTGCGCTTGGAAGGCTGATAGGTGCGTTTGCTCATGGCGTGGGCCTCTGGTAAAGGATTCGGCCGGTTTCTGACCGGCTCGGGGCGCGCACTCTAGGGGCCGGCTCCCCCTTGTCAATCCGCCAGTGCCGGGAAATTTTGGATTTCTCCGCAGCCCGGGAAATCCTCAGCCATTCAGCTTTTCCAAGGACTTGGGCAGGAAAATCCCGTCCTTGCGGATCAGTTTCCCATCGAAGCGGATTTCCCCGCCGCCCCAGTCCGGGCGCTGGATGCTGACCATGTCCCAGTGGACTTGCGAGCGGTTGCCATTGTCCGCCTCCTCGTAGGCCTGGCCGGGTGTGAAATGGAATGAGCCGGCGATTTTCTCGTCGAAAAGGATGTCCCGCATCGGCTCGCGGATGAGCGGGTGGAAACCCAGCGCGAACTCGCCGATGTAGCGCGCGCCCTCGTCGCTATCGAGGATCCGGTTGAGCTCCCTCGTCTTCGCGCCGGCCTCGCCCTTGACGATTTTCCCTTGGGAAAACTCCAGGCGGATGGAATCGAACGGGATGCCCTGATAGATGGTCGGCGCGTTGTAGGAAATGTGGCCCTCCACGGAATCGCGGACGGGCGCGGTGAAGACCTCGCCATCGGGCACGTTGTAATTGCCGCCGGAAACGATCGCCTCCAAGCCCGCGATCGAGAACCGCAGATCGGTGCCCGGGCCGGTGATTTGCACCCGCTCCGCCTTGTCCATCAGCTTCTTGAGGGCGTTCATGGCGGGCAGCAGTTTCTTGTAATCGAGCAGGCAGACGTCGAAATAAAAGTTCTCGAACGCCTCGGTGCTCATGCCCGCCTGCTGGGCCATCGAGGGATTCGGCCAGCGCAGCACGCACCATTTCGTCGAGCGCACGCGGTGGTTCATCACCGGGCGCAGATGCGACATGGCGAGCTGCATCCGGGTGGCGGGGACATCGGAATTCTCGACGATGTTCTGCCCGCCGCGGATGGCGATGTAGGCGTCCATGTCCTTCATTTCGTCGAGCAAGTGCTTGGAAATTAGTTCGTATTGGGCGTCCTGCGCGCCCTTCAGCATTTCCCGCGTGAGGCGGCTGTGGCTCAGGCGAAGGAAGGGCAGCGCGCCCTTCGCCCGGATTTCCCGAATGAGCGCGATGCCGATGGAATCCGGCACGTCGTGAAGGTCCACCAGCGCCTTTTCGCCCTTTTTCAAATCGGTGGAATAATGAACCAACTGGCGGGCCAGGGCGTCGATGCGGGGGTCGTGCATGGCAGTCGTGATAGACGGCGGACCTCCGGTTTCCAAGCGCCAAACGGGCGGCGCGGGCAGTTGGGGCTTGGCACGTCCCGGGCGGCGCTTACATCAGGCGCATGGTCCTCGGTATTCTCGGCTCCGGCTCCGGCTCCAACATGCAGGCGATTCTCGACGCCATCGCCGCCGGCACGCTCGACGCGGAAATCGGCCTGGTGCTTTCGGACAACGCGGACGCCTTCATCCTCGAGCGCGCCCGGCGCAACGGCATCCCGGCCGGCGTCATCGACTGCGGCGGATTTCGCACGAAATTCCCGGAATCCGCCCAAGCCCAAACCGCCTCGCGCTTGAAATCCGCCGGGGTCTCGCTCGTCTGCCTGGCCGGATTTCTCCGCCTCGTGAAGCAGCCGCTGCTCGACGCGTTTCCCGACCGGATTCTCAACATCCACCCCTCGCTGCTCCCCGCCTACCCCGGCCTCGAATCATGGAAACAGGCGCTGGACGCGGGCGAAGCGGAGGCAGGCTGCACCGTCCACCTCGTCGATGCCGGGATGGACACCGGGCCGGTCGTTCTTCAGCAGGCTGTCCCGATCTTCCCCGGCGACACCGCCGCGGCCCTCCACTGCCGCATCCAGCAGGCCGAGCACGAACTCTACCCGGCGGCGATCCGCAAGGTCGTGACCGGCTGAAAATTCGTTCCGACCGCAGGGAAAAAACCTTTTGCAGCCGGGCGCGGAGTGGTCATACTTTCGCGCTCAAGAGCCAGTCGCTCCCGAACCACCCCAGAATCATGAAAATCATCAGCAAAACCACGACCGCCATTTTCACGGGAGCGATCCTCCTGTCCGCCGTTTCCTGCAACGTGAGGAAAACCGAGGAAGGCAGTCTTCCAGAAGTCGAAGTGAAGGGCGAAACCAAGCTTCCCAAGTACGATGTGGACGCTCCGCACGTGGAAATGGGCACCAAGAAAGTCGAAATGAGCGTGCCTGAGGTGAAGGTCACGCCGGCTTCCGAGGACACTCACGACCAGTAAATTCTCCTAATCCAATCGGCCGGGCGCGGGGCAATCCCGCGGCCGGCTTTTTCGCGTTCAGGCCTTCGGTTGCGGGACAATCAGGCTCCGCCCGGTCATTTCCACAGGTTGCGGCAGGCCCAGCATTTCGAGCAGTGTGGGGGCTACATCGGCCAGGATGCCATCGCGCAGGGTGAGACCCTCCGAGCCGGCACCGGCATAGATCAGCTCGACGAGATTGGTGGTGTGGGCGGTGTTCGGCGAGCCGTCGGCATTGCGCATGAACTCGCAATTGCCGTGGTCCGCGGTGATGAGCAGCTTGCCGCCGAGCCGGATCGTTTCCTCCACCACGGATTTCACGGCGCCGTCGATCGTCTCCACGGCCTTCACCGCGGCATCCACCACGCCGGTGTGGCCGACCATGTCGGGATTGGCGAAATTGAGGATGACGAGGTCGAAATCGCGCAGCTTGGCGACGACCGTTTCGGTGACCTGCCCGGCACTCATTTCCGGTTTGAAATCGTAGGTCGGCACGTCCTTGGGGGAGGGGATGATGACGCGGTCCTCGCCCGCGCTGGCGGTTTCCACGCCGCCGTTGAAGAAGTAGGTGACGTGCGGATATTTCTCGGTTTCCGCGATCCGGAGCTGGGTTTTCCCGGCGGCGGCGACGATTTCACCGAGGAGCTTCTCGAGCCTCACCGGTGGGAAAATCGCCGGGCAGCCGTATTTCCCATCATACTGGGTGAGCGTGACGAACTCGACCTTGGGAGTGACCTCGCGGTCGAAGCCGTCGAAATCCGGCAGCAAGAACGCCTCGGAAAGCTCGCGCGCGCGGTCGGCGCGGAAATTGAAAAACAGCACCACGTCGCCATCGCGGACGCGCTGCGTGTCCGGCGCGGTGAAAATCAGCGGCGGCATGAATTCGTCGGTTTTGTCGAGCCGGTAGTAATCGGCAACGGCCTCGCTCGCGAGCACGTCGCGGCGCTCGCCCCTGCCCAGCACGATCGCATCCCAAGCCAATTTCACGCGGTCCCAGCGCTTGTCCCGATCCATCGCGAAATACCGGCCGACGACCGTGGCGACGTGCGCGCCGCAAGTCGCCGCCGCGTCCTCGACCTTGGTGAGAAATCCCTCGCCGCCGGTCGGAGAGGTGTCGCGCCCGTCGGTGATGGCGTGGATGAAAATGTCGTTCACGCCCGCCTCCTTCGCCAGCTTCACCATTGCGATGAGCTGGTCCTCATGGCTGTGGACGCCGCCGTCCGAGACCAGCCCGATGAAGTGCAGCCGCGCGGATTTCGCCTTTGCCATCGCGTCCAGGAAAACTTGGTTTTTGGCCAGATCGCCCTCCGCGATGGCCTTGTTGATGCGGGTCAAATCCTGATAGACGATTCGGCCCGCGCCGAGGTTCATGTGCCCGACCTCGGAATTCCCCATCTGCTCGTCCGGCAAGCCCACGTCCATGCCCGACGCGCTGATGTGGCAGTGCGGGCAGCCGGCGAGGAAGGTGTCGTGAAATGGCGTCTCCGCCAGCAGCGTCGCGTTGCCATCCCGCACGGCGGTTTCCCGGCCCCCGGGGTTCATCCCCCAGCCATCGCGGATTATCAGAACTACAGGTTGCTTTGCCATTTCGGAGGCCGTTTACAAGCGCCGCCCCGCCCCGGCAAGCCCGGATGGGGAGGGCGGCGACAGGCCAATCCGGTGCTTTGCGAGGCGATTTGTGGGAGTCTTGAAGCCGACAGGCTTCGCAGCCATTAGCCGGTGGTTGAGCGAAGCGACACCACCCGGAAACGTGTCACAAGGATCCCGCGCATCCCAGCGGGATGCCAGCTACCTCATCCCGTTTTGGGATCATGAGCGCGAAAGCCGAAGATTTATGCCGCGCTAGTGGCAATCGAATGCAGCGCGGCGCTCCACTTGCGCGCGCTCATCCCCCTCGGCGTTGGGAAACGGAAGCGCTTGCGCGGCGGGATCGAAGCTCTTTACTTGGCTCAAGATTTTCCTAACTTCCGGTTCCGGTACCCAAGTCGCGAGAATATCCGATCCATCCGCCGCAATCAATATGGCAAATCTCCCGCCCTTCGATGGTTCGGGATCATGCGCTACGTTTGAATAGTCGAAAACCGCTTTGCGGCCGATGGCGAACAACCTCATTCCTCCGCGCATTTGGGAAACGCCTTGAGACATCTCGATAAGCGGGGCATCCGGCACAAACGCAAAGGTATTCAAAATCGCAAGTTCGGTCGGATCTATCAAGGTGACATCGGCTTGCATCTTTTTGATCGAAGAAATTTCTTCCCACGATTCCGGCACTTTGGCCCCATTCCGAAGAAGATTTTCCTAGATCATCATTGTCAGGTTTTTTAAAACTCCGAGGGCAGGGATTTCGAGTGTGCGGGCACGGAGTTCCCCTCCAATCACCAGCGTGCAAAAAACCACAATCCACTGATTCGTCATTCGGCCCAGTGTAGGCCTCGAACTGGCTCGACACTTCAAAAAGTCAACGCTCTTCACTCCGCTTCTTTTTCCAGATAGAAAACGCGATCAGAACGAGAGCCAACGTAACGCCCATCCACACGAAAGCCGCAATTAGGATGTCCTCCGTTTTCCAGGAACTCTTACCAATTCGGGGCGGAGAATCGCCCCGGCTTGCACCATCGGACTCGTTGTAAATCGTAATTTTCTCCGGAACGGGCGAACTGACGGCTTGCTCATTGAGGATTGGTTCAGGCTTCTAATCACCCGACAGGCCCGTGTAGTTTTTCAGGTTTGAACCAGCTTCGAGAAACGCGGCTGCCAATGTCGCTTCAGACAGGGACGCGGGTTGGATGTCACCATCATCCGAGGCGAGAACCGTCATTCTGACATCGGCATGGTTGGAGTATCTTGGATTTGGAATAGCCGTCCGCGCTCCCATCGCGAGCAGCCTGTAACTTTTCCCGGATATCTTGATTGAGACTGAGGAATTCAGAAACCGGTGGTCGGTCTCAAAACCCCGAACGCGCTGGTTGACGATATTAAGAAAATACTGCGCATTTTCCACCTCTCTCAGATCGCTCCAAGTTTCGGGAAGGCGCTGCCGTGTTTTCACGAACTCCCGAATGGCGAGAGTCCATTGTATGGCGGCGTCCTGCTCACGGCTTTTAACGGTCAAGCCTTCCACTCTTCCGATAAGAGAGAAGAAAAGCGCAATTAAGAAAATAAGAATCTGGTAGATCTTATGATTTTCGTTAGATAAAACGATCTTGATTATTGAAAGTTTTCGAGTATTCATTCTTCCCTCCATTTGTGAGCGCTTCTGAATCGCTTTACAGATTCCGGAGTGAATACGGACGAGGGTCCGGGCGCGCCAATCGATATATCCCCTCCTTCAACCATCAGCCCCTGTTCGTCATGGTGCGCCTCTCCCAGCAAGTAATGAGGCAGATGGCCGATTTCATGAGCGACAGTGAGCTTGATTTTGCGGTCAATCTCAGTCTGATCCAGTGGAGATGGACCTCTCAGGCTCGAGTCGATAACGTCCCTCACATTCTCCACCCATACAATCGAATACCGTGCCTCGTCTGAAGAGTAGGGATAGCCTGCGACCATGCGCACTGGTGTGACGCCTTCCGTGGCCGGCCCCTCTGCCGCCGGATCTCCGTCCTCGGTCACATTTCCCTGATAGCCGGCCACGACGGTCGCGCACCATAGGTTCTCGCTGCCCTCGAGTTCGGGATCAAGCGCGTCGTCCCACACCCCGTAGCTTAAACGAAGCCTACCCACAAGTTCGGGAGCATTACGGTAGAAGTCAATTTTCTTCGATAGGTTATAGCCGGCAGCGTCTACGATTTCGATATATGCAGGTCTGTAAACGGATTTTACAATCTCGTCGATTAAATCCGTGCGTGGCAGCGGCTCCCGATTTAGTCCAAAATCGTCGTCGTCGAAAAGCCGGAAAACCGAGTTTTGCGGAACTGTGGAGTGGTTGCCCGCGATGGAAATACTATAATACTCGGACGCTTCCGCGTTATGATAACCCCCCGCATCTTGTCTGTAAGTTGTTCCAATAACGGGATATGCGACGGATTGGAAAATAATTCGCCCGTTCTCAAGACTTACAAAACTTGGCTCTTCAGAAAAATTTGTGGGCGAATTTCGGTTCGGGTAGTTTCCCAAGTGTATGGAACAGAGAGATTTGCAGCAAGTCGAAACTGCGGTACCCGTAAGCTTTTCTCATGCACAGATTGATCCGCAGATTCAGACCCTC
>JBBSUD010000091.1:0-24804 GCA_038235225.1 Verrucomicrobiales bacterium
ATCCTTCGCGAGCGCTGGCAGACCGAAGACCCGGAGGGCCTGCTCGCCCACGCCATCGCGACCAAATCCAGCCAAGCCGACAACATTCTCGCGAAATGGGCGAAGACCGAGCCGCAGCGCGTGCTGGATTTCTTCAAAACCCACCCCGACGACCGCAGGGAGATCCAGGCTCTCGCCGCAGTCGCCGCCAACGACCCCGGCATGGCCCTGCGCCGCCTTTTGGAAATGACCGCCGCGGGGATTTCAAAGTTGCAGAACGGCATGGATTATTCCGGAACGCTCTTGCAGGTTTTAGCGAAAAAGGCCCCCGCCGAGCTGGAGGCCGCGCTCGATTCGCTCTCCGGGGAAATGAAGCTCTCCGCCGAGTCGCTCGTCATCGCGGGGAAATTGAAGGATTCCTTCGAGGAGGAATACCAAGAGCTGCAGGACCGGCCCGATGGGGTGAAGATTCTCAACCTCATTCTCGGCACCAATTGGGGCGGCGACGGCAATTCAAAGGAGCTTCGCGAAGCCTTGCTCCAAAACATCGCCACGCTTCCCGCGTCGTGGCGGGCTGGCGTCGTCGAAAATAGTTACCGGATTTTCACCAAAGAAAACGCGGAACAATGGGCCACTGCGGATCTGGAAGGCGCGGGCTTCTCCCCGGAGCAATGCAGCCGCATCCGCGCGGTGGCGCTCAACCGGCTCTACGAAAAGCCGGAAACTGCCCTCAAGCTCTTGGCCGGTTTGGAAATGGACGACGACTACCGCCAAAACGTCATCGCCAGCATTTTTTCAAATCTGAAGGACGCGGACCAAACCGCCGCCATGGCCGCGCTCCTAACCTCCGATAAGGATCGCGAATATGCGGCCGGATTTTCCCGCAACCGGCAATCCGAAGACCAACCGAAGATCGACACCCCGTCCGCCTGGCTTTCCAGCCTCGCCAGCAAGGATCCCAAGTCCGGCGGCATAGACTACAACTACATCCGTGCGACGCGGAATTGGGACAGCGGCCAGCGCGCCGAGCTCGTCCGCCAGTTCCAAGCTCTGCCGGAGGAAACCCAGCGCGCCGTAGCCGAAATGGGTTCTCGCAGCGGCTATTCGGAGGCGGGTCCGCTCGATGGCGAGATTGCCCGGTTTCTCGTAGTCCATCCGGCCACCGCTGCCGCCGCCGCGGATTCCACCAATGGGGAAAAGCCGGAAAACCGCACCATCCAGGTCGCCTCCCAATACGTCGCAAAAATCGCCCGCACCGACCCCGCCGCCGCCGGCGATTGGATCGACACCCTCCCCGCCGGCCAGCCGAAGCTCTGGGCGCAGAAGAACCTCCATTCCCTCTGGTCCCAATACGATCCCGAAGCCGCCGACCAATGGCTCGCCACCCAGCCCGCCACCGACCGCGCCGCGCTTACCAACCTCGGCAAGAAGCAATGATCCGCCCATGCGCCGCGGGCCGGAATCTGCCGCAATTTCCCGGATTCGCCCTTGGCCATCCTCCGGCGAGCCGCTGAAATGCCCTGCAAATGCCCTACCTCGACGAGAATTTCCTGCTCCAGTCCCCCACCGCGCGGCGGCTCTTCCATGAGGTCGCCAAGGACCAGCCGATCATCGATTACCACTGCCACCTCTCGCCGGGAGAAATCGCGCGCGACCGCCGCTGGTCGGATCTTTCCGAAATGTGGCTCGGCGGAGATCACTACAAATGGCGGCTGATGCGCGCCAACGGCATCGGCGAGGAACTCATCACCGGCGACACCACACCGCGCGAGAAGTTCCAGGCATGGGCGGAAACGGTGCCCTTCACCCTGCGCAATCCCATCCACCACTGGACGCACCTCGAGCTGCGCCGGTATTTCGGCATCGATCTGGTGCTCGGTCCCGACACCGCGGACGAGATCTGGGAACGGGCGAATGCGAAACTCGCGGAGCCGGATTTCACCGCCCGCGGACTGCTGCGGAAGTTCGACGTGCGGGTCGTCGGCACCACCGACGACCCCGCCGACCCGCTCACCGACCATGGGGCGATCGCCGCGTCGGATTTGAAAACGCTCGTGGTCCCGACCTTCCGCCCGGACAAGGCGCTGCTCGTCGATCGGCCGGACTTGCTCGGGCCGTGGCTCTCAAAACTGGAGGCCGCGTCCGACGTTTCCATCCACCATTTCTCCGACCTGCTATCGGCACTCAGGAAGCGCCACGACGATTTCCACGAAGCCGGCGGACGCCTCTCCGACCACGGCCTCGACCGCCTGCCCGCGCTGCCCTGCTCGGATGAGGAAGCTGCCGTCATCTTCAACCGGGCCCGCTCCGGCAGGGCCGCGACGCCGGAGGAGAAGGAGAAATTCGCGTTCTATCTGATGGTGTTCTTCGGCCAGCTCGACGCCGCGCGTGGCTGGACCAAGCAGCTCCACCTCGGCGCCGCCCGGAATGTGAACTCGCAAATGGCCGCCCGCCTCGGCCCGGATACCGGCTACGACACCATCGGCGACACGCCGCAGGGCGACGCGCTTTTCGGCTATCTCAACACCCTCGCCGCCGGCGGATCGCTGCCGAAAATCGTTCTCTACAATCTCAACCCGCGCGACAACTACCTCTTCGCCTGCATGACCGGCGTCTTTCAGGACGGCACCGTGGCCGGGAAAATCCAGTTCGGCTCCGGCTGGTGGTTCCTCGATCAGAAAAATGGCATGGAACTCCAGCTCGACGCGCTCTCGGCCACCGGCCTGCTTTCCCGCTTCGTCGGCATGCTTACCGATTCGCGCTCGTTCCTCTCGTTTCCCCGTCACGAATACTTCCGCCGCATCTTCTGCAACTTGCTCGGCACCGAGGCCGACCGCGGCGAACTCCCCGACGATTTCAATGCCCTCGCCGGGCTGGTGCGCGGCGTGTGCTTCGAAAACGCGCGGGAATTCTTCGGGTTCGACGTGTGAAATGTTCGCAAATCCCTCGTCGCCGCCGCTTGGCGTAAGACGACGCAGGGCGGAATCGATTCCAACGCCATGAAGAGTTTCCAGCCCGTCGGGCCGGGCTGAGGGATGCCTCAACCTTCGGCCTTGGAAACATCCTATCTAATGGAAGTGAAATCAATTCCGCACTCCACCGGACCAAGCAGCGTCGTGGCGGAAATCCGGACGCTCCCAGTTCCAAGTCATGAGCGATAGAATCCATTTCTATCGCTCATGAAACGGGAATTTTTGAGCGATAGCGGCCGGTTTGGCCGGTCATCACCTGTTATCGGCAGCGGCAAGGCCGGATTCCAATGCGGCGAACACGGCTTTCATGTCGCCGCGGATCATGGCGGCGGGATCGAGCCACAGGCCGGGGAAAATCCGGCTTTTGAGCAGGCCGGCATCCGCTTGGATTTCCCGATAATTGCCATCGTGCAGCTCCCACCAGACGATGCGCTCCTCGCGGACGATCCAGGCGAGGTATTCGCGAACGCCGTTCCGGCGATAGGCTTCCTTCTTTTGGTGCAGGTCGTAGGACTGCGTGCTGGCGACGATTTGCGCCACGAACTCCGGCGCGCCTTCGATGTATCCATCTGCAGAAACGCCCGCTTGGCCACCAGCTTCCGGCAGTCTCATCAGGATGGCATCCGGCTGGGGCTCGTTATCCATATCGAGACGGATTGTACAATCACCGGCTACCGCTGACCCGGGATTCGCATCTTCATATTCACCAAGCCACCGAATTATCTTCGCGAACGGGCGACCATGCTGAGTGAGGCGGACGGGAGATGGCATATAAACGATTCCTTCGATGAGTTCGGCCTTTTTCACGCCTGACATCGCATGATAGCGGCGCTCGAACTCCTCGCGATTGAGCCTATCGCCGTTCTCCAGAACCGGAGTGCTGGCAGGCTTCTCTGGAGTCAGTGTGGCGCTCGACATGGTGGCAGGTTATCGCGATTTCAATGATGCGACAAGTTCGGGGATTTTCTCGTTAGTCGAAGCCCCTCTCACATCAACTGCGCGCCAGCCTCCGCCAGTTCCGAGCGTTCGCCGCGGTTGAGCGCGACGTGGGCGACGAAGGGCTGTCCTTTGAGGCGGTTCCGCGTATAGACGAGGCCGTTGCTGCGGCTGTCCACATACGGATTGTCGATCTGCGCGGGATCGCCGACGAGCACGAGCTTCGAGTCCCGGGACATGCGGGTAACGATGGTTTTGGCCTCCTGCGGGGTGAGTTGCTGGGCTTCGTCGAGAATGAAGAAGCGGTTCGGAATCGAGCGGCCGCGGATGTAGCAAAGCGCCTCGATTTCCAAAATCCCCTGCTCCATGAGGAGTTCGTAGGGCTTTTTCACCACAGTCGGCGCGCCGTTCGGCTGTTTCTGCTGCTTGCGTTTCGGGCCGAGCGGCGGCGTCGGGCGCATGAGCAGGTCGAGCGCGTCGTGAATCGGCTGGAGCCAGGGCCGCATTTTCTCGTCGAGCGAGCCGGGCAGGAATCCGAGCTGCTCGCCCATCGCGATGACCGGGCGGCTGACGGTGATGCCGTTATATCTCCGGTTGAACATTTCGTGCAATCCGGCGGCAACGGCGACCAGCGTTTTGCCGGTGCCGGCGTGCCCGTAGCAGGTAACCAGGGAGATTTCCGGGTTCAGCAAGGCGTCGATAAGGCAGCGCTGGCCGAGATTGAGCGGCTTGAGCGACTGGCCGTCGGGGATTTTCAACACCTCGGGGAAATTCAGCCGGACGAAGCGGCCGTCGGGGGCAAATCGCGCGGGAATCGTCTGCTTCTCGCCCGCGCCCAACAACACGTATTCGTTGGCGGGTATGCCTTCGATGCGGTCGGCCGGCAGCACCAGATCGCCGGCGCTGGCGAAGCGCTGGAGCTCGCCCTGCTCGACCTCAATGCGGCGGATTTCATAGTTCGAAACCTCGCGGGGATCGACCTTGTCATTCAGATAGTCCTGACAATCGATGCCGACCGCGCGGGCCTTGAGCTGCATGTTGATGTCCTTGGTGACGAGCACCACGGGGGCATCATTGAACTGCATGAGCAGGAGGCAGGCGGCGAGAATGCGGTGATCGACGCGCTCCCGGTCGGGAAAAATCCGGTGGAATCGATTGAGCAGACCGGAGTTTTTCGGGCAGCTCTCGGGATCGTAAATCACGAGGCGGACGGTGCCGCCGCCGCTGGTGGCCACGCCCTTGGTGACCTTTTTCGCGGTGGAGAACATTTCCGTGAGGCGGCGGTGGACACGGCGCGCGTTCGCCCCGCGCTCGGTCTGCTCGGATTTGAAACGGTCCAGCTCGGACAGTACATCGACGAGGATGCAGAGGTGGTTTTCCTGAAATCGCTCCAAGGCCGCGGGGTCGTGCAGCAGGACGTTGGTGTCGAGAACGTAGTTTTTCGCGTTCTGCGAGGGTGCGGTGAGGCCCAGATCGGCGGGCTTCGGGGTGGTGTCGGAGGTCCGTTTGCGGCTGGAACCGGCGGCGGTTTCCTTGGCTTCGTCGGAAAGCGCGAAAGCGCCCTCCTCATTGCGATGCATCATCGGCTCGGGGTGTGTGGGGACTGGGACGGGGGGAAATGTGCGGTATGATGGCCCGTCGCCGCCATGCGCCTTGCCTGAGATCGTGGCAGCGAATCTTGGAACGATTTAATCAAGATACCCGGACTATCGCCAGCCGCCCCGGGATGACAATGCCCAAATCCGGCCGCCTCGCGGCGATCCCGCGGCCCGTCGGGAGGAGCGGCGGCGGCATTTCGGATTTCCCATCGGCGGGCCGGCGGATAGGGTCGGCGCATGAAGCGATCCTGTCTTGCCGCCGCATTTTCCACACTGCTCTCCGTCGCGCCGCTTGCCGCTTCACAGGCGGATGCGGTGAGGATCGAGAAGAATTACACGGCTTCCATGGCTGCCTGGACAGCGGACATGCGCGCGGCTTCCACCCCGGAAATGCGGGCGAAAGCCTGGGCCGGTCGGCCGGATGCGGTGCCATACGCGCGGGAAATGTGGGCGGCGATCCGCGGCGGGCTGAGCCAGGAATGGTCGCTGGAGCCCGCGGCGTGGTTCTTGCGGATCACCCCGAACCTGCTCGCCACGGACGAGAACGGGACGCCCCAGCCGATTTTCTCCACGGAAAGCGGGGAAATCCGGGACGCGGTGGAGAAATATCATGGGAAGAGCGCCAAGCTGATCCCGATGTGCGCGGCCCTGACGGCGGGCGGCGATCCGCGGTCGCTGGCGCTGCTGGAGAAGATTCAGTCGGAGAATCCGGATAAAAAGGTCCAGGGCGCGGCGGCGCTGGCGGCGGCGATGCAGCTCAAGAGCCTGGGCGACGGGCCGGACATCATGCGGAAACGGCTGACCTATCTGCGCAAGGCGATCATCGACAGCGCGGAGGTTGTGGTGGACGGCACCACGGTGGCGAAGCTGGCGGAGGATGAATTGTATATCATCAGCCACCTGAGCAAAGGCCGGATCGCGCCGGATCTGACGGGTGTGGATTCCGCGGGTAAGGCGCTATCACTATCCGCGAGCAAGGGGAAAGTAATCGTATTGCTGTTCTGGAACAGCAACGTGCCGGATGCGAAACGGATTGTGGAAATCACCACGAAACTCTCCGCGAAATTCGGCGACCGCCCGGCGGTTGTGATCGGCGTGAACAACGATCCGCTGGCGAAACTACGCGATCTGGAGGCGGACGGCACGGTGCCTTGGAAGAATTTCTCCGACCCGGATAACAAGTTGTCCCACGAATACCGCGTGGGTAACTGGCCGCTGGTCTATGTGCTCGATGGCGATCGGAAGATTCACTATTCCGGCGCACCGGGTTCCTTCGCGGAACTGACGGCCGAGGCTTTGCTCTCGGAAGTGAAGCCGGGGGAATGATCGTTTCGCCGGGAAGTGGCGACAGATTGTTATCCGCCGGAAGCTGCGCGCTACATTCGCGGAATCGTCCTGCGGTCCGTTAGAGCGGGATTTTCTTCAGCGCTCCAGAAGGATTTCGTCTCCCAGCACCACCAAATCGACGCGGCCCTTGAGGGTTTGGTCGAGGAAGGGAGTGTTCTGCGATTTCGATTTCATGAAATCCTTGGTGAACGTCGTTTCGGCCTCGGGATCGAAGAGGACAAGATCGGCGGGCGCGCCTTTTTCGATTGTGGCTACGGGGATTCCCATCAGCCGCCGGGGTTCGGCGGAGTAGCGTTTCACCAACAGATCCCAACCGAATTTGCCGGTGGCGATGAAATGATGGTATAACGATACCAGCGCGGTATCGAGCCCGGTAATGCCATTGGGCGCGCTGACAAACTCCTGTGCTTTCTCGAACGGAGTGTGGGGCGCGTGATCGGTGGCGATGAAATCGAAAACTCCATCGATGAGCCCTTGCAGCAATGCTTCATTGTCCGCCCGGGTCCGGAGCGGCGGGTTCATCTTATAGTGCGTATCGTAATCGCCGATGTGCTCGTCGGTGAAGAGCAGGTGATGGGGCGATACTTCCGCGGTTACTTTGACATCTTCGCGGGATTTCCACCACGCGATGGTCTCCATGCCGAGCTTGCTGGAGACATGTTGAATATGGATGTGGGCGCCGGCGGCGTGGGCCAGGCGGATATCACGATCAATGATGATTTCCTCAGCGCAGGCGGGCGATCCCTTGATGCCCAAGCGATAACTCATCGCGCCTTCATTCAGCGCGCGCGGACCGGCCAGCTCCGGCACCTCGCAATGGCTGGCAAAGAACATGCCGAACTCACTGGCATATTGCATGGCGCGCAGCAGCACGGAGGCGTCGCCGGTGGTATCGCCATCGTCCGTGAGCATTTTCACGCCGAGCGCGCGCATGCCGTCGATGCCCGCCATTTCCCTGCCGCCGCGGCCTTTGGTGACGCAGCCGGATGTATAAATGGGAATGCGCGCGGTGCGTTTCGCGATTTCCAAAACCTGCGCGACGACTGTGGCGGAATCGATGGACGGGCTGGTATTCGGCATCATGACGACGCCGGTGACGCCGCCGTTGATCGCGGCCTCGCTGCCGCTGGCGATCGTTTCCTTGGCCTCGGCGCCGGGTTCGCGGAAATGCACGTGGGCGTCGAACATGCCGGGCATCAGGATGCGCCCGCGGGCGTCGATGACCCGGCAGCCGTCGCGGTCCGCCATATTTGCGCCGATTTCCGCGATTTTCCCATCGGCGATGAGGACGTCCGCGGAAGGAAGTCCGGCAGAGCTTTCGGAGGCGAGACGGGCGTTGCGAATGAGGAGCATGGCGGGCGGGAATGTGATGAAATGCCGGTGGCGGACGCGGCCTCGGGATTCCAACCCGCCCCCCCGGCGGGCGCAAGCCGGGTTTGCGCGGATCGGCTTCCGGCAGCAAAAATCCGCTTGATGCGCCGGGGGAAATCGGAATGGTTTCGCCCGCCGCTCGCGGGACCGCGGGCCATGCCGGTAGCAAGTCGGGGCGTAGCGCAGTCTGGTAGCGCGCTTCGTTCGGGACGAAGAGGCCGTGGGTTCGAATCCCGCCGCCCCGACCACCGCCGGGCTTTTATTTCAACGATTTGAGAATGCGTTTCCCCTCGTCGGTGAAGTTCCACCAGGTCACGGACTCGGAGGTTTTCAGGAATGCGCGGCTGCTAGAAGCGTGTGGAAAACGCACGGGTCGTGGCGGCCGCCCTGCGGCGTTTCCAGCTTCAGGTAAAGCTCCAGCGGATCGCGCCCGGCCAGCTCCGCCGGGGTTTCCACTCCGAGCGCACGCAGATCCGCCGCCATGGCCGGACCGATATTGGGGATTTCCTCCAAGCGGACGGCGGCGGCAGCGCTGGCGGCTTTCATCGAGGCCGATTTTGCGCTGCGGCAGGCCGGCCTCAAGCGGGAAATCCGCTGGACAATGAGGGATTGCCACCAGCGCTCCCAGTTGGCATTGCAAGCGCGGATGAAACCAACACTCCTCGTTTTAGCAGCCGGAATGGGCAGCCGGTATGGCGGCCTGAAGCAGATGGATCCCATGGGTCCGAATGGCGAAACCGTCCTCGACTATTCGGTTTACGATGCGATCCGCGCCGGCTTCGGCAGGGTAATTTTCATCATTCGCGAGGATTTCGCGGAAGCGTTCCGGCAAGGTGTGGGATCGCGCTTCGCCGACCGCATTGAGGTGGATTACGCATTTCAAAACCTGGACGATCTGCCGGACGGCTTTTCCATCCCGCCGGACCGGGTGAAGCCGTGGGGCACCGCCCACGCCGTCCGCGCGGCGCGGCATCTGATCGATGGCTCGTTTGCTGTCATCAACGCGGACGATTTCTATGGCCGGGATGCCTACATGCGTGCCGCGGAATTTCTCACGACGCCCCGCCCGGAGCAGGATCGAGCGCATTACGCGATGATCGGCTACCCGCTCGGGAACACGCTTTCCGACCACGGCGAGGTGAACCGCGGCGTCTGCACGCGCACCGAGACGGGCCTGCTGAACTCCGTGGAGGAGTATGTGGAAATCGAGCGCGAGGCGGACGGCGTCGTCCGCGGGAATTCGCTCGATGGTGAGCGCCGCGAGGTCTCGCTGAACGCGCCGGTCTCCATGAATTTCTGGGCATTCACACGCTGCTTTTACGATTTCCTGGAGAAAGAATTCGCTGATTTCATGAAGAACTTCGGCACATTGGATAAATCCGAATGCTATATCCCGACAGTGGTGGACGCGCTGATCCGGGGCGGCAAGGCGGATTGCTCCGTGCTCGATACCAACAGCCACTGGTTCGGCGTGACCTATCCAGAGGACAAGAAACACGTCGTCGCATCGATCGCCAAGCTGATCGAAGACGGCGAATACCCCGCCCAACTGTCTTGAAATCCACCGGAGCGATGCACGATCTGCGGGCGATTTCCCGGCTGTTCGAGATGCGGGCCGACTTCGTCGACGCGTATCCTTTCGGCTCGGGACACATCAATGACACCTACCTCGCCCGCTACGATCAGGCCGGGCTGCCGATCCGCTACATTCACCAGCGCATCAATCCACACGTTTTCAAAGACCCCGTCGCGGTGATGGAAAACGTCTCCCGCGTCACCCGCCACGCGCTCGACCGGCTGCTCGCGGATGACCACCCGGAGGCGCACCGCCGCACGCTCACGTGCGTGCCCGGGCGCGACGGGAAATCCTACGCCAGCGACGAAAACGGCGACGTATGGCGGACCTATCCGTTCATTGAGGGCGCTACTGGCTACGATGAAATCCAGAACAACGAGCAGGCCTATCAGGCGGCCCGCGCCTTCGGCGAATTCCAGAAACTCGCCGCCAATCTCGGTGGTGATCGCCTGCACGAAACGATCCCGGATTTCCACGATACACCCAAGCGCCTGGCTGCGCTGGAGGCAATCGTCGCGGAAAATTCCTCGGGTCGGGTGGACGAGGTCGCGGAGGAAATCGAATTCGCCCGCGCCCGCGCCGCTGACTGCCGCCGCGTCACCGATCTCATCGCCGCCGGCGAAATCCCCGAGCGCGTCACCCACAACGACACCAAACTCAACAACGTCCTGCTCGACGAGAAAACCGCCGAGGCCGTCTGCGTCATCGATCTGGACACCACCATGCCCGGCTCCGCGCTCTACGATTTCGGCGATATGGTCCGCACCGCCGCGCCCACCACCCGCGAAGACGATCCCGAGCTGGAGAAAATCGGCGTGCGGCTCGACCGCTACGAAGCCCTCGTCCGCGGCTACCTCTCCACCGCCACCTTCCTCAATTCCGCCGAACGCGACCACCTCGCCTTCTCCGGGAAATTGCTCACGCTGGAATGCGGCATCCGCTTCCTGACCGACCACCTCGACGGCGATACCTACTTCAAGATCAAGCGCCCCGGCCACAACCTTGACCGCTGCCGGAACCAGTTCGCCTTCGTCCGCGCGCTGGAGAAATCCATGCCCCAGCTAGAGGACATCGTCGCCAAAGCGTGAATTCCCCCCGGCCTCCCCGAAGAATTTGCGCAAAAGCGAAATTCCTCTTGCCGGTCATGGGAATCCATCCTAACCCTTCCGCCCCGCGCCGCAAGGCGCATGGTTCAAACGCGGGATGGAGCAGCCAGGTAGCTCGTCAGGCTCATAACCTGAAGGTCGCAGGTTCAAATCCTGCTCCCGCAACCAATGAAAGCCGCTGAATTCGAAAGAGTTCAGCGGCTTTCGCCTTTTTGGGGTGGCTACCCGCAATCGCCGGACCTGCCGTGCTGACCATGCGCTTTTGATCTCCAGCGGCTGTTCGACATCCATTCGGGTGGTATCCACGGGGTCGATATCCAAATCGGCGTGGCTAGCCAGCCATTCGTTCGTCCGCAGGAGCGAAGACGAAGCTACCCGGTCGCGCCGTCCGCTGGCGAAATCTTTTGCCGGAGCACCTCCGCGATGCCGACCTCGGACAGATCCTGCCGCATTGAGTTTGGTGAAGAACTTCGTGCCTTCAGATGTTGCGGAAATCTTCACCGGTTTCGGGGATGGCAGGGCAAAGGCTTTCAATCCGTTATGTCATCCGAAGTGAAAAGCCTGCGGTCAGGACCGGCACTGCGGACGCTAACCGATCCGGACGATTCTTGGTGGAAAAACCACGGGCTGCCCCAGCGGTCGATGATCTTTCCGTCACGAATGGCGGGATGGGTCAGAGGAATCGCGGTTTCCCCAATTCGTTCAGAATCGGTGAGGGCGCTGGCGAATTCCTCATTGGGACCGAGCGGAGGACGCGAACCGATGTTCGTGCTTTGGAGGAAACCGGTGACGATTTCCTGCAACGCGGCGCGGTCCTCGACTGGCGAGCCATCTTCCACCAGCAAGCGCTCCCAAGAAAGCAACGGAGAATCCGGAGTTGCCGCGCGTGCGGGAAGCAGTGATGGCGGTGAAGGGAGCGGAATGCCCGCCTTGACATATTGAAGATCTTTTTCAGGAGATATGTCGTTTTTCCTAATAACGAAAACTGCGACAAGACAAGCGGCAAGCAGCAAAAGTATCCATAACGCGCGTTTCATCCCTTCATGAATCCGACCGGGGGGCCGCCGCCGGGTGTATAGAAAGACCCGATGCGCGGGAGGACGCTGGAGAGATTTCCAGGAGATACACCGAGCCATAGTGCGAGCTCCGCAAAGTATTCGTCCACGGAAACGTCCGGGAGAGTGATGCCGCGGCTTGTCACGATGTTCGGTCCGGAGAGTGCGGGATCCGGGTAGTTTCCGAAAACACGACCACCATTCACGCCACCGCCAAGGACGAAGGCATTGCCTCCCCACGCATGATCGGAGCCTGCGCCGTTTGAGGTGAGTGTGCGGGCGAAGTCCGAAGCAGTATAGAGCGTTACGCTTTCCTGCAAACTGATTTCACCCAGCGCCTGCCAGTAGGCGATGAGGCACCGGTTCACGACATCGACCATTTTATTCATGTTGTTAATGACCTCGTCATGATGATCCCAGCCGCCGTAGTTGATGAAAAACGTCTGGCGGCGCAGTCCCAGCGCCTGACGGGCTTTCATGGTCCGGACCATGGCCTTGAACTGCTGGCCGAGCGTCCGTGCGGGATCATTGGTTGCGGTGAATCCCGCCGGATAGGTGTAGCCGGCGTCGCCGGGAAACAGCGTGCTAATTGTCGCATCAGTGAACGCATCGCGGAAGGCGGCGCTGGCCTCGATGGATTCCTTGAGGTTGGCATTAAATGTCTGGTCGAGCAGGTTCTGGTATTCCTGTTGCAAAAGGTTGTCGATGGCCGCGGTGCGGATTGCCGTGCGGCTGGTGGCGCTGACAACGGGAGCGTCGTAGGGTGAATTGTATTCCGAAGGCAGGGTGCTGCCGCTGGTGCCGATGCTGTAGGAGAAGAGCTTGTTGCCGGTCTGCCAGATATTGTTTCCGCTGAGCGAAATGTTCATCGAAACCTTCGCCCCGGTGTTGCCCGCGTGGAGCAGATCGGCGGCGGATCCTGCCCAACCAAGCGAGCGCGCCTCGGTGGCAACTGACGTGTGCCACTGCTGGACTTGGTCGGAATGCGAATAAAGACCGCGCGGAAGCTTGGCAGTCGAGCCGGTGTATTGAGCCTTGGTCACGCGCTCGGCGAGCGTGCCGACATTGCTCACGAACGCCAGTTTTCCAGCCGCATAGAGCGAGCGAATGCCTGGCAGGGAATTGTGGTCCCCGCAGCTCGGATGCACGCCGAAGCCGAACGGATCAGTCGCGTGGGGAGCGAGCGGGAGACCGGTGATCGCCAGCCCGTCGGAATTGGTGACAGGATCGTAGAGGTCGCCGCGGGTGGTGACATAGTTCTGGTAGAAGGAACTGCCGGCGGTGGGCACCAGCAGATTGTAAGAATCCATACCTCCTGCGAAAAACAAGCATACCAGCGCCCGATAGTCTTCTCCCTCTGGCAGCGATTGACCCAGCGCGGAACCTGCCATCCGGAGATTCAGCAAGGTGGAAAGAAGTCCAAGCGAACCGACAGCCGCACAGCTCGACTGGCCTAGGAAATCGCGACGTGAAAGGGGCGTGGACATGGCGGTTTATTTCAAGACGGAATAATCCGCGGAGGTGGTGACGAGGTGGATCGCCACGCGCAGGCGGGCGCGGATCCGCTGGTCGCGGACTACGGGATCGGCAGTAGCAAAAGGATCGCTGAGCCGCTGGAGCGCGCGGGTGATGGCACGGAAGGTATCCGGTGCCATTTTCCCGTAGCAGAGGATTTCACCGAGCTTGGCAGCCATCGCATCCGGCGCGAGCGCGGCGGGATCGGTGGTGGCCAGATCCAGCCAGCGGCCCTCATTGATGCGGGTATTCCAGAGATATTCATTTTCCGGAGTCCCGGCGATGTCGTTCTGGCTGGTCGGATTGAGCTGCGTCCATCCGCCGTTGGTCGGGATCGTGGAGGTGTTGATGGTCGTGTCGGTCACCCGCAGGGCGGAGGAGTAACGGTTGGGTCCGGTGATGGATGTGACACTATTGATGATTTGCATTTCGGGCGAATTCAGACCGTTGTCCCGCAATGGTCCCGCGGGTTTGTTCTCCGGGGAGTAGAAATTGAAAACGCTCGGAGCGCTGAGTGGACGTTGGAGGAAATCACTATCAAGACTTCCGAAACCCCGGTAGCGGTCCCCCGACGCGGGTGCTGTTTCCAGAGCGCGGGCCATCGCGAGGAAGCGGACGTATGGCTCGCGGACGAGACCGTGGGATGGCCGGATGGAAATCGAATGATCGCGGGCTTCGGGATCTAGCAGGACCGCGCGAACAACAGCCTTCAGGTCGCCCCGGACTCCGCTGCCGTTGTCGGAAAATTTTTCTGAAACCCTCGCGATATAGGCGGACGAAGGATTTGAGGTGACGAGTCGCTGGATCAGCAGGCGGCTGATGAAGGGGCCGACGTTCGGATGATTCGCGAGGTGGTCGAGAAATGCACTCAGATCCGCGTTTCCGGCAGCTTGGGAAGTGGACGAAGCCGCTGTCCGGGCAGGCAGGGAAAGCTGGATCATGCCTGGAAACGAAATTGATTTCGGCGCGAGATCGTGCTCGCCATCGAACATTCGCATCGGCTGCCATGGGACGTTGTTGCTATCGTAAAACTTTGTAGTCGGAATCTCCATCGGATCGGTCGATGAAGTGAAGCGTGTGCTATAGCTCAGGCCGGTAAAGACCCGTGCGATCTCCGCGATCTGGGATTGTCCATAAGTCGGGACCGGCCTGCCGATGGGAATCGTTTCCCCGTCCGGCCCCAGCGTCTGCCCGTCGGAAAGCACCTGCGATCCATCAGGATTCAGCAGCCACAGTCCGATGCTGAAAAGCTGCATCACCTCGCGGGCATAGTTCTCATCCGGGAAGCGGTTTTTCGATGGATCTGCCTTCCGGTTTTTCATCGTGCTTAGATAAAGCCCCATCCACGGGTGACGGGTCACCGCCTCCAGAAGCTCACGGTAGTTTCCAAACGAATGCGTCAGCAGCGTATCATAATAGCTGGTCATGCCGCGCTGGTCAGAGCCGAGAGATTCCATCCGGTCGGAAATCACAAGGATCTGGCTCAATGCGAATGCGGTGCGCTGGCGCAAGGGATCGGCGGAGGAATCGTCCCGCATCGATTGCCGCCAAAATGCCTCGATGCGATGCTCGGAGCCAACCAACGGACTATTGCTGGTGGGTGAGAGTTCCGTCTGCCAAGTCTGGACGATGGGTAGATGGAAATTCAGCGGACGGAGTAACTGTTCCGCAATCCACGGTTCGTATCCCAAGACCATCACGCTCGCCGTTTCTACCGGGGAAGGACCAAAGCTTGCCTGGGCGAGGAAACGTCTCGCGGCCTTTTCCGAAGGTAGGCCGTCGGAGGAATCCTTGATTGTGATGCTCGCCGATGAAGCCGCGGAAACAACATATCCGCTACCAGACAAGATTTCCAGAACCACGGTCTCATCCGGCTCAACGAGGGAGTCTTCCAGCGGTTTGATCTCAATCGATGCCTCATCCGCGCCGAAGGGGATTACGATGCGATTCGAGGTAGTGTAGTCGAGGCCTTCCGTCGCCGTGCCGGCGAGCGAAAACGATATTGTCAGCGCATCAAGATTTCCGGTGCGCCGGATTACGAAACGAGCCGGATCAGGCCAGTTCTCGGATGTTGAGAAATCGCTCACCGCCACTGATACCGCATTAGCGGATGCGGAAAGTGCCGCAGCGAGACGCTGCCTGTCCGTCATCGGATTGCTGGTGGAAAGACTTCCGAGTCCCTCGCTATAAATTCGCTGTGGGTTGAATCGCGCGAGAAACTCCTCCCAGTCCGACAGGCCGTCGCCATCGCTGTCCCGGTCATCCGCGCCGATTCGGAGAAACAACGCTTGGCCGGCCTTACCCGAAGCATCGTCGGCGATCATACCGCCGGTGCCTTGGGTGGTGCGCTCCGTTTTCCAAGCGCTGAGATCCGCGCTCGTCTGGAAGCTGTAAATCTTCCCCATCTCCGTTTCCCATTCCGCATGGAGATTGGTCGGACCGGTTTTACTGAAGTCCGCGTAGGGACGGGAGCTCGCATCCACTGGATCCGTTCCGAACTTCGCTTCCTGAGCGTTCGTAAATCCGTCTCCATCGGGATCCTCGCTGCCGGGAATCGCGGAAACCTTGAATTTCCTCTGCCAGACATCGCTCAGCCCGTTCCCGTCCCCATCCAGAACCGCATGACTTGATTGCAAAGGGAACACGGCCAAAACCATTGCCATCAAATAGCGCGGCCGACCGGCTCTTCCACGAAGAAGAGCGGCTTTAAAGAGCGACTGAAAGTAAGCCTGCATTCACTTTTTGGGTTCGTTGGAGAACTATCGGAACCGTATGCGATGGTCAATGTGGCACTTCGGAAAAAATTGCCATGCCCGGCCCGTTTCTTCGGAAAGCTCTTCGGCTGGTTTCATGACCTATCTTGGGGCGGTCATTATCACCGCGAAGGGCGAGCCCATCGGCACAACAGGAATGATGTCCCTACAGTTGTTCGATCCGGCCGGAAACGCCCTCCCTATCCCGTCGGAGATTTGATGGAATCCCCTCCACCGCCTCAGGGGCGGTTGATCTTGATCATCGCTTTCTTCCGCTTGCTCTCGATCCATCGCTCATACTGCTTGGATGTCTTCTCGCGGGTCACCCGCTCTTCGAGCATGCGCCGGATCTCGTCGCTGAGCGGCGGAGATGGACCAGGCTGGATTTCCAACGCCTCGGCGATGGTGAATCCTTGGGGATCGAGCAACGGACCGACGACTTTTTTCTCTCCGGCATCGAAGACGATCGCCGCGAACTCCGGCGACAAATCGGTGCGCGGCACATTCTTCTGGACGCCTCCGTCCGCCGCGAAGGCGTCCCGGGAAAATTCCTTGGCCAGCTCTCCGAAATCCGCGCCGCTTTCGATGCGTTTCACAAGGTCCTCCGCCAGCGTGAGCTGCGAATCCGGCGTGGCGAGCGGGTTCTGAACGTCGGCGGCGGGAATGAAAATCTTCCGGAACGTGATCTTGTCTTGGGAAATGTCCCGCAGGGACAGCTTCACCTTCTCGTATTCCCGATTTACCTCGCCGGGCAGCGGCGGCGGCGCGTCGGCGAACTGCTGCGCGCGCATGGCCTGCACGATCATTTTCTCGCGGGTCATGTCGCGGTAGCCATCCATGGTGAGCCGGCTGCGCTTGAGCTCCTCGCGAAATTTCGCCTCGTCACCGTTGTAGAGTTCGCGAACCTGCCGCTTCACCTCATTGTCCACGGCGTTTTGGTTCATCTGCGCCCCGAGCTGCTTGAATTCATCCAGAATGATTTGCCGGTCGATGAGTTCCTGAAGCGTCTTCTCGCGGGTCTCCTTGAACTTCGCCTCAAACACCGGCCCGCGGCGCGGAAATTGCGTGGCAAGCTGGGCGTAAATCGGCCCCAGCATGAAGTTCAGCTCGTTGTTCGTGATGATCCGCGCGTTGACCTTCGCGGCGATCCCATTGACCTCGACCGGTCCCGCCGGACGCTGCGGTGCCTGCTGTGCGAAGGCATGGCTGCTTGTGAGAAAGGCGCCGGAAATGGCCAGCGCCAGCGTGAACTGAGGTGTCTTGAGAATCATTCCGGATAAATCGGTGGGGTGGTGGCCTGCGACAACTGCCGCGAGCTTTCCGCCGCGTCCGCCGAATTGCAAGCGGGGAAACCGGGTGGATTGGAGGAAGCCACGGCCGAAGTTTCGGGATTCCTCGCCCCGCGCCTCGGCCAATCCGCAACCAAATCATCCGCCACCGATCCCCCCGGCCATTTGCCAAACCGCCCCCGCGATCTCATGCGGAAGATCGTCGGAGCGAGGAGCCGGGACCCACTCGTCGCGCCGTATGGATCGCCGGCCTTCCCTCGCCATTTTTAGTGGGTTCGTACGCAGAATGGCCCTTCTAGCGAAGAACCATCCGCTTCAGGTTGCGGTCGATAGAGGTAAAACGGTGCTGCTCTGATCATGAAACTCGAATATCCCGAGGAATGGATCCTTCGCAGTTTGGACATCGCAGGCGAAGCCGAAATCGAAGCCGGAAACCATTCCGTAAGTTAGTTGCTTGGCGCGGGGAAGCGCGATTTTGCCGCGGTTCCGCCGTTGTCGAGATCGAATCGTCCGATTTCCTTCTTGGAGGTTGGATCGTAAATGATCGCCGTGACAGTCGCACCATCCATGATGATCCATGGTTCGGTCGGATGATAGCGAATCCAAGTAATCGAGCCCAGTCCGGTGAGAATCGGCTCATAATTTCCATCAGCCGTAAGCCAACCGATGGATTCCTGGCAGGCCAGGAGAAAGCGATTGCCGGAGACCGGGATGATTTCGCGCGGATTGCCTGGTGTGTCCACTGGTGTCCTATACAGCAGATCTCCACGCCGATCGCGACATTCGAGAAATCCAAAGTCCACAAAAACGACTCGGCCTTTGCTTATGCCTACAAATTTTCTCTGATCGTTGGGTGTGGAAAAAGGCCAATCCCAGAACAGCGTGCCATCAGGAAAAAATTGCCCAGGGCGATGGGATACGGTAAATGCCCTTACTCCCCCATATGCGGAAAGGGAGGATGTGGAGTAATTGGTTGTCGGAAACTCTGCATGAATCCGTCTGTCGGTATCGATCAGTTCTAACTTCTCGCCGTTGGAATAAAAAAGCCCGTTTGGTAGAGAAAGGCCGAGGTCTGGAGTGACATCCTCGACCTGCTTGATGATCTCAGTGTGCTTGTCGAACCAAACGAGGTCCCAGCGTCCTCCCCCTTGCCCACGCAACAATGGTTGATCCAGTGGCAGAGGCATTGCTTCCCATGCGGGAACGTTTGGTGTCCATTTCCTGTTTTTGAAGAGCTCCAAAATCTTTTCCGCCGATATTCCATAAGCGAGGGAACCTCCTATTCCGGATCGAATCACCATTTCTGCCACCGTCCGTAGTGCCGGGTCATGGCTACGAAGGCCTTCCTCGAAAACCTCGCCCGCCTCCACCGGATGGCTTGGCACGAATGTTCCCGCTAACAAAATGCGCGTCAAAAGGGGAACCCGATGGGGGAAAGTGACCTCCATCCATTTCTTGTGATGTTCCCACAATGCCCAAGCCCAACGATCCGCAACGACCGGATCGAGATCTTGAAAAAGCGGTGCGACAAAAGTGGCATCGATTTGCATCATGCTTTTGTGATCGAGTTGTGAGGGATCGACCCTCGGAAGAATCTCTTGAACACTGGCCAGGGCTTTCCAACCAACCCACGGGCGTTTATCGGATTTAGTACGAGACATCAATCCCGGCAGTGAAACCCCGGTTCCTCTTTTCCCCAGTTCTCGGAGTGCCGCATCCACGATTCTGCGTGGGTTGTGAAGGCGGTCTTCCTGAAGCTTTATAAATGCCTCGGCAAGGAAACTCTGAGACTTTCCGTCCCGCGAATCGATGTGACCCGAATACTCATCTGAGATTGTAGCAACTTCCTTTGCTTTGATTTCCGAGAGTTCGAAAGCTGCCGATTCCCAATGGGTCTCAATGTATTCTAATAGTGTGGTTTCATCCGCATCTTTGAGCTTGTTGGCTTCCAGCACCCTGGCTGGAGACGGTTCATCCGGTAACTCAAGGGGAGCGTAAGAGGTTGCCCGTGCGGGGAGAGCCAGAAGGATTGCGACACATAAAATCTTCATAGTCAAAACGGTGAAAAGCGAAAGTCGCTGTGTCAATGATTCAAAATGCCTTCAGCATCTTCACCGTTTCCTTGAGTTTGTCCTCCGGGGTTACGGATTGCAGACGGGGGAAGCGGCGGCCTTCCAGTAAGATGTAATCTCCATTCCGGTGGAGCATGAGGCGCTGGGCGTTTATCTCCACTGCGGAGATGCCTTCGGCGGCGGCGAGGGCTTTGATGCGGGTAATTTCCAATAAGCGGGCGGCGGGGGCGGGGATACGGCCGTGGCGGTCGCGCCACGATTTCTCCAGGGCGGCTACGGCTTTCTCTGTGCCGGCTTCGGAGATCTCGCGGTAGGCGGCGATGCGGAGTTGGGTTTCGGGGAGCCAGTTGACAGGGATGAAGGCGGGCAGCGTGGCGGCGCTGTTTTCTTTGATATAGGTTGTTTCGCTGAAACAGATGAAATCGGCTTTGAAACTGGTATCGCCGCGGGGGGCGTCTTTGCGACCTTTGAGGCGGTCCACCGATTGGCGGAGGAGTTGGCAATAAAGTTCAAAGCCGATCTGGGAGATATGGCCGGATTGTTTGGTGCCAAGCAGGTTTCCGGCACCGCGGATTTCCAGGTCTTTCATGGCGATTTTGAAACCGGAACCGAGCGCGGTGTATTGTTTGATGGCGCTGATCCGCTTGCGGGCGTCGCCGACGGTCATCATGTCGCGTGGCAACAATAGAATGGCGTATGCCTTTTCCCCGGCACGGCCGACGCGACCGCGGAGTTGATATAGATCCGCCAAGCCGAAGCGGTCGGCGCGGTCGATGAGGATGGTGTTGGCGTTCGGGATATCGATGCCGGTTTCGATGATGGTGGTGGCTAACAATACATCGGCCTCGCCTTGGACGAAGCTATGCATGACGACTTCGAGGTCGTCCTTGGGCATTTGGCCGTGGCCGATGAGGATCCTCGCTTCGGGGACGAGCTGGCGGATTTTGGAAGCCATCAGATCAATGGTTTTCACCCGGTTGTGGAGGAAAAACACTTGGCCGCCGCGCTTCATTTCGCGCTGGATGGCATCGCGGATGACGCGCTCGTCGTAGGCGCAGACGGTGGTGGAAACGGGGACGCGGTTCGGCGGCGGCGTATCGATCGTGGACATGTCGCGCGCGCCCATGAGAGCCATATATAAGGTCCGGGGTATGGGTGTGGCGGATAGGGTGAGCACGTCCACTTGGCGGAAGAGTTGTTTGAACTTTTCCTTATGCGCCACGCCGAAGCGCTGTTCTTCATCGACCACGACCAAGCCGAGATTTTTGAAATGCACATCTCCGGAAACCAGGCGGTGCGTGCCGATGACTATATCTACCGATCCATCTGCGACGCCCTTGATTGTTTCCCTTACTTCGGCGGCGCTGCGGAAGCGGTTGAGCAAATCGATGCGGATCGGATAGTCCGACATGCGTTCGCGAAATGTCCGCCAATGCTGTTCGGCGAGCACGGTGGTCGGCACGAGGATGACGACCTGTTTGCCGCTGGTCACCGCCTTGAATGCAGCGCGGATCGCTACTTCGGTTTTGCCGAATCCGACATCGCCGCAGATGAGCCGGTCCATCGGTTTCGGCGCTTCGAGGTCGAGCTTGGTTTCCTCGATCGCGCGGCGCTGGTCGTTGGTTTCGATATAGTGAAACGAGCGCTCGAACTCCCACATCCATTTCGTGTCCGGCGGGTGGGCGAAACCTTCCTCGGCCTGCCGCTCGGCCTGCACCCGGAGTAGCTGCGCGGCGTAATCGAGTATGGATTTCTCGGCGGACTTGCGGGCGTTTTTCCATGCAGTGCCGCCGAGCTTGGTGAGGTCCGGCGTTTTCCCGCCGAGGCCGACGTATTTTCCGACCAGATGTGCCTGCTCCAGCGGCACGCCGAGCAGCGCGCCGTCCTTGTATTCGAGGACCAATTCGTCGCCCTCGTCACCGCGCTCGATGCCACGAAACCGACCGACGCCGTACTCGTAATGGACGACCAAATCGCCCTCCTCCATTTCATCCACGGTCGTCCGCGCGCGCGCCGCTCGGGCCTTTTCCAACGACGATTTCCGCGCCCCGCCCGGCGTCCGGTAGCGGCCGAAAAACTCGGAGGACGACAGCACGGCCAGCTTGGAAACGGGCACGGTGAACCCCGCCATCAGCTCGCCGCGGACTGGCGTCAGTCCGAGGTCGCGCTCCAAATCTTTGCCGGCCAGCTCGGCGAATCGCGCTTCCTCGCCCTTGTTGCCGAAGACCATCGCGATCTCCCAACCGTCTCGCCGCCAATCGTTGAGCTGTTTGAAAAACGTTTCCCGGCGCGATTCCTCGAGCACGAAATCGCCCGCCTCGAAGGTTCCCAACGGGCTGCCGAAGCATGCCAGCGTGAAATCCTCCTCGCTGTTATACTCCGCCGCATCCTCCAGAATCCGCACGTCCGGGCGGACGATTTCCGCGCCGAAGGAAACGATCAGGTCACTCTTGCGCCGGTAGTCCGCGACGGTCGCCTCGGCCGCCGGTTCGGCGAGCAGCAGGTCGGATTCGGACAACTTCCGCGTGGACGCCTGCGAATCGAGATCGAACTCCCGCAGGGATTCCAGATCCGTGTCGAAAAACTCCAGCCGCAGCGGCTTCGCGGCCTGCCAGTCGAACAGGTCGATGATCCCGCCGCGCACCGCGAATTGGCCGCGCGCGGTCACCGTCGGGACGCGCTCGTAGCCGTGGCCGGCGAGGTCTTGGGCGAGCTTTTCCGGATCGAGCGGCGTGCCTGGCTTGAGCGGCGTCCGGCTCGCCCGCAGCGCTTTCGGCGATGGCGCTTTCCCATCGAACGCATCGCTGCCGCAAATGATCGCGCAGCGCTCGTCGCGGGCCGCGATTTCCAGCACGGAAAACCACTCCGCCGCGCTCTCCGGGTCGGCGATCGCACCATCGCCCGTCTCCACCGGACCTTCCGGCAACACCAGCGCCGTCACGCCCCAGAGCTCCAATTCCGCCGCCAACCGCTCGCGATGCCGCGGCATGTCCGACACCAGCCACACCCGCGTTTTCCCGTAACCCGCCGCCGCCGCGATCACGACGCCACCAAGAAATGCCTGCGCCGCCTCCGCGCAATGGTCGAGCACGACCTCCCGCGCACCAGTGGCAAGCGGGGCCAGGCGCGCGGCGAATTCGGGTTGGTTCACAGCCTGCCGAAGCCAGCCATGCGTTCGGTCGTCCATGTGGGACACGGCGGAGGAGTAGGGGAGGGGCGGAGTTGCCGCAAGTGGGGAAAATGGAGGCGTGGGAGACGGAAAGTGACAGGCGTTTTCCTTTCTGGTGCGTCCCGCCTAGGCGGCCGTCAAAGCCATGAACGAGGCGTCGCTGGCAGAACACAAGCGTTGGAATATGCTGCCCACCCCTTGGAAAGACGGCGAGATGCCGAGTGGGCGGCCGGGAAGAAAGCACCGCCGATCGTGGACTTGCCGCTCCCAAGCGATCCCGCTTCCGGAAATTCAACCTGAATGACGCCCCGGAAGTCTCCCAAATTCTCGTTTGCCCTCGGCCAAATCGCTCCCTAGAACCCAACCGAGCCAATGATCTCCCGCCTGCAACTCCAAAGCCCGCTTCGAATTCTGTTGGGAAGACCAGTTCCCGCCGAAGCAGGCACGGAGGTCTAAATCAACGCATAGTTAATTGGAAATACCAAAAACTCTCCTGATCTCGTCACCCGCGAACTGGCCTACCTGGTCCTGGCCCGTTCGGAAGAGGTCTTTCTGCCACCCGCATTAAAATCCCGCTGGATGTATTCATTCCATGACTGAAGAATTACAACTCTTGCGCGACGTGGCGAGGCGCCTGGATGCAGCAGGGATTGCCTACATGCTCACCGGCTCCGTGGCGCTGAACTGCTACGCCCAGCCGCGCATGACTCGCGATATCGATCTGGTGGTGGCATTTCATTTGAGTGACGCCGAGCGCATCCACGAGATTCTCGGGGAGGACTACTATGTTTCGGAAGATGCCGCACGCGACGCCGTGACCCATCAGAGCGGCTTCAGCGCCATCCATCAGACGACCTTGATCAAGGTGGATTTCATGGTCCGGAAGCGGGATGACTATCGATTGCATGAGTTCGGCCGGCGACAACGGCTGAAACTGGCGGATTTCGAGGTCTGGGTGGTGAGCAAGGAGGACCTGATCCTTTCCAAGCTCCACTGGGCAAGGGAATCCCAATCCGAAAGGCAACTCGCGGACGTGGAAAACCTGATTGCCACCGGGTGTGATACCGACTACTTGAAGACATGGTCAGCCGCATTGAACCTGACAGATATGCTGACACGGGTTTTACCGTGAAGGACACCGCCCCGGAGATCAACGCCATAATCTTCGCCGCAATGATGCGCAGAACACCCGAAGAGCGCCTTCTCATGGGTTTTGACATGATGGCGACCGCCCGGCAATTGGTGTGGAGCGGAATCGGCCCCGAGGGCACCGAGGACGAAAGACGCCGCCTGTTTTTCCAACGTTTTCACGGCATCGACTGCCCGTGGAAATCGTGAACGCCAAATCGCCTCCGACCATCTCCGCTACCACACCCATCCCGTTTCGCCCAAGGGACCGGCAAACTTGCCCACATCATTTACCTCTTCTCCTGCTCACTGCTCACTGCTCACTCGGTTTGCCCGGCATAGCGAAGCGACGCCGGGGCACTTCTCTCCACCACTTCCCCATTTTCCACTAAGCCACCGCTTTCTAGAAACCATCCAAGCCCATGATCTCCCTCCTGCCTTCCCAAGCAACTTTCCAACCACTCCGCCAAAGGCCGCCGTCTTTCTGGCTTTGCGACTAAATCCTGAAATCAAAGGATCGACCCCGTCCAATCCTGAAATCCAAGGACCGTCCACGCATGAACCGAGAAGGCGAGCGTGTGGCCCGTGCCAACGCAAAGACCGGCCTCGGCTGCCGCTCCATGCAATTCAATTTCCGGCAACTTCAGCAGAATCCAAGTTCCGGAAGCTCGCAACTTCGCCGTTGCGTCCAGCGCCGCCGCTCCCTAGAACCCAGCCATGTCCATGATCTGCCTTCTTCCAACTCCAAGCTCTTCCCGGTCGCTGCGACGAAGTCCACCCCGCCCTTGGTTTTAAGGGAAAATATTGAAATCCAAGGATCGCGGTAGGAACCGCCGTTGCCGGCGGCCCCCCGCTCAGATCCGTACGTGAAGAATTACCTCATACGGCTCCTGCCTCAAGTCGGGCGCGGAATCTCTGCTCTGGATATGGATGGATTA
>JBBSUD010000092.1:0-23907 GCA_038235225.1 Verrucomicrobiales bacterium
TGATTGATGGTGAGGGTGGAGCCGCCCAGAATGTTGAAATTCCCGCCTTGGCGCAGAATGAACGAGGGCGCGGTGCCGGCTCCGAAGTTGCCTGCCAGGAACTCCAGCGAGGAATTGCCGGAGAGATATACGAGGTCCTGCGCGACGCCGGAAACGTCGTTGGTGAAGGGGGCGGTGACCTCGCCGCCGGTGGAGCCGGTGGCTCCGGCGCGGAAGCTGGCGCTGGTGTCGGAGGAAATGCCGAGCGTGTAGCTGTTGCCATTGGTCACGCTGTAGGACTCGACGTGCATGTTGCTGTTGTCACCGCCGGTCGAGAGCAGATCGGTGACAGCGGAATCGAACAGCACGTCCTTATAGGAGCCGGCGCTGGTGCTCGAGAACGGGGCGGCTACGAGCGACCAGTTCGAGTTGGAACTCAGGTTGCTGGTGGCGCCGGAGACATAAACGTTTCGCTCCCCGCCGAAAAGCGGTTGGGCGAGAAAGACGGTGGCGGCGAGAAATAACAGGCGGTGGCGGTTTTTCATAACTTACGGGTTTTTGGAAAGGAGGGTCGGAAAGTCCGCGATCAGTTGGAATCGGGGAAATTGGCCAGCCAGAAGGGATTCTTGTTGCCGCCGTTCTTGTCGAAGCCGCGGACGTCGCCGGCGCTAAAGGTGCCGGAACTGCCGTCGTAGTAGGTGACGATCGCTTTGCCATCGTGGCGGTAGGCAATTTTTCCGTCCGTGGATTTCCCTTCGACGGGCGAGCTCTCCCAGAGGAACCGGCCCTCGTATTTGAGAATCCAGTCGGTGGCGGTGACGAAGGAGGCGGTCCGGGTGGAATCCTTGATTTGGCTTGTTTTAAACGATTTGTCGCTGCTCGGGCCGCCGGTGGGCACGCCGATGACATTGTACGCGTAGCTGGCGAAGAGCTTCTGCCAGAGACGCTCCTTGGCGCGGACAACCTTGGGATCGAGAATGCTTACCGGGACGGTTTTGAGCGGCTGATTGCGGTCGAGCGCGGTGGGGTCGCCGGTGAGGTAGGACAGGAAGACGGAATTCTCGTGCCACGGGTTGGTGGTGGCGCTGTTCTCGTCCTTGCTGGACTGCGGGACGTATTGGCCACCGTGTTCGGATGCGAAGGCGGCGTTGGCGATCTGGAGCTGCCGAAGCACTTGGACGGTCGCAGCCTTATCTCCGGCGGAGCGCATCCGGGCGAGGCCGAAGAACGACAGCGCGGCCAGTGTGACGACGATGACAATGACGACAAGAAGCTCCACCAAGGTGAAGCCGCGGGGATGGCGCGGAAATGGGTTTTGCATATCAACTGGGTTTTGACTGACGGGACTCTGGCGGGATTTCCCCCAGCCGACAGTCGGATGAAGTGACGACACGGAAGCCGTTTCTTCCGAAGGGATGATGTCGGGCTACGGCCAGAAATCGCCCGCGCCCGGGCTATGGCGGAGGCGCCAGAACGTGGCTGGGGAATCATGCGACACCGGCACCTGAATCCTGCGGCGTCCGTCCGGGAGCGCCGTGATGAAGCTGGTGGTGATGGGCAGGATGGTCCACGCCTTGAGATCGGACGAGAAATCCAGCGTGAGCTGAGGCTTCGCCGGTTGGGTGCTTGCAATTTCGAAGGTAAGGCTCGCCGCAAGGGGATCGAAGGCGATGGCCGGGGCACTCTCGGCCACGGATGGATTGCGTCCGAGAATCACCTCGATCACATCGGGAACGCCGTCGAGATCGGTGTCCAAGCCAGCGCGATAGCTGGATGGCGTCATGAATGAAACGCCATCCGAGATCAGGAAATCCACGATCCGGGTGAAGGTGATGAAATTCGCCTCATCCCACGCTCCGGGATGTCCCTGCAAAACCAGATAGGGCCGCTGCCGCTGGGCAGGGTATGCTGCCACGAAGGTGTCATAATCGAGCACACCTGTCGCCACCTCCAAGTTGAGCCAACGGCTGAGGCTCATGATTCGGGAGCTGTTCAATCCGAAGAACCATGTCTGCATCTCGGGATCTTCCTCAAGCACCTGGCGGGTGATGGCATCCACTTGGTTGAAGGGTGCCCCGAAGGTGTGAAAGGGAAACCCGAGGCGCTCGCGGGCGAGGCGCTGGCCTGCCTGGAAATTCATCCTTTGGTATTCCAATCCCGTTCCTTTGAACTCGGAAGTTCCCGGCGGTTGGTCGCGGACGTGGAGATACCCGTGATTCCAAAATTCCACTCGTCCCGCCGTGTGGATTTGGCGGATGCTTGCGATGTAGTCTGGATTGGAGGATTCCAGCGAATTGCAAATGATGCCCACCGAAAGGGTGAGCGGTTTGCTTTCGGCATAGGTGAAAAGCCGGCTCCATGCCGCGGAGAAGCCGCCAGGCGCGGTGGTGGCACGCAGGTCATCCAGCTTCAAAATGACGACCGGAGCGGAAATGGCGGATTCAATGGTGAAGGACGCGGCGACCATCAGGACAAGCGGGATTCGAGTCCGTAAATTCATGGCAAATCCCCTTTCCTGCGGGCGAATTTCATAACGGCTTCGGTCTGGCTGTGGACGTGGAGCTTTTCGTAAATCCGCTGGATGTAGGTGCGCACGGTGCTGAGGCTGATGCCCATTTCCGCAGCAATCTGCTTGTAAGGCCGGCCGCGGGAAAGCCCCTGCAAGACTTCCAGCTCGCGCGGCGCGAGCGAGGCGGTTTCGTCCTGCGGCGCGGGGCGTTTCTCGAACGATTGCACAACCATCCGGGCGATGTGGCCGGACATCGGCGAGCCGCCGTCGTGGACCTCGCGGATGGCTTGGAGGATTTTCGCCGGGCGGTTGCTCTTCACGAGATAGCCGAACGCGCCGGCGGAAAGGGATTTGAAAACCTGATCGCTGTCCTCGAACACCGTCAGCATCACAATTTTCAGCGCGGGCACCACCCGGTGCAGCCGCTCGACGCACTCGATGCCGCTCATGCCGGGAAGATTGATGTCCATGAGCACGACATCGGGCGGATCGCCGGGGATTTCCGCCAGCGCGGACTCGGCGTCCGGGTAGGCGCGCAGGCAGCGGAAGCCGGCTTGGCCGGAGAAATAGCGCATCAGCGTCTCGCGGAGTTTCGCGTCGTCCTCGACGATGGATACGGTGATCATGGATTGCGAAACCGGCGGTGGGAAAAGCTGCATCGGCGGGATTTTCCGCCGGAACCGGGCATGGCGGGCAGTCGGATGAAACGGGGACAAGATTTCACGTGACGGACGGCGGTCGGGATTTCCAAACCACGGGGACCACGAAGGAAATCCGGGTGCCGCCGCCGGGCGCGTCGCGACTCTCGAAGCGCCCGGAAACGCTGCGCAGCCGGTGCTCCATATTGGCCAAGCCGTTCCCGCCGCCGGGCCGCGCACCGGCCGTGTCGAACCCGCCACCATCGTCCTCAATGACGATTTCAAAGGCAGCGGGATGCCGCGCCAGCCCGAGCGTCACCTGGCCGGCGCCGGAATGTTTGAGGACGTTGGTGAGCGCCTCCTTGGCCGCGAGAAAGACCTGGTGGCGGCAATCGGTGGGCAGCGTGACCGGCGGGATCGTGTCCGGCAGATCGAACACGCACTGGACCGGGCTTCCGTCGAAAAAGTCCTCGGCATGGCGGCACAAATAGTTGAGCAGGTCGCCGAGGGTGTCGTTGCGGGGGTTCACGGCCCACACGATTTCGTCGAAGGCGAGGATCGTCTCCCGCGCCGTGTCGGAAATCTCCAGCACTTCCGCCCGGTCCCGCGCCAGGAAATCCGGCCGGGCGCTCGCCATGTCGCTGAGTAGTGATAGGCGGGTGAGCTTCGAGCCGACCTCGTCGTGCATGTCCCGGGCGATGCGGGCGCGTTCGCGATCCAGCGCGACCTGCTGCTCCAGCCCGGCCATCCGCACCCGCAGCCGGCGGAAGGAAACGTAGCGGACCAGCGCGACGAGCGCCGCGGTAAATCCGGCCAGCGCCGCCAGCCGGAACCACCACGTCTGCCAGAAAAACGGCGTCACTACGAAGGCCAGTCCGGCGCCCGTTTCGTTCCAGACGCCCGCGTTGTTGCAGGCGATGACGCGGAATTCGTAGTCCCCCGCCGGCAGCCGCGGGTAAATCGCCGCCCGCTGGGTGCCGGCCTCAACCCACGTTTTATCGAAATTTTCCAGCCGGTAGCGGAAATGGACGTTCTCCGGCGAGGAAAAGCTCAGTGCCGCGAATTGAAACTCCAGCTTGGCGTGCTCCGGTGGCAGACGCAGCGGCGCGGCGTCCGGATTCCGCGGCAATTTCCCGGCGTCGGAAATTGGCAGCGACAGACGGTTGTCGTGCTCCAGCACGCGCCGATCGTCCACCAGCACGCTTTCCAGCACCACCGGCGGCGGCAGCGGATTGTCGTGAATCCGGTCCGGGCGAATCGCCAGCAAGCCGCCGCGCATCGCCCACAGCAGCCTGCCACCCGCCGTCTGGCAGACGGATGGGTAGCAATCGAAACTCGGCTGCAAGCTCGGCAATCCCTGGCTGCGCCCGAAGACCCGGCAGCGCACCCGGTGCGCCCGGCCGTCCGCCACCGCGTCCATTTCCGCCAGCCGCACCGCGAAAACGCCGCGATTTCCCGCCACCCACAAGTTCCCCTGCCGGTCCGGGAAAATCTGCGAGGCGTAGTCGTCCCGCAGCCCCTGCTCCGTGGAAATCCGCGCGTATTTCCCGCCCTTCCAGCGCCCCACGCCGAATCCGGCGTAGCCGATCCACAGGCTGCCGTCCTCCGTCGCGCATAGCGAGCGGATCGATCCCGGACGCATTTCCGGGCCGGTCAGGACCGGCACCAGCGTGTCCCCGTCCGCCCGCAGTACCGAGCCGTTCGACGTGGCGATCCAGATCGTTCCGTCAGGACTCTCGGCCATCGCCCGGATCGTCCGCAAATCCCCCTGATCGTTCAGTGTCAGAAGCTTGCCCTTGCGCAGACGTTGCAACCGGCTCGGGAAATCCGTGGCAATCCAGACGTCGCCATTGGCTGCGCCGAGAATCGACCGCACCGCATCCGAGGCCAGCCCGCGCGGCCGCGTCCACTCTTGCCAGGTCCCATCCGGCCGGCGGCAATGCAGCCCGCGTCCGCGCGAGCCCACCCAAACATTGCCGCTTCGATCCGCCGCCACGCACCACGCATCGCTGCCGGTCCAGCCGTCCCCCGCATCCACTTCCGCCCAGCGTCCGCCGCCATTCCGTTCCAAGGCGCCATTTTGCATCGCCACCCACAAATCCCCGCCCGCGTCTTGGCAAACCGATCGCACCGATTGCGATAAAAGCCCCTGTTCCCGGCCGATCAGCGCCATCGCCCGCGGCTGGATCAAGTCCAGCCCGCCGCCATTCGTGCAGGCCCAGATATTCCCTTCATTGTCCTCGCCAAGCCCGTCGATTTCCTGATGCGAGGTCGGCACCCGTTCCAATTTCCCGTCGTCCAGATGAAACAAACCCGCGCCCGCCGTGCCGATCCACAAGTCCCCGGACCGGTCCTCGAAAAGCGCCCGCACATTCGTCCGCGCGGGCAGCAGCCCGATCTCCACCGGTTTCCCGCCCTCCATGAAGCGTAGCACCCGGTTCGCCGCCACCAGCCAAAGCCCGCCGCTTGCCGCGCCCTGCATCCACACCGGCGACTCTTCTAAATTCAGCAAATCCCGCACCTTCCCTTCTCGCACCACGCCCACCACGCTACCCCGCGAGTACCAGATCTCCCCCGCCGCATCCGCCGTCAGCCGCGTGTAGCCGCGGGATTCCGGCCAGCCGTCCGCCCGCCCCATTTCCTCGAATTTCCCCGCCACCAGCCGGCCGATCGACCGCGTCCATGCGATCCACAAATTCCCGTCACCATCCTCCGCCATCGATCGCAGCGCCGACCCCGGCACGCCTTCGTCCCCGCCGTAAATCCGACGGCCCGCCGGCCCCAGCCGCACGAGCGCGCCAGCGTCCATGTCCAGCCAGAGCCTGCCGTTCCCGCCTTTCGTCATCGAGCGGATCACCCGGTTCGGCACGTCCGGCAGCCCCGCCAGTGGCAGTGGCGTGAAATCCGCGCCGTTGAACCGCAGCAGCCCGCCGCGCGAGGCCACCCACAGATATCCCCCCGCCGTTTGCGCCACTCCGGTCACGCAGTTGTCCGGCAATCCGTCGTCCGTCCGCCACGCCCGATAGAGCCAGGCCTCCGATTCTTCCGCCGCCGCGGCGCTCCCGCAGACCAACGCCAGCAGTGCCGCGAAAGTACGGAGGAACATCCGCGCAGGCTAGCCACCGCCCCCCGCGCGGCAAGCCGGGATGCGGCGATCGTTTTGGGGACTTCCCAAAATGTTTGCGAATTTCCCATCAAAGTGATTGACACCAAACCATGATTTCCACTAATGAACCGTTTAATGAAAACATGCCTGTTTATCTCGGCGGTAATGGTGATGGCGGCGGATGCGGGTATGTCATCCCAAGATGCGAAAATGGAGGTTGCCCAAGCGCCTCCCGAAACATGTTTGCTATCGTGGTTTGCGGGCGCCTCGGTCGGCTATCTGACCGAACTTGATGAACCGATGTATAGCATTCTTTTCGGAGTCGATCCCTGTTGGAAATTCGGTGGCGGCAAGGTCACCTTGTTCGCGCAGATCGGTTATGCGAACCGGGACGAATCCTATTCCGCCGGCCCCGCCTTCATCCCTCTGCCCGGTACTATCAATCAGGACTCCAGCTTCGATCTCGACGATCTGGAGGGCGGGCTGAAAGACTCAGCCGCGACCGGAATCCAAGGCACGGGCTACGAACTGAACATCGTTCCCATCACCATCAACGCCCAATACGAGCGGCGGATTTATCGCGAGCTTTATGGTTACGCCGGCGCCGGCCTCGGCGTGGCGTGGGTGGATTTGGACGCGGACGCGGGCAGTTTTGGAAAATTCCATGAAAGCGACTGGGTATTCACCGCACAGATCTTCGCAGGATTGAATTATCAATTTACGCGGAATTTCGCAATCTATGGAGGCGCGCGCTGGATGTACTACCAAGACGCCGATCTCGGCGGCGGCACGCTTGAACTGGATGACGATTTCCTCATTGAGCTGGGCGCACGGTTCCGGTTTTGAAACCCGGCTGCCACGATTCGAATTAGATATAGAAAACTCACCGCATGAAAACGTTCAAACCATTAGCCGGACTCGCCTTTGTTTCGGCAGTCTGCCTGTCGCAAGCAGTCCCCCCGCAAGCCGTCCCCCGCCGCGCTCCGGCGGCGGCCGCCATCCGGGTTGCCGCCAGGCCGCAGCCGGCCCGGGCGGCGGACGAATGCACTGTAAAACCGCCGATCGTCCTGACGGCGGACGCGGATTGGGCCGCTGCGGAAGGCGGCGCGCGCCTCCCATTTTCCGTGACGGCGGGACTCGAAACCGCGGTCGCCGGACTGCGGGTCCGGGCTGTCGGCCGCGGCACGTTCGCCGGCTTCGGAGCCAGCCGCGATCTCGGCGGGCCGTGGGCTGCGGGAACCTCGCCGAAATTCACCCAAACCGCGCCCGCGAAAGGGGCCGGCGAGGGCAGCGTGGAAATCACCTTCGAAGCGCTCGCGGCGGACGGCACCATCGCTTTCACCCGGCGAACAGATATTTTCGCGCTTTTTGAAGGCGGTAGCGTCTGGGGCAGCTACTCGAGCCCGACGGATTTAAAGCTCTGGAAAGTCGAGGAAATGGCCGCCGCGGGAAAGCTCGGCGAAGAGGAATTCGAGGCAGGCATCGACAGCGTCGTCCATGCGAACGTGGCTGCGGATTTCGCCCCGCGCGACCTGGCCGAACTCAGTCCGGGCGAGTGGAAGCTCCAGCGCGCCTTCGAAGCCGCCGCCCCTCCCGAGTCGCCCGCCCGGGCCAAGGCCGCGGTGAGCAAGGACGCCGTGCCGCTCACCGTTTCCGGCAAGGTCGAATGGACCGACCGCGCCGGGAAAAAGCACGGCCTCCCGATGGCGCGGGTGGAAATCCGCGATGACGAACTCGTCGGCTCCGACCTCATCACCGCGGTAACCACGGATGCCGGCGGCAACTACAACGCTTCGTTCAGTTTCGACGATGGCCTGCTCCAGGGGAATCCCGACATCTTCGTCCGCGTCCTCGCCCGCTCCAACGTGGCGGACATCAAGCCGGACACCGCCGGTGGGACCACCTACGCCATGGAATCCCCCGTCCGGAACGAGGTCGCCTCCGGGGCGAGTCTCAGCATCAATCTGACCGCCAACAACTCCGCGGACAACCAGACGGTCTTCGGCCTGCATCACTCGCTGGTGGTCATTGGCACATACTCCGGCGGATTGGCCGGAACCATGCCGTCCCAAGTGGATGTCCGTTTCCCGACCACGCGTTCGACCTCGCTGTTCGATTCCGGAGTCAAGCAGCTCCACATCCTGCGGCTCGATCGCTTCGATTGGGACGTGGTCCACCACGAGTACGGCCACTACTTCCAGAACATTCACGGCTTCCAGAACAACCCCGGCGGCAGTCACTCCTTCAACACCCACCTCTCGTCCACCCGCGGCAGCAAGAGCACCGGCGTCCGGCTGTCATGGGGCGAGGGCTGGCCGACGTTTTTCGGCACCTCCGCCCAGAACGCGACCGGCTCCAAGGCCCTGGCCATCCCCGATGTGGGAGACGCCGCCTATCAGGACACCGAGGATGCGACCACCAATCTCAACATCGAGACCAGCACCGGCGTGGGCGAGGACGACGAGGTATCGGTGATTTCCGCGCTGTGGGATCTTTACGATTCCGCGGGAGATGGCGTGGACGAGTCCGCGTTTTCCGACAAGTTCCTATTCAAAACCTTTAAAGGTGGGGCCGTTACAACGATGGGTGGCGCTTGGGAAGCCATCGCCGCCACTCAGACCACCTCCGCCAAAACTGATGTAGGCGGAGTCCTCGGGCAGGCGAATATCGCGCCGGTGTTGCTCACTCCCGCGGACAATTTCTCGGCCGGCGCCGCGCCGCCCGCATTCACCTGGACCCCCAATGGCGGCGGCGCGCCCAATCCGCTCAACAGTTTCCGCATCCGCTTCTATAAAAGCGATTTCAGCTCGGTGGTCTTCGAAAAGGAGCTGGGAAATGTGAAGACCTACACCCCCAGCGCCGCCGATTGGACGACGATTCTCGCCGGCGGCGACGTGCTGAAATGGGTGATCGATGGCAAAAGCACCGCCGCCCCCGCGACTCCCGGCGGCACGCTGGACCGCTACTGGTCGAAAGCCCGGACCATCGGCGGGGTTTCGATCGTGTTCGTAATCGATGACACCGGCAGCATGAGCGAGGAAATCACCGCCGTCCGCAACGCTCTCCAAGCGTTCATCACCGCGGTCAAGGCGCGCCTGAAGCCTGGCGAAAAAGCGCCCGTCATCCAGCTAGTCACCTTCAAGGACAACGTTTCCACGCGCATCACCTCCAACGATCTCGCCGCAGTCAGTGCCGCGGTAGGCGCCCTCTCGGCAGGCGGCGGCGACGATTGCCCGGAAGCCAGCGCCCAGGCGCTCAAGGTGGCGGTGGACAACATCGCCGCCGGCGGCACCATTCTGCTGGCTACCGACGCCTCGTCCCAGCCTGGGGTGGACCTCGGCGCGTTGATCGCCCGAGCCCGGGCGAATGGCGTAACCGTGAACACCATCCTCTCCGGCGATTGCGACGGCATCACCTCCCGTTTCCTTCTTGCCGCGACGGACGGTGAGGACTGCGGCTGCAGCGGTCCCACAGCACCCGGATCGCCCCGGACGGACCAGCTCGCTATACCCGCGGCCCAGCCGGATGACGGCTCGGCTGCCCTGCCGCCAGTCATTTTCCTCAAGTCCGGCGACGATCCGGCGCTGGCGGACGGCTTCATCCAGAAACCCGGCGCGACCGATCCGCCGCAGACCGCGATTGTCGATCCTGGCCAGCCACCCGCGGATGAAGCCGGAGACACGCCCGCCACCGCATTGCAACTGATCGCCGGCGAGGGACCGGTGAGGGGCATCATCGGGCTGAATGGGGATACCGAAGACTATTTCGCCGTGCGCCTGGTGAAGGGCATTCAATATTCGGTGACGGTCCGGCTGGAGGCCGGCAGTTTCGCGAGCATCGCACTGTTCGATACCGACGGATCCACTTCGCTGAAAACCAGCAGCGCCAGCTCCACAGCCCCGCGGCAGCTTCTACTCACCCCGACCGCCACCGGAGATTATTTCGTCCGCGTCAGCGGCTCCGGCACCACCTTCTATCTCCTCTCCGTCCGCGCCGACGCCTTCGCGGGTCTGACGTCCGCGGTGGAAATGTTCTCCACCGTTTCCGCTCAGACCGGCGGCGCGTTCTTTGTCCATGACGAGGTGAATTCCGGCCGCACGGAAGCCTACGAGGCGGCGCTGCTCAACGTGATGCTCTCCACCCTCGGCCCCGTCGTCCTTCAGGCGAACCCCGGCGAACTCCAGCAGGGCACTTCGATTTCCGTGGAGCTGATCGGGAACGGCACCAACTGGCGGACCGGCACTCAAGTCGCTTTCCCGGAGGGTGGCGTGTCCGTTACATCCGTGCAGGTTCTTTCCGCCACTCGCTTGCGTGCGGCTGTCACCATCGCCGGGGCGGCTCCGCTTGGTTTCCAGAACGTCGTGGTCACTACTCCGCTCGGCTCCGCCACGGAAAGCGCGACTGGTCGGGATCTGGTGGAAATCGTTGTGGCGAATTCCAACCCCGCCATCCTGAGCGTGGAACCGAACACGCTCGCCCAAGGGGCAAACGCCAGCGTGGTGATCCGCGGCCTCAATACCGCTTGGGACTCCACCTCCGTGCTTTCCCTCGGCGCGGGAATCACGGTAAGCAGACAGACCATCCGGTCCGCCACACTCATTGAAGCCAGCGTGACTGTGGATGCCGCAGCTTCCATCGGTTTCCGGACCGCAAGCGTCACTGGCGCCGGAGCGACCAGCCGGACGCGCGCCCTGTTCGTGAACAGCGGCATTTCCTCGCTGCCGGAAATCGTTCGCGCCACCCCGGCGCTCGGCCAGCGCGGCAGAACGCTGGATGTCACCGTGGCGGGCATCAACACGCATTTCGTCGCCGGCGTGACCACCGCTTCGTTCGGCGATGGTATCCAAATGGTTTCCGCCACCGTTCAGGGGCCGGCCAGCGTCGTCGTCCGCATCGCCATCGCCGCGGATGCCGAGCTGGGATTCCGCAACATCGGGATTTCCACCGGCGGGGAAACCGCCGTGCTGCTCGACGGATTTTTCGTGGATGAGGTCGGCGGCGACGGTCTCAGGATTCCGCTACCGCCCGGCGGCGTCGCCCGGGGCTGCCTCGAAGACGGTGCGACAGTCACCTATTTCTTCACGGGCCTGGCTGGCAAGAACATCGAGATCACCCTGCGCGCGGACGGCCGCTCCACCTTTTCCCCCCATCTCCTGCTCCGCGCTCCCGGCGGCAGATCCATGCTGGCGAAAACCGGCAACCCCGGCATCCTCCTCAAGCACGTCGAACTCCCGGAATCCGGCGAATACCAGCTCGTCGTGACCGACGCCAACAACCGCGGCGGTTGCTACTACCTCCGCGTGAGGGACAGCCGGGAAATCGACCCCGACCTAGTACTCAAGCTCCCCGCGAGTGGCGAAATCCGCGGCAAGCTCAAGGCGGGCGGACGCAAGGCCTACTCGTTCAAGGCCGGCGCGGGCGACAAGTTCGAAATCAAAGTCCCCGAGATGAATCGGAATCTCGTCGCGACAAAGATCGTCATCCTGGACGCCAGAGGCCGGGAAATCTTCCGCAAAACCCTGCGCCCGGGCCGCGACGGAACCAGCTTGCGCCTGCCGAAAGACGGAAAATTCCGGCTGATCGTAAAAAATGGTGCGACCAAGTCCGGCCGCTTCGCCTTGAACACGGACCTCGCCAAACGCAGGCTGCCACCATGGCTGCGATTCCAAGCCCAACGCTGACCCAAACGCTCATGCATCGATTTTTCCTGCCGTCCGCATCGCCCGCCCGTCCCCCCCTCATGCCGGTTCGGACGCTCGCCGGGGCGCTCGCCGCCATCGTCATGGTCTCCGGCGGTTGCGGCCGCGCGGCGGAAAACGCAGCGGTGCCTCCCGCGCGGGTCTCCATCGAAATTTCGGTGACGCCCGGCAAACCGGGTGCTCCCACCGAGACCGCGAGCGTTGCTTGGGCGGACTCCGCCGCTACCATCACCGTGAGCCGGGGCAGTGTCGGCGCTGCCGGAGAATCGGAGACAGCGCCGCTTCCCGCCGCGGATTTCCGCCAGCTCTGGGCCACCGTGGAAAAAGAGCGGCTCATTGCCTTCTCGCCAAAACCACGCAAGGACCAGACTTTCGATTTCGGCACACGAACGTTAAAAATCGACCTGCGGCCTGCGGCGGCCGCGAAAGGTGCGAATAACGGAAAAACCTTCAACTCCGTCGAGTGGGACAAGCCGATCGCAAACGGGGAGACGGTGGAGAAGTTGTTTTCCAGCATTTCCAAGCTCGCTGCGAAGCACTGCAAAAAGGTTCCGCTGAACTACATCCGCTAGCGAGAGGCCGTCCGCCAGTCGGTGGGGAGCTATTTCGCCATGGCCGCCCGGAGTTCCGCCGGTTGGTCCGTGCCTACGAAGCCCACGCCCAACTCCGCCATCCGCAGCGCCTTTTTCCGGTCGTTCACCGTCCATGCCATCAGAATCCCGTCCTCGCCACGCGCCTTCACCAGCCAATCCGCCGTCACCGGCGCGTTCGCTTTGAAAGCCAGCCCGGTCGACCCGCTCTGCCGGATCGATGCCAGAAATCCGTCCGCTTTCTCCGGTTTCGCGAAATCCTTGAGAGCGGAAATCCAGCACGCCCGGAATTCCGGCAGCTCTTTGCGGCACGCCGCCACCACCTTCGCATCGAAGGAAATCAGGATCACCCGCCGCGCGTCCGCCTTTGTTTCCCGCAGGATTTTCGCGATCGCCGGCACGATCCGCGCTGAGTCCTTGATCTCCAGGAAAAACCATTTTCCCGCCGGCAGTTCGGCGAGAACCTCCTCCAGCGTGGGAATCCGCTCCCCCACAAACTCCGCCCCTTTCCACGCGCCGATGTCCAGCGCCCGCAACTCCGCCAGCGTGCTCTCTTTTACCGCCAGCTTCACCCCCGCCGTCCGCTTGGTGTCCGCGTCGTGAATGCAGACCACGCGGCCGTCCTTGGTCAGGTAATAATCGCCCTCAATGCCGTCCGCGCCCTCCTTCCAAGCCAACCGCACCGCCGCCAGCGAATTTTCCGGCGCAAGTTGCGAAGCGCCCCGGTGCGCGATCAGCAACGGCCCCTCCGCCGGCCCGGCAAGCAACGGCAACGTCATGGAAATCAGCAAAGCAAGAGTTTTCAAAGCGCCCCACGATCTCCCCCGGCTCCCGCTGGGGCAATCTCGAAATTCTTCGCAAAACGACGCTGCCAACCCTTGGAAATCCCACCCCCGAGGAGGATGGTTACTCAGGAAATTCGCCGACGGGAGGTGCCGCGCCCGATTCAGACTTTTCCCAGCAGCTCCGCGGCCAGGCTGACGACGAGTGCGGCTGAGGCGGAGAGGCGGTGGTCGTCATCCACTTCGAGGAGGCGGAGCGGGTGGCTGGAGGCAAAGTCGCGGGAGGATTGAATGGGTACGATGTCATCTCGGGTGCCATGAAGAATGATCGTGTTCGCGGGGATGAATTCGATGGAATCGGCACCTGGCAGGGTGAGCGCGGGTGCGCAGAGGAGACAGCCGGCGATGCGTTCGCGGTTGGCGGGATCTTGTGCGAAGTGCAGCGCGGCAAGGCCGCCGAAGCTGGAGCCGACGAGGACCAGCCGTCCAATACCAGCGAGGCTGCTTCCGATGATTTCCAAGCGTTCGCCCATGTCGGTGACGCCGGCGCAGTCCGGGGACACGATTTCGGGATCGAGGCTGCGGAGAGCTTGGAATTTCGAGCCATGGGGGCCGCTTTCGAGGCCGTGGAGGAAAACAAGGCGGGCGGTCATAATTGGAAGGATTTCCCGGTTTCCAGCGGATGGACGGTCAGGCGGAAGGTGGTCAGCACGCCGGGCTCGCTGGTGACGGAAATGTCACCGCCGTGGGATTTTGCGATGCTGCGAGCAACCATCAGGCCGATGCCGCGGCCGCCGGAAAGACTGCCGGAGGTCCAGAATTTATCGAAGATCCGATCGATCGCTTCGGGGCGGATGCCTTTGCCGTGGTCGCTCACGTCGATGGCCAAGCCGCCGCCGGTGCTGGAAAAGCGGACGCCGATGACTCCGCCGCGCGGCGTGTGGTGGAGCGCGTTGCCGATGAGATTTCCCACCGCCTGAAGCAGGCGGTAGGGATCGGCCATCATCGCTTCCGGGAGATTTTCCTCACTGGTGACTTCCAAGGTGGCGCCGACGTTGGTGGCCACGAGGCGGTAGCGCTTGCGGATGGCGCGGGCGAGCGCTTCGGCGGAGGTTTCCTGAAAGCGCATCACAAGCTGGCCCTGCTCGACCATCGAGTAGTCGGACAAATCCGCGACGAGCCGCTGCATGTCTTCCGCGGAGGCACGAAGTAAGCCGCCGAGTTCGACGATGCGGCGGCCTTTGGCATCTTCCCCGCCCCATTCCTCGGACAAATGGGCGACGAGGCCGATGGTGCCGAGCGGCTGGCGCAAATCGTGGCTGACAACGCCGAGCATTTCCTTGCGCCGCTCGACCTCGTCGAGAAGCAGCGTCGCCCGGTTCAGCCGGTCCTCGGAAATCCGGCGGCTTTCGAGCATGAGCATGACCTGCCGGGACAGCGTGAGCAGCAGGCGCTCCTCGGTATCGGTCAGCGTGCGCGGCATGATGTCGAGCAGGAGCAGCGCGCCAAGGCCATGTCCTTCTGGAGTCCGCAGAACGGCGCCGGCGTAGAAGCGGATTTTCGGATCCGAAGTGACAAAAGGATTGCAGCTCGTCCGCGAGTCGGTGGTGGCGTCGGGAATGACCAGCAGTTCCAGGCCGGAGGCGATCGCGTGGGCGCATACTGAGCATGCCAACGGCGTCTCCTGAATGCCGAGCCCGGATTCAGCTTTGAACCACTGGCGCCCCTTTTCCACAAAGCTGATCGCAGCCTTTGGAACTTGGAAAACCTCGCACACGAGTTCGACTAATTGATCGAATTCCCGTTCCCGCGGGGAGTCGAGAATCCGGTAGCTATGGAGCGCTTTGACGCGGTCGGAATTGTCCAAATCGAACGGCACAGGACGGAAATTCCGCAATCCTGCGGGAAAAATCAAGCTAGACCGCACGCACTGGTTCGCGGCTGCGCCGAATGTGAAAGCGACGATTTTACGGGACTTGCCGGAATTTTCGTGTGTCGGCGGCGGTAACGTGATGATCATCCTCCCAACCCATGCAGGCGACCCTTCTTCCACCCCGTAATCCGGCGTACTGCGCGCCGATCACTTCGAATCGCGAACTCGGCGCTTGCCTCATCGCGAATCTGCCGATGCGCGAGCTGATTTCCGCGGAACTCCGCCGCGCCGGCCTGCAGCTCGTCGAGCCGGCCGATGCCTGCGACCGCACGCTGCGCATCCCGCTCGACAACTGGATCGAACTCGGCGCGCTGCTTCTGCTCGGCCGCAATCCGAATTCCGCCTGCCTGATGGATTCGGACGGCCACACGCTTGCTTGGAAGGGCGCGGCCAAGGCCGAGGATTGTCAGGAGAAAATCGTCACCGACGCCGAATGCTTCCCCATCAACTACCCGTGGGATTTGCTCCGGATGAACGAGGAGGTCCTCGCCTTGATGGACGAAACGTCGCTCCACGGCGAAGTCAGCCCGCTCGCCACGCTGAACGGCTGCGTCCGTGTCGGCGCCGGCACCCGCATCCTGCCGGGCACCGTCATCGAGGGTCCGGTCGTCATCGGGCCGAACAGCCAGATAGGGCCGAACGCGCTGATCCGCGGGGCCACCAGCATCGGCGCGAACTGCTTCGTCGGAAATGGCGCGGAGGTGAAGAACTCCATTGTCTATAACAACTCCTACATCTCCCGCCAGTGCTACGTGGGCGACTCGATCATCGGCACGCACGTCACGCTTGGCGCCGGCACCTGCACGGAAAATCACCGCCACGACGGCCGCCACCACACTTCGATGATCCGTGGAAATCCGGTCGATACCGGGCGCTTGAAATTCGGTGCGATTCTCGGCGATGGCGTGCGAACCGGCGTCAACACGTCGATCGAGGCCGGAGTGAAGATCGGCGTGGCGCGCACCACCCAGGCCGGCAGCTACATCGGCAAGGACCTATTGTGACCGATTCGTCACACGCCGCCGGTTCCGGGCCAGCAGGACCGGTGCCTAGAGTGCCCCCGAAATGCACCGAATCCTGATTGTTGAGGACGAGCGCGACATCGCCGACCTGATTTCCTTCAACCTTCAGCGCGCCGGCTACGAAGTGATTCACGCCCTCGACGGCATCGGCGGGACGGAAATCGCCAAGCGCGAGCGGCCCGCGCTGATCCTGCTCGATCTCATGCTGCCCGGCCGCGACGGATACGCGGTTTTTCGCGAATTGCGCCGCGATCCCCGAACGGCCACCACGCCGGTGATCATGCTGACCGCCCGCGCCCAGACCGAGGATCGCATCCAAGGACTCGAGGCCGGCGCGGACGATTACCTCACCAAGCCCTTCAGTCCCAAAGAATTGATCCTGCGCGTCCAGGCTGTCCTCAAGCGCTCCGAAGCGCCTCCCGGTGCGGTGGATTTCACCTGCGGACCGTTCCGCTTCGATAAGAACGCGGTTAGGTTCTATCTGGAAAACGAACCCGTCGAACTCACCGCCACCGAGTTCAAGCTCCTCCTATTCCTCTGCGAGCGCGCCGGCAAGGTACAGGACCGCAACGACTTGCTGCGGACCGTCTGGGGTTATAGCGACTCAGCTCACAGCCGCACGCTGGATACCCACATGAAGCGGTTGCGCCACAAACTCGGCAGCCACGGCGCGCTGCTGGAAACCGTCCGCGGCGTCGGTTATCGCATTGGGGAAATCCCGGGATGATTGCCGGCATCGCCATCGGAATCGCTCTCGCCGCGCTGGCCGCCGCGGCGTATCTCGCGATTTCCCGGCGGAGCGAACGGAACCAATTTCGTATGGAAACCGGGAATCTCGAAAGCCGCCTGCGCGGCGAAATCCAGGATGCCCGTCAAGAGCGCGATCTCCTGCTCGACGCCCTCGGCGATGCCTTCCTGCTCATCGGATCCGCGGGCGAAATCCGGTTTGCCAACGCCGCCGCGCGCGAACTCTGCGGGCCGCGCGAACCACTCAACCGCCCGTTCCGCGAGGTATTTCCCGATGCCCGCCTCGCCAAAGCGCTGCTCCACTGCCTCGCCACCGGCGATGCGGCGCAGGCCCGCGTCGTCCTGCCGCAACAAGTTTCGCCGCGCGGCGATGCGGAAAATCGCGGCGTCAATGCTTGGATCATCGATGCCGCGCGCCTCGACTGCCCGTCCGGCAGCGCGCCGGTCACCCGCGTCATCATCCGCGACGTGACCGCCGAGCATCAGCTTGAGCAAGTGCGCAAGGACTTCGTGGCCAATGCCTCCCACGAACTCCGCACGCCGCTCGCCATCATTGGCGGATATCTCGAAAACCTCCTCGACGAGGACATGCCGCTCGACCCGGCGCTGACCCGCCGCTTCCTCGGCGTCATGCAGAAGCACACCGGGCGCATTTCCCGCATCGTCGAGGACATGCTCGTGATTTCCCGCTTGGAATCCGGCGAGGCGGCCGCGCTGAAGATCGAGCCGTTCCGCTTCCGCTCGTGCGTGAACGACATCCTCGAGCGCTTGGAATCCGTGATTTCCGGCCAAGGGGCCGAAGTGACCGTCACCATTCCCGAGCCGGATCTCGTGATGCGCGCGGACCGGTTTTATTGGACCCAGGTGCTTTTCAACCTCGTCGAGAACGCCCTCAAGCAGAATCCACACGGCGGTCTGCGGGTGGAAATCGGCTGCATCGCCACGCCGGGCAACCGCTTGGAAATCTGGGTTGCGGACAATGGCGTCGGCATCCCCAGTGCCGATCTGCCTTACATTTTCCGACGGTTTTTCCGCGTCGAAAAGCACCACTCCCAGCAGGAAATCAAGGGCACCGGACTGGGACTTTCGATCGTCAAGCGCGCGATCGAAGCTCATGGCGGCACGATCGGCGTGACCTCCGTGCCCGGCGTGGAGACGAAGTTTCTCATCTCCGTGCCGCGGGAAACGGCCTAGGATTCCAGCTTTTGCAGCACCCGGCCTTTTCGCAAAATAACCGTGCGACGAAGAGGGAAAGCCGCGTAAATCCCCGCAGCGCCGCCACCACCGGGCCCCGCCGCGCACCGATCCTTTCCCCATGCCTTCTTCTTCCATCCAAATCCTTCACAAGGAGCGGCTTCCAGCGAAAGGTCATCTCGTCATTCCGGGCCGTCTGGACCACGATCTCCTGCCCGTTTTCGAAAGGCTTTTCGCCGGCCGGAAGATCACCTGGCTGGTGGAGGAAACCGCCCTCTACGACAACTCCGTCCGCAGCTACCTCGAGCGCACCGGCTCCGGCGCGATGTTCTCGAAGAACGACGCCGCCCCGACCGCCGCCGGCGAGCAGCTCCGCAGTTACATCGAGGGAAATGGCGTCCTCATCTACGTCCCCGGCCGCGCCACCACCCAGGCCGCCACGCCGTGCCATGTGCCGCCGGAGCAGCTCGTGACGCTCTGCGCTTTCGGCCTGCCGGTTTTGCCCATCGCGATCGACCGTCCGCGCGAATCCTGCCTCTGCGTCGAGCGGCAGTCGGCGCTTCCCGTCGCGGTTTTGTCGGTCGGCAAGCCGGTCGCCGGGGCCTCGCCCGCCAGCTATCTCCAAGCCTTGTTCGAGGCCAATGAGGAGGCCTACAGCTCCCGCGGCCTGTTCAAAGGCTCGCTCGCCATGGCCCTGCTCGCCGGCCTGAAAAAGCACGGCTCCAAGAAGCGCATCCTCGATGGTGCCGACGATTCCGAATTGTCCTTTTCGACAATCCTGGCCACCGCCATCGTCTTCTCGAAGCACATCCGCGAGGAGACCGACAAGACCCGCGTCGCTATCGTGCTGCCCCCCGGCAAGGGCGGACTCATCGCCAACCTCGCCGTGCTTTTCGCCGGAAAAGTCCCGGTAAACCTCAATTTCACCGGCGGCCCGGAGGCCATCAAGTCCTGCATCCGCCAGGCCGACGTGGATCGCTTCATCACCGCGGATCCTTTTGTCCGCAAGGTTTCCTCCTTCCCTTGGCCGCCGAACCGCGACCTGATTTTCATCGAGCGCGTCCTGCCCACCCTCAAGGGCAAGATCGCGAAATGGCTGGTCATTTCCAAGCTCATGCCGACCGCGGCGCTCGGCACGCTGCTCGGCCTGAACAAGCGTCGCGATGGCGACGAAGCCATCCTGCTTTTCACTTCCGGCTCCTCCGGCGAGCCGAAAGGCGTCGTTCTCAGCCACCGCAACGTCCTCGCCAATGTTTGCCAGTTCGGCACCCGGCTCGACCTGCCGCGCGGCTCTGCCATCCTAGGCTGCCTGCCACTTTTCCACTCCTTCGGCTGCACCGTGACGCTGTGGTTCCCGGTCATCGAGGGCATCAATCTCGTCACCTACCCCACCCCGCTCGATACCAAGCGACTGGCCGAGCTGATCGCGCTCCACCAGATCAATATCTTCCTCGCCACCCCCACATTCCTGCGCGGTTACATGAAGCGGATCGACCCGGCGCAGCTCGCCTCGCTCAAGCTCGTCGTCACCGGCGCGGAGAAATTGCCGCAATCCTTGGCCGATGCCTTCGAGCAGAAATTCGGCACGCGTCCGCAGGAAGGCTACGGCCTCACCGAGACATCGCCCGCCACCAACGTCAACTTGCCCGACCCCGAGCCGCAGCGCGAATCCATTGTCCTGCCGTCCTCCCGGCCCGGCTCCGTCGGCCAGCTTCTGCCTGGACTGGCGATCCGCATCACCGATCCCGCCTCGGACGGGGAAATCCCCATCGATCGCCAAGGCATCATCTGGTTCAAGGGCGCCAACGTCTTCACCGGCTATTTGAACGACCCGAAACGCACCGCGGAAGTGCTCAAGGACGGCTGGTTCCATACCGGCGATGTGGGCCGCGTCGATGCCGACGGCTTCCTCTACATCGAGGGCCGGATTTCCCGGTTTTCGAAAATCGCCGGGGAAATGGTGCCCCACGAAACCGTCGAGGCGTGCATCAACCGCGTCCTCGGCCTCGATGGCGAAACCGAGCGGCGCATTGCCGTCGTCGGCGTGCCGGACGAACAAAAGGGCGAGGCGATCCTCCTGCTTTCCACCATCGCCGGCCCGGCCTTGGAGCAGGAATGCATCGATCTCCGCTACAAGCTTCTCGACGAAGGGATTTCCTCCCTGTGGTGCCCGAAATCCATCGTACCCGTCACCGAAATCCCCGTTCTCGCCTCCGGCAAGCTCGACATCAAAGCCTGCGAGGCACTGGCGCGACAGCCGGACTGAATCGCCGCGGCCTGCGGCTCATCCGCGGTGGGGAATGATCGCTTTCAGCACTCCTTCCAGCACCTCCGCCGCGATCGGCGTGGCCTCATGGAGCAACACGATATCGCCCGGACCGAGATCCGCTAAAATCCTCGCCAGCACCTTTTGCGGGTTGGTTTCCACCGCATCGAAGCCCCGCCGATTCCATGCCGTGACATCCAGCCCCAGCGCCCGGCAAACCGGGTGCGTGAACAAATTCCGGTGGCCGACCGGCGCGCGAAACCGCCGCGGCGTCACCCCCGTCGCCACGCGGATGGCGGCTTGGCAGCGGGCGATTTCCCGCCACGTCCGCCAGGGTCCGGCGCACCAGAACGTCGCCTGCGGATGCGTTTGGGTGTGGTTGCCGACTTCGTGACCGCGCCGGACAATCTCCCCCGCCAAATCCGGGTGGGCCGCCACTTTTTCACCGATTAGGAAAAACACTGCCTTGGTGCGGTAGCGGTCCAGCAAATCAAGCAATACCGGCGTGTCCCGCGGGTCCGGTCCGTCGTCGATCGTCACCAAAATCCACGGCGGCTCCGCCGTCGTCACAATTTCGCCCAGCATTCCGCTGCCCGGCCGCAGCACTGCCGCGCAGAACCACGCGCCAATGCCGACCGCCGCCGGGCCGAGCCAAATCCACCCGAATTTCCATCCCACAAAAACCGCAGCCGCATGCACCGCGACGATGCTCCCGACCCGCGCGCCGATGCCCCACCAGCCGCCGATCCGCATCAGCCAACGCCAGCCCAGCACTGCAATGGCCGCTGAATTCATAACCCCCAGCCCGATCCACACCATTGCCACCAAGCCGGAAAATCCGCCGGCCGACCGGTGCGCCACCGCCCAGCAAAGGCAAGCGCCCAGCCAAGCCATCCATTGCAGCGCGCGATTCCCCAACGGTAAAATCAGCGACAGCGTGGTGAGCGCGAGGAATGCCAGCGGCACCGCCGGCAGCCAGCCGAACCAGCCCGCGAGCGCGGCCCAAATCGTCACCGGCACCAGCGCCGCGAACGCGGCGTGCTCTCCCGCGTGCATGTCGCGATCGCCTGCCAGCACCCGCGCGTCCGCCGCCCCCAAATCACTCCGGTTCCCGAACACTCGGTAAAGCGGGGTCATGGCGCGGCGGTCGGGTTTGGCGGGCATCGCGGGAAAGCAGCGTTGATAAGGCCCCGCCGCGCGTCTGTCGCGCCCGGTTTCGGCTCAATCCGAGCGAGCAACTCCTAGCGGGGCCGGATTTTCAGGACGACAACTTGAACCGCAGAAACGACTTGTGAACCCATGAGCCAAAACCCCGCCACCATCGGCGTACACTACGACGCCTGCTACGAGCGCCACGATACCGGACCGAGCCACCCGGAATCCGCGGGCCGCTACCGGGTTCTGCGCGAGGCGCTCGCCGGTTTGCCGCCGGAAATCGTCCGACTGCCCCGACGCACTGCGACCGTGGCCGAAGTACTGCTCGCTCACGAGTCCGGCTACCACGAAGTGGTTCTCCGCGATGTGGAGGAATCCGCAGGCGTTCTCCGCACCGGCGATACTGTTATCTCCGCCGCGAGTTACGACGTCGCCCTCGAGGCTACCGGCGCAGTCCTCGCCGCCGTGGATGCCGTCATGGCCGGGGAAATCTCGCGGGCATTTTGCGCCATCCGTCCGCCCGGCCACCACGCCTCCGCCGGCCGCGGCATGGGGTTTTGCATTTTCAATCACGTCGCCATCGCCGCCAACCACTTGCGGGAAAATTACGGCCTCCGCCGGATCGCCATCGTCGATTGGGACGTCCACCACGGCAATGGCACCGAAGCCATTTTCGCCGGAGATCCTGGTGTTTTCTACCTCTCCCTCCACGAACGCGGCAGCTATCCGCACACCGGTCCCGCCGCTTTCCGCGGCAGCGGCCCGGGTGCCGGCACGACCCTGAACATTCCGCTCCCCTCCGGCTCCAAAGGCGACCTCGCCCTTGCCGCCTGGGACGAAATCGCCGGTCCGGCGCTCGACGCCTTCCGGCCCGAATTCGTCCTTGTCTCCGCCGGCTTCGACGCCCGCGAGCACGATCCCCTTGGCGGTCTCAAATGGACCGACGAAACCTTCGCCGAGCTCACCCGCCGCACCGTCGCCCTAGCCGAAACCCACGCTTCCGGCCGCCTCGTCTCCGCCCTCGAAGGCGGCTACCATCCGCCGGGCCTCGCCTCCGCCGCGCTCGCTCATGTGATGGCGCTGGGGTGACCGGAGTTCGACCACGGAATCGGGAGTTGCGGGTTTCCCGCTGAATCCGATATTCGGCGACAACTCATGAAACTCGTCACCCTCGCATTCCTCTCCGCCACCCTTTGCTCCCACGCGGGGGTGAAGCTGATTGAAAACATCGACTACGTCGGCAAAGGCGATCCGCATCAGACGCTCGACGTGATCGTCCCCACCGCGGCCGATGGCAAAAAGCTCCCGCTCGTCATTTACATCCACGGCGGCGCTTGGAGCGGCGGATCGAAGGAGCACGGCCTGCCCGCCATGCGCCTGCTCGCCGCAACCGGGGAATACGTAACGGCCAGCATCAATTACCGGCTCGTCCCGCGCGCGACGTGGCCGGCGCAGATTTACGATTGCAAGGCCGCCGTCCGTTACCTCCGCGGCGAGGCGGACAAATATGGCATCGACCCCGAGCACATCGGCGTGATCGGGCTATCCGCCGGCGGGCACCTCGTTTCGATGCTCGGGACGACCGGCGGCAGCGCGGATTTCGAAGGAAATCTGGGACCATTTCCTAAAGTCCCGAGCGACGTGCAATGTGTGGTTTCGTTCTCCGGACCGGTCGATTTCCCAGCGATGGGAGCCGACGCATCGGCGAAAAACGCGGTGAGCGATTTGCTCGGCGGCGTCGGGCCTGAATTGCCGGAAAAAGCGAGGAAGGCGTCACCGGTGACGTGGGTGACGGCGAAATCCGCGCCATTTCTCATTGCCCACGGCACCAAGGATTTGCTGGTGCCCTACAGCCAGGCTGAGGAAATGGACAAGGCGCTCGACAAGGCAGGCGTGGAATCCCATTTCATCACCATGTCCGGCGGCGGCCACGGATTCAACAGCCCGGAGCTGAATCTGCGCGTGAAAGCCTTCTTCGATAAGGAACTGCGCGACCAGAAAGCCGAAATCCCGGAAACGGCCATCGAAGTCCGCTAAGGGCGGCGGCGCTGACGCCTCCGCAGGCGATGGCGAAAGCATCGGAATCCGCCACCCTGTTGCCTCATAAATATGGCACACCGAAAGGTGCCGGGTGGGTCGGAGCCGTTGCCTCATAATCAGGACACCGTAGCGACTTGGTTTCTTGTGCTTGGTTTGCTTGGTTTGGTTGCCCTTTCGGGCGGTTCGGAGCGTAGCGGAGAACCGCCCGCAAGGGGAAGGCGCTCTTCCTACGCCTCCTGCCGGTAAA
>JBBSUD010000093.1:0-23620 GCA_038235225.1 Verrucomicrobiales bacterium
ATGGTTTGGATGCCTTTGAGTGCCTCAAGCGCTACGCGGGCCTTGAATTCGGGTTCGTGTCTTCTTCGTTTTGCTTTCATCTTGTGTGGTTTAGGTTCGGGTCAAAACCCGCTCCCAGCCACCCCAATCATAGCTTAGCCCCTGGCCCGAATTTCGGGGTCCGCCTCAATCCCGCCATCTTGAAATCCGCGCAAGATTCTGGAAGCGACGAATTTCCCACCGGGAAAAATGAAATTAATCATGCGCTGGATGCCATCTGAATATAAATTCCTTCCCATGAGCGGAGTTTTGAGGGCGGGATGGATTTCCGCCAAATTCGGACCACAAGGCGCTCAGTTTATGTCGGGTTGAGAGAAAACAGGCTTTCCTGAGTTTTTAGTGGGTGGTGTTCAATGGGACAGGGATTTCGATTCCTCCGGCGATCCAGTAAGCTATCGCCTGGAAGTTGGCGAAGTTCCAGTAGCCCCGGGCGCGGCGGCGGGCGAGTTGCAAGAGGCCGTTGATCGCCTCGATGGCTGCTGAGGTGGTGTAGTTCTTGAAGTATCCCAGGATGCCTTCCAGATGCGCTTTGAGCGAGCGGGCGAGCTTTACGAACGGCTCCAGCCGCGATCGACTGCACCAGCTCATCACGGCTTTGAGATGCTTGCTGGCATCCTCGGCTGTTGCGTGGTTCCAGGTGTCTGCTAGGAAATCCTTGATCGCCATGGCGCGGCCGATTCTGGCATGCTCCTGGCAGATGGATTGCCGCAGGGCGAGGCGTTCTTCGGTGAGGTTTTCCTCGTTTCCACGCAGTGCCCACAAAGCGCCTTTGGGTAACCCGCCTGACTGCGCGACGACTTCCTTGCGGACGGCCTCGATGGCTTTTCCACAGAGTTTCATGACGTGAAAACGGTCGAAACAGAGGCTCGCATCCGGGAAATGTTCGCCTGCCCCGGCGATGAATGCCCGTGACATGTCCATCGCGATTTCCTCGATCTGGGACTGCTCGATACCTCGATTTTTCAACTCGATACAAAATTCACAGAACGTCGCCTTGTCCTTGCCAGGTGTGAAGAAAAGCAGGCGAGCGACCTTGGAACCGCCTTTGCCCCGCTCGGTTTCCTTGCCATCGATCTCGAGGAAAGCGGTGCCATACCGGTGGCCTTTGCGGGTCGATGTCTCATCCACTCCGAGGCGCTTGAGGGAACTCCAATCGGTCTTTTCCCAAGCTTCTCTCACGCGGCTGCGGATGAGGTGCCAGATGCGATCTTGGCTGACTTTACTCTGCTTGCTGACCTCGGTAACAGGCAGGACCTTGGCTAACATGAGGAGGTATGCCTCCATGAGCAGGGTGAACCCGCTGCTGGGCCGCGCCCATGGCAGAGCGACGTTTTTGACGGCTCCGGTGGCGGTGATGATGCGCGGCACTCTGGCCCGCAAGGTGGTGGTGTGTTGGAAGAAATTGAGGTGCTGCCAGGTGCGTTGCACGGTATCGTGCACAGGACAAAGGGCGGTGGAATCCGAGTCAGGATCGGGATCAGGGAAACGGCTGCTGGTTTCAAAATCGATGACTAGCTCGAGAGAGTTGGCGACCGGATCGAAGTTTGCGGAAACGACTTTCCAAGGTGCAGCGAGACCGAGGGCCTGGGTGAAGAGATGTTCAGGGGTCATGTGGCAGGGATCTTACCGTTGCCGCCGGAGAGTTGCCCACAAGAACCCGCCGCTCCGACGAGTTTCAGACCCATTCTCGCAGCGGAACCTTGTGGACAACTCTCCTGAAAACCGGTGTTCGCTTGAGTCGCTACCCACTAGAATCCCTGATGTGCCAGAAAACAATCCCTCCGTCAGCACATTTAGAGTAGGATTCAAGGGGTTATTCATTACACCCTGCTCCACTTGACGAATCAGTTCTAAATTGGGGAATTAAATTTTCTAGTAACCCAGCAGCGCGAACATAAAAACCCCGTTAAATATAGAATTCAAAGGACGGACTCCGATTGAGATGCCTAGTTGCTTTTGAGAGCCTGCTCCCATTGGACCGCTCTCGCCGGATCGGAATTACGAAGTTTTGAAATCAACACACCGACTCCAACCCGCCAGTTGTCATCTTTCGGCATGCTTCCCAGCTGTTCCGCGAGCGAGGGGAGATCGGTCCGCGCCCTCTGGGTGGCATAGGCCAGCATAGCCTGAGCTTGCGATTCTTTCCCCAACGTCGCAATCCACTGGAATGCCGCCGCAGGATCCTTTGCCGTATACTGTTGACTAACTGTATTGATCACCGTTGAGCGAGTCCCTACAATCTCGGTATCTTTCATGAATTGGCTACTGTTAACGTATTCCAAACTTCCCTCTAAGTCGACCTTGCTCGCCTGGCCTATGGAGTCGGCGATGAACCGGGCTCGTGAATCCTTGTCGAGTTTCGCCGAGGCCGCAATAATGGCATCCATCCCCTTCTCTCCCAAGGCGCCGGCAATTCCCCTCAGTGCTTCGTTCTTCGCGTTGCCATCCATTTCCAATACTTTACCAAAGGCGGCATCCGGGTCTTTGCGGCCCCACATTGCGAACGCCGGCATCAACATGCGATCTCTTAGTGGACTCACTGGAAAACTCAGGACAAAATCGAGGGCTGTCAGGGGATTCTTAGCGATCTGAGTGTTTACATATCGCCCGAAACATGAGGAGCTTTTCTCTGTTAACACGGCTGTGTCAAGCGCTCGCTTGACTGACTCCAAATCGCTTTTGTATAGAACCTCGGAAAACATCCCTGTTTCATCCTCTTGGAGAAGTTTCATAATAGCAGCACCCTCCATTTTTGACACAGCAGGCGCAATCCTTGCGTAATCCCTAAAACCGGATTCCCCAAGAATCAGGGCCATACCCTTCGACTTTTCTTGCGGAGAAGAAATCTTATCAACAATCTCGAGTGCGCTCTCGATATCCTCGGCACCGGTTCCGCGGGCGACCGCTACGAGAGCCGCATTAAGTTGTTCACCATTGTATCTAGCAGTGACTTGACGCACAGCATCTGCGGAATCGGTCGCGCCCATCCTCGAGAACATGCCATCCTTTAATCGTTCCATTACCTCCGGATTCCCAAATCCATTTTTTCCCAACCCTTCAAGAGCGTCAAGCGCGGCAGTTGAATCCTTCACCGCCAGAGCCGGAAGGAGGAAACTTACAAACGCTTCCCGGTCATTGGAATCTTCTATCTGAAGGTAAAGATCATCATCGAGCCATTTAGAAATGAATTCGGGGTGATGTTTTGCAATGAGAGCCGCTATTTCTGGAAATCCTTCGTAATTCATCCCCTTCGGATCTCTGGTGTAAGCTTCCAGTGCCACAGATGGATTTGAAACGGCAAGATCTTTAAGCATCTGCATGCTGTCGTAACTAAGGCCACCGCTCGAACTTCTCTTCAAAAGCCGAGACCTTGATTGAACTGTCACCGGGCCCGATCCACGACTACTTGTGTCTCTTGGCCGCGTCCCCGGGTATTCCGCCTGGGATGCACCGTGGGACTCTTTCTTATCGCCATCGCAAGCATTGCTCCCTACTATCAGTAGACAAAGAACAGTACCGGCAAGCAGCCGCTTGCTGACTGCCGCAATCAGCCCATTTTGGTGTCCGCTGTTAAAGGGGTGGAAGGGGGCAGTCCTCTGATTTAAGCTTTTTTCATGTTTTTTCAGGATTTTCGAGCCCGCCGGAGTGCGGGGTAGCCGATGGACGTGCCTGCTCATGGAGGTAGGATGGCCCATTCCAAGCCGGGTGGCGAGCCATTCGTTGGTGATCGAGGTACGGCTTTTGATCAATGCTGCGCAAATCACTTTGCGGGGATCGCCATTCGGGAGGTTCGCCAACTCCAACGCCAATGAGGGAAGGCAGGTGTCCGATCCGATTTTTCCAATGAAATCCTCGGCTTCCTTCCGCCCGAAATCACGGATGGCTTCACCCGCGTGAGAGGACGGGACCCGCTTCCGCGCCTTGTGTGGATACAACAGGTCGAGCAAACGGTCCCTGAAGCGATCTTCTCCCAGATACCACCCCCGGCGGAGGGCGGCCATCGCGGCTTCGTCGATCTCCATCGGCTGCCAGGCCGGCGGATTTCTCTGGGAGTAGAACTGCAAGCTGCTCCCATGGATAGGCGGCGAGTCTGTCGTGCTTGACGCCGGCGAGGCCCAGGCGAGAGGGGTCGAGTTGAATGTAGCCGGCGACGCTTTTGAAGTAACGGGCATCGGCGGCACGCTAGCCGGTGACAGGCACCGCCTTGTAGCGGCCGTGAAACATATCTCCGCGCCGCCACCTCCGAAAGTTCCACGCCTGGGCAAATCCCTTCAACGACATTTCCGCAGCAACCGCGGGGGATCTAACGCCGGAGGAAATCCGGGAATTGCTGTTTGTGGACTACAGCGAGAAGCACTGGGGGGTGCCGTGGCAGGAGATTCCGCGGGCGATCACGGCGCGGGTGCCGCAGCAGCCAATCGGTCGGGATTGCCGGTATCACCTCGACCGCTGGCAGGGCGTGCCGGTGGAGGGATTCACGAAAATGTTCGAGGCGATGCTGGAGGGGATTCCCGTGCATCTCGATTGCGCGGAAGAGGAGTGGCGGACTGCGCCGCGAAGGCAGAACGCGGGGTCACCTTCATCAGCCGCCTCGCAACCTGCAAGTATCTGGATAGGGATGACGTGGTCGCGCAGGTGCTGGTGAAATTGAAAGTGCCGTAGCGGCGATCACCGGTCGCCGCGAGATCAGCGCTGGGGAGACTTTGGCGGGCGGCGGGGCTTCGCCCGGGCGGCTCATTTGCGGTAGCGGCAGGATGCCACCGCTCCATGAGGGTCAATCGCGATGCATTGGTGCAACAGAAGACGGCAAAGCCGTGATGGATGTCTTCGCGTGAAAGATGATTGTTTGAGGATGATTCGCACAGGAAGTCGTCCGAAACTCCATAGCTGACCGATCGATCAACCCAAGATCCCAGCACCGTCGGGACCGCGGAAAATGTGAGGAAATAGCACCGCCAATGCCGGCTTGGGACAGCTTTCCCCTGGCTGCGCTCCCGGCCGTCGCGTGCTGCGATTTGCGCCACCTTCACTCCGCCAAAGCCGCTTTCATCACGGGGTCTTCCCACGCCTCGATGCGTTTCCTTTCCTCCGGCGCGAGGGTGTCAAGACGGCTGCGCTTCAGGAAATTCTCGCGGTCCGCGGGGGAGATTTCCACGGGTATGTCCGGGGTGATCCCTTTGCGGTGCGGGGTGTTCCCGGATGGGGTGTGGTAGAGAGCGATGGTCAGGCGCAGGGCGGTGCCGCCGCCCATCGGGACGATGTTTTGGACGGAGCCTTTGCCGTAGCTGGTCTCGCCGATGACGGTGGCGCGGCGCAGGTCCTGCAGCGCGCCGGCGGTGAGTTCGGAGGCGCTGGCGGACATGCGGTCGATGAGGACGGTCAGGGGATAATCGCGCTTCCGGCGCTGGCGATCGGGAGTTTTGAGCGTTTCGATCTCATCGCCGCGGCCTTCCACGGTGACGACGGTGGTGGCGGGCGGGAGGAACAAGCCGAGGATTTGCACGGCTTGGTCGAGGCGGCCGCCGCCGTTCTGGCGGAGGTCGAGTACGAGCGATTTCATGCCCGCATCCTCCAGTTCGTCGAGCGCGGCCTCCATTTCGCGGGCGGAGGTATTGCCGAATTCGGCGAGGCGGACGTAGCCGATTTCCCGTTTCGCGTCCCACATCCGGCTCTCGGCGAGCGAGCGCTGCTCGATGGCGCGGTGGGTGAGGGAAATTTCCAGCGGGCGCGGCGCGGCGGGCGATTTCATCGCGAGTTTCGTGATTTCCCCGGCAGGGCGGTGGAGGAGCGAAAGCAGATCGGCGAATTCCACGCCGGCGGCGGATTTGCCGTCGATTTCCAAAATCGCCGAGCCCGGCAGCGCGCCGGCGTCCGCCGCCGGACCGCCCGGCGCGACGGCGGCAATGTAGGGTCCATCGTCCCGCAAGCCGAGCGTGACGCCGATGGACGGGACCTCGGGATCGAGATCCTTGTGGGCCTGCATCAGCGCGGCCATCTCCGGATGGATGAAGGATGAATGCGGATCGAGGCTGGCGAGCATGCCTTCGAGCGCGTGGTTGACGAGCCGGTCGTAGGCGAGCCGGTCGAGGTCCGGGTGGCGCTGGCGGACGGTTTCGAGGACTTCGACAAACCGTTGGATCGCCGGGTAGGCCGCGTCTTCGGAATCGGGCAAGGTGGGCGGCGCCGCGAGTGCGGCGGTGGCGAGCAGGGGACAAAGGAGCAGGGATTTCACGGGCGGAGAAATAGCATGCGTGATCGCGGACAACAGGGAAAAGGCTGACAAACCGGCTGGCGGCGGACGCGCTTCCTGATTTCGGAACTTTTTTTCTTGTTTATGCCCGGAGATATATCTATCGATATGCAACTCACCCACAAGATTTATGAATTCAATCCGAAAATGCGTAGGGGCGGCGGCATGGATGGCGCTCGCATCCGCCACCGCCATGGCTGCGGAAAGCCAGGAATTCCAAGGCGACATCGCGATGCCGGCGGACGTCACCGGCGAGGAAACCGCAATGCTGACAAGTCCGCCCCACGTGCCACCGGCGATCGCCCGGTCCCACTCCACCAAAGTGAATGTGAAGCTGGAAGTGGTGGAGAAAATCATGAGGATGGCCGATGGCGTGGATTACACCTTCTGGACTTTCGGCGGCACGGTGCCGGGTTCCTTCATCCGCGTCCGCGAGGGGGACGTGGTGGAATTCGAACTGATGAACCGCCCGGGCAACAAGATGCCGCACAACATCGATCTGCACGCCGTGAACGGCCCCGGCGGCGGCGCGGCGGCATCCTTCACGGCTCCTGGGCACAGCACGACGTTTTCCTTCCGGGTGCTGAATCCGGGGCTTTTTGTCTATCACTGCGCGGTCGCTCCGGTGGGCATGCACGTGGCTAACGGAATGTATGGAATGATCTTTGTGGAACCGAAGGGCGGCATGCCCGAGGTGGATCGCGAATATTATGTCATGCAGGGCGATTTCTATACCAAAGGCCGCTACGGCGAGCAGGGATTGCAACCCTTTTCCATGGAGAAGGCGATCGACGAAAGGCCGGACTACGTGGTCTTCAACGGCAGCGTTGGAGCCATGTTGGGTGACAACGCTCTGACCGCGGAAAAGGGCGAAACCATCCGCGTTTACTTTGGAAACGGAGGACCGAACCTCACCTCGTCCTTCCATGCGATCGGCGAGATTTTTGACAAGGTATATATCGAAGGCGGGCTGCAGATGACCAACAAGAACGTGCAGACCACACTCGTCCCCGCGGGCGGCGCGGCGATTGTGGAATTCAAAGTCGATGTGCCGGCGAACGTGATTCTGGTGGACCACGCGCTGACCCGCGCCTTCAACAAGGGCGCGCTGGCGATGATCAAGGTGGGCGGCGAGCCCGACCCGCTGATTTACTCCGGCAGGCGCAGCGACAAGATCTATCTGCCGGAGGGAAGCACGCCGCAGATCATGCCGGACCAAGGCAAGCCGCTCGCCGCGGCCGCCAACAAGTCGGAGCGCGTCGAGCGCGGCGCGAACGTCTTCACATCGAACTGCATGGCCTGCCACCAGGCGAACGGCCAAGGCATTCCCGCCGCATTTCCGCCGCTGGCGGGATCGGACTATCTGAATGAGGACAAGACCCGCGCGATTCGCACCGTGCTCCACGGCCTCAATGGCGAGGTGACGGTAAATGGCGAAACCTATAACAGCGTGATGCCCGTGCTGGCGCTCAACGACGAGGACATCGCGAACGTGCTGAGCTATGTCTATAACACTTGGGACAACAACGGCAGTGAGGTCACGCCGGCCGAAGTCGCTGCCATCCGCGCGAAAAAATGAGGATTCTGCGATTCATCGCGGTGCTCGCGGCCTGCTGCCCGCTGGCCGCGGCCGGGGTGCCGGCCAGCTCCTCCCCGATGGTTTCCATTTCGGGCGGAACCTATCGCCGCCCGTTGGAAAAAGGTGGTGCGACGCGCGCGGTGGCGGATTTCCGGATGGACGTGCGGCAAGTGACGAACGCGGAGTTCCTCGCTTTCGTGACGGCGCATCCCGAATGGCGGCGGTCGCGGGCGAGCCGGCTTTTCGCCGATGCCGGCTACCTGTCGAAATGGGCGGGCGACACCGATCTGGGTGCGTTCGCGCCGCCCGCCGCGCCGGTGGCCTGTGTTTCCTGGCATGCGGCGCGGGCTTGTTTGAAAGCGGTGGGAAAGCGCCTGCCCACGGTGGACGAGTGGGAGTTCGCGGCCCGCGCCGATGCGAAATCCCCGGACGCGGGCGAGGACCCGGATTTCAAAGCGAAAATCCTCGATTGGTACTCCCGCCCCGAGCCGGCGGTCCTGCCGGACGCGGACGCCATGGAACCGAATTTCCTCGGCGTGCGCGGCATGCACGGCGTCGTCTGGGAATGGACCGCCAATTTCGTTTCCGCCATGACCAGCGGCGAGGCCCGCGCCGATGGCACGCTCGCCGCCCAACAATTCTGCGGCGGCGGCGGCGCGGACGCCAACCAAGCCACCGACTACGCCAGCTTCATGCGGATGGCCTTCCGCTCCTCTCTCCAAGGCGATTTCTGCCTGCCCGGCCTCGGATTCCGCGGGGCCGCCGACGCCGGAATTTCCCCGCAACCACAACCCGGAAATCCATGAAACCCATCCTGCTGCTGCCCATCATCCTGCTCGCCCTCCCGCTGAAATCGGAGGAGGTCCCCCGCCCTGCCGCCACCGCGGCGCTGCCCGCCGCCTCGATTTATCAGCTCGGCTCGAGCTGGACGGATCAGGACGGAAAATCCCTGAAATGGGCCGCTTCCGCCGGCACGCCGCGGGTCATCGCCCTCGGCTACGCCACCTGCAAGGGCATCTGCCCGCGCATCATCGCGGACATGCAGCGGATTGAGAAGGAAATCGATCCCGCTTCGAAAACGCGCTTCACCTTCATCACGCTCGATCCCGAAAGCGACACCATCGCCGACCTGAAATCACTCGCCGAACGCAGCCGCGTCTCGCCGCGCTGGGACATCCTGCGGGGCAGCGAGGAAGACCTGCTGGAAATCGCCGTCACCCTCGGCGTCCGCTTCGACCGGTTGCCGAATGGCATCGATTTCGCGCATTCCTATCTGATCGCGATCGTCGGCGCGGACGGGAAAATCCTGCACAACTGGACCAACGCCAAGGAAGGCCCGGAACCGTCGGTCAAAGCGCTGGCGGGCGGTTAGCGAATCCGCCGGTAGCGCCACGGGGCGTAGCCGAGCGCCTTGAGCTTTACGACGGAAAGGCCGCAGGCGTTGACGCGCCAGACCGGCTTCGGGCTGGCCTCGTAGGCAGAGAAATGTTTGCCGGGCACCCGCCATTTCACGAACAGGACGACGTGCTTGTCGCTGAGCGCGATGTCGCCGGGCTGGAGATCGTCCCAGCTTGCGAGCGGGTCGCAGATTTCCGGCAGCGCCGCGGTGGATACCGGCCGGGGCAGGTTCCAGCAGCGGGAAATCAAGCCTGAGCAATCGATGCCGCAGGCTTCGGCGCTGGTTCCCGCGTCGCCAGCCTTGCGCTTGGCGGAAGTGGCGATATCGCCGGCTTTCAGGCCCGCGGCGATTTTCCGGCGGAACGATTCCGGCGTGTCGAAGCCGCCCCATTGATACGGCAAACCCGTCGCGGGCACGCCGGGACGCCACCAGCCGCCGGGCGAGGCAAGTTTCCGGTCGGGCGTATCGACGCGAGTGCCCGCTGAATCCAAGCCGTGGCGGACGTTCGCGGTGGTCGGCATCCATTCTACCTTGCTGTATTCATAGGCAATGGCGACCGCCCGCTCGCGGGTGGCGACCGGCCCGCAGGCCGCGAGAATCAGGGCGAGGAGCGGGGAGAACTTCATGGCGGACGCGAAAAAGCCGGGCCGCTTGCGACGGTCCGGCTTAGGTAAAATTGGGAAAACCCGCCGCTCAGGGGAGCAGGTTGATGGCGCGGGACTGCTTGATCGCGTTGGTGATCTTGCGGTGCAGCTTGGCGGAAACTCCGGTCACGCGGCGGGGCAGGATTTTGCCGGTCTCGGTGGTGAACTTGGTGAGCAGCTCCGGATTGGTCGGCAGGACTTCGGCGGCCGGGATGTCGTGCCGGCGGCGCGGCATCATGCGGTTCGCCTTGCGGAAATTGATACGGCGCTGGACTGTTTTTGGCTCGGACATGGGGAAAACGGGGTTAGCGGAGCTCGCGGTGAAGGGTGCGGCGCTTGAGGAAATGGTTGAATTTCACTTTCTCGAGACGGCCCGGCGTGCGGAGGCTCTTTTTGTTACGCGTGGTGACGTAGCGGGAGGTCGGCTTGCCCTCGGCTTTCGCTTCGGTGCATTCTAAGATAATGATATCGCGGGGCATGGTCAGGAATCGGGAAAGGGCGCGGATGTTGGTTCAATCGTCGTCGTCGTCAAGCGAAACCGCTTCGGAATCCTCGTCCTCGACGTATTGGCCGCCGCTGAAGCCGACTTCGGTGGACGGACGGAAGCGGCGGTTGCCGTATTCCTTCTCCCACTGGGCCTGGCACTCGACGGTAAGCCGGGCGAATGGAATCGCCTCCAGCCGCGCCTGCGGGATTTTCCGACCGGACATTTCGCAGATGCCATAGAGGCCCTTGTCCACACGGCGGAGCGCGTCCTCGATTTCAAAGAGCGCGTCCTGTTCCTTGGCGAGTACGGAGAGGGCGAAATCCCGGTCATAGGCATCGCTGCCGGCGTCGCCCTGGTGCTGGCCGCTGCCGGACGCCTCGGAACCTTCCGGGGCGTTGCGGATGTTGTCCCGGGTCATGCCGGAGACGGCGTCCACGAGATCGTCGCGGAGGTCGAGCAGGCGCTGGCGCTGCTTTTGGACGAAGGAGGCGGAGTGGCTGCCGTTGACACCATGCGCTGCATCGCCACTCGAGGAGTCCGACTTCGGCGGCACGAAAGGCGGCTTGATCGGCGCGGGCGGCGCGGGGAAATCGACCACCGACGACCGGGATTTCACAGGCGCCGGCTTCTTCGCGGAAGCTTTCTTCGCGGCAGCCGGCTTGGCGGCGGTTTCCTCGCCCTGCGCCACCTTGGGCGCGGCCGATTTCTTGAGCGGCGCGGCCTTGACCGTGGTGGCGGCCTCGCCGTCCTGCTCCACCGCGTCCGCGGCGGGCTTGACCGGCTTCGCGGCAGGCTTGGATTTGCCCTTGGGGGCGGCGGTTTTGGGAGTGGTCTTTTTCTCGGCCATGGCGCGGGAAGCGGTGTGCAAGTGGTTGAAATCGCCCGTCGAAGGACTGGTCATCTCTCGATGACCGGGCGACGGGCGCGGTGGGTTAGCCCGCCGATTGTGGGGCATCAAGCGGAAAGTTTCCGGTTTGCGAAATATTCCAAACGGGCGTTTCCGGTAGCGGGCTTGAAATGCAAATCCCGTTCCCTAAGGTGCGGCCCCGCCATGCAGCTAAGCGCCATTGTAGAAGCTATTTTAATCGCTTCCCAGAACCCCCTTCCGTCCGAGGAGCTAGCCCGGCTGGTGCGTGCGCGGGTCGCGGAGGCGGAGGATGTGAAGGCGCGCGAATCCGAGGAAGGCCGGGAATCCGAGCCGCTGCCCGAATGGCTGACCGGCCTCGGCGCAACCACCGCGGAGCAGATCGCCGCCGCGATTTCCGAGCTGAACGCTGCCTACGATTCCGGCGGGCGCTCATTCACGCTCATCGAGCGGCCGAAAGGCTGGAAAATCTTCACCCGCATTGATTTCGGCGATTTCGTCCGGCAGCTCTTCCCCGGCCGCAAGCCGGAGCGGATGAGCGGCCCGGCGATGGAAACGCTCGCCATCATCGCCTACCGGCAGCCCATCACCAAGGCCGCCATCGAGGCCGTCCGCGGCGTTTCCTGCGACGGCATGGTCCAGAAGCTCCTCGACCGCGACCTCATCCGCATCGGCGGACGGGCCGAGCTGCCGGGCCGTCCGCTGCTTTACGAAACGACGGATTTGTTCTTCGAGCATTTTGGCATCCGCTCCATCGACGATCTCCCGAACGCCTCCGAACTCCGCAGGGTGAAACTCCCCGAACCCGCCCCGCCGCCTGACGATTCCGACCGCCAGCTCGCCCTCGGCGCCGCCACGCCCGCCGCCGCCGCGGCCGACGAATCCTCCGCCGATTCCTAGAAATCCCCCTTACCTCCCGACCGTGAACCTCGACGACATCCGCAATCAGATCGACTCCATCGACCGCGACCTGCTCGACCTCCTGTCCCGCCGCGCGGAAATGGTCCACGAGGTCGGCCTCGTAAAAAAGCGCGACGGCCTCCAAATTTACGCCCCGGAACGCGAGGAAGCCCTCCTCCGCCGGCTCGTGGAAATGAATCAAGGCCGCCTGCCGGAGAAATCCATCCGCGCCATTTTCCGCGAAATCATGTCCGCCGCCCTCGCCCTTGAGGACGATCTCACGATTGCCTACCTAGGCCCCGAGGGCACCTGGACGCACCAGGCCGCCATCAAGAAGTTCGGCCACTCCGTCAATTACTCCGCCCAGCCGAATTTCTCCGATGTCTTCGAGCAAGTCGTCCGCCGCCGCGCCAGCTACGGCGTGGTCCCCATCGAGAACTCCACCGAAGGCGCCGTCTCCCACACGCTCGACCTGTTCGTCGATTCCCCGCTGCACATCTGCGCGCAAATCCTCCTGCGCATCGAGAACGGCCTCATGGCCTCCATTCCCCGCGGGGAAATCCGCACCCTTTACTCCCACCCCCAGGTCTTCGGCCAGTGCCGCGGGTGGATCCTGCGGAATTTCCCCGAGGCCGATCTCGTCGAGGTCTCCTCCACCACCAAGGCCGCGCAAATCGCCCGCGATCAGGCCGCCCAGGGAGCCGCCGCGCTCGGTGGACCGCTCGCTGCGGAAATGTACGGCCTCACCCTGCTTGAGGAATCCATCCAAGACCGCGCCACCAACACCACCCGATTTCTCGTGATCGGCGAGAAGACCTGCCCCGCCACCGGCAACGACCGCACTTCCATCCTCTTCGCCATCCACGATCGCCCGGGTTCCCTCGTCAAGGCGCTCCAGGCATTCGACCAGTTCCACATCAACCTCTCGAAAATCGAATCCCGCCCCTCCAAGCGCAAGGACTGGGAATACATCTTCTATGCCGATCTCGCAGGCCACTGCGAGGACGGCAAGGTCGCCGATGCCCTCACCGAGCTCGCCGCCCACTGCTCCATGGTCAAGCTCCTCGGCTCCTACCCCGACACCGGCGCGTGACGGACGGGGGAAAATCCCCTCATTGCGGGCTGGCCTAGGCCAAATCCGGCGGCTTAAAATCTCCTCCGTATGAACGGAACAGCGGAATTGACCATCGGCGGCAAACGGCTCGAGCTGCCAACAATCACAGGGACGGAACAGGAAACCGGCATCGATATCGGCGCCCTCCGCAAGGAAACCGGCTGCATCACCCTCGACCCCGGCTACGGAAATACCGGCGCGTGCACCAGCGCCATCACGTTCATCGACGGCGAGAAGGGCATCCTCCGCTACCGCGGCTACGACATCGCCGACCTCGCCACCCACAGCACCTTCCTGGAGAGCGCCTGGCTCCTCATTTACGGCGAGCTGCCCACCGCCGAGGAGCTGGAATCCTTCACCAGCCTCATCCAGGAGAATCAAATGCTCCACCAGGACATGCGCTTCCATTTCGAAGCCTTCCCCCCCTCGGCCCACCCCATGGCCATCCTTTCGGCCATGATCCATGCCTCCGCCGCGTATCCGAATCCCCTCACCCACGGCCGGCCGCTCAAGGAATCGTTCCCCACCCACGCCGCCCGGCTCATCGCCCAGGTCCTGACCATCGCCACCAGTTCTTATCGCCAGGCCCATGGACTGCCCGTCACCTACCCGCGCGCCAGCCTCAACTACACCGAGAATTTCCTTCACATGATGTTCTCCCTTCCCGGCGAGGAATACGTCCCCAACCCGGAAATCGTAAAGGCCCTCGACCTCATTTTCCTGCTGCACGCGGATCACGAGCAAAACTGCTCCACCTCGACCGTCCGCATGGTCGCCTCCAGCCAGGCCAACGTCTTCGCCTCCGCCTCCGCCGGCGTCTGCGCCCTCTGGGGGCCGCTCCACGGCGGCGCGAACCAGGCCGTTCTGGAAATGCTCGAGGAAATCCATCAGGAAGGCGACGATGGCTCCAAATTCCTCGACCAGGTGAAGAACAAGGTCGGCAACCGCCGCCTGATGGGCTTCGGCCACCGCGTCTATAAGAATTTCGACCCCCGCGCCGTCATCATCAAGGGGCAGTGCGACAAGGTCCTCGGCCAGCTCCAGAAAAAGGATCCGCTCCTCGCCATCGCCAAGAAGCTGGAGGAAATCGCCCTCAACGACGAATACTTCGTCGCCCGCAAGCTCTACCCGAATGTCGATTTCTACAGCGGCATCATCATGCGCGCCATCGGCATCCCCATGGACATGTTCACCGTCATGTTCGCCATCGGCCGCATGCCCGGCTGGGTCGCGAACTACAAGGAAGTCATGGACGACGCCGACAGCCGCATCTCCCGCCCCCGCCAGATTTACACCGGCGAGACCCTCCGCGCCTACCAGCCCGCCGCCCAGCGTGCTTGAGTAAATGAGCCTCCCCACCGCCCGGCGTACGATTCCCACCGCCCGCCCGTGGCGCGCCGCACTCCGGCTCGGCCTACTCGCCAGTACCTGCGGCTGGGGCATTTCCTTCTATTTCACCTTCACTCCCTGGACCGCCGCCGTCTCCCAACTCCGGGACATGGGCGCTGGGGACATCCGCTACGATCCCCTGCTCGACTACTGGTTGCGGACGGCTTCCGTCGTATTCGGCTGCATCGGCATCGGCTCGCTCCTCGCCTGCCTTCGACCCGAGTCCTTCCCCGGCTTCATTCGTCTGCTCGGCCCGTTCCACCTCATCGTCGGCGCCACCCTCATCGCCGCCGCAATCGCCAATCATCTCGATCGCGCCCTCCATCCCACCTTTGTCCCGGACATCACCTTCTGCTTCGTTACCGGCCTCCTTCTCGTAATCCCCCGCCTGCACAAATCCGCGGAAATCCAAGCCTGATAGAGCTGCATTTTCGCTCCCCTTTTATCCCTCTTCATCTGCGTGCATCTCGTACATCTGTGGTTAAAAACTCTTGTTCCTAACCCAGCCCCCAGCGCGGCGCGTGCTACGACTTGGCACTTTCAAAACCGGCCGCCCGCGCTACCGTCCCCGCACCGATGATGATACGCGCGCTTCTCTTCTCCCTCCTCGCCTGCACCCTGTTACCAGCGCAGGAAACTCCCGCGCCTGCCGAAGCCCCGGCGGCGGCGCCGGAAATCCCGGACGACGGGTCCCGCGTCGCGATTCTCGGGTATCACGAGCTCGCCCCCGGCCAGCCGGAAACCGCCATGCGGATCCATACCTCCAAGTTCCGCAAACAGATGGAAGCCGTCCGCCAGCTCGGAATGACGGTGATTTCCATGGAAAAGTTCATCGCATGGAAGGAAGGCAAGGCGGACATCCCGAAAAACTCCGTGCTCATCACCTTCGATGATGGATGGAAATCCGTTTACACCGAAGCCTGGCCGGTGCTCAAGGAGTTCCAATTTCCCTTCACCATTTATCTTTACAAGAACTATGTGGATGGCGGCGGCAAGGCGCTCACCACTCCCATGATTGAGGAAATGGTCGCCGGCGGCGCGTCGCTTGGCAGCCATTCCGTCAGCCACCCGTATCCGATCACGGTGAAGAACTATCGGAAAAAGGGCCCGGCAGTTTACGAAAAATACCTCCGCAAGGAAATGGGCGAATCCAAACAATTTCTCGAGACCAAGTTCCACGCGCCTGTCCTCAGCTATGCCTACCCCGGCGGATTCTACACCGAGGAAATGCTGCCGCTCGGCCGGGATTTCGGATATAAGATGATGTTCACCGTGCTACCGGGAAAGATCAAACGCCCGCTCCCGAATGCCACCTTGCCGAGATATATCATTCTCGGGAATTACGACAAAATCTTCGAACTGGCGACCAACTTCCGGGACAATCCCGCCACACCCGCCGGAAGCGCGCCCGGCGTGGCGCAGACGACGCCGTATCCTGTCAGCCCCGAGGCCGGCGCGATTGTGAACTCCCGCCTGCCCGAGATTTCCGCCGATCTCACCAACGTCCCGGACCTGAATCCCGAAACGCTGGAGATGAAGGTTGGCGGCTTCGGGCTGGTGCCGGCCGAGTATCACCCGGATACGAAAAAGCTCTCCTGGCAAGTCAACCGCCGCCTCCGCCAGCTCTCCACCAGCGTGTCGATCACGTGGAAAGACACCGCCGGTAAAGCACCGGAAACGCCGCTCCGCTGGTCGTTCTCCCTGGACCGCGAGTCCGCCTATCTGCCGGATCTCGAGTAACGCGGGAATTCCGCTTGCGCCGGAATTTCCCCGAACGACAGGACGCGGACTTTTCAAAACCATGACAGCGAGCAACGGCGTGATGATGCAGTACTTCCATTGGTACACCCCTGCGGATGGAACTTTATGGAAACAACTGAGTGAACAGGCGGCGGAACTGGCGGAGGCCGGATTTACCGCCCTGTGGCTACCCCCGGCATACAAGGGCGCGGCCGGCGGCATGGACGTCGGCTACTCGGTTTATGACATGTATGATCTCGGCGAGTTCGATCAGAAAGGCTCGATCCGCACGAAATACGGCACGCGCCCGGAACTCCTGGAGGCGGTGGACGCCGCCCGCGGATCCGGACTCCAGCTCTATTGGGATGTGGTGCTGAACCACCGCATGGGCGGCGACGTTACCGAGGAATTCAACGCCACGCCCTATAGCAACGACAACCGCCACCAGCAAACCGGGGAGCCGCGCCGGATCAAAGCCTACACACACTACAACTTTCCGGGCAGGAGCGGCGCATACTCGGATATGGAATGGCACTGGTGGCATTTCACCGCCGTGGACTACGATGCGAATCAGCCGGACAGCGGCGACATCCTCCTCTTCGAGGGCAAATCATTTTCCGGTCAAGTCGATTTGGAAAAGGGTTCGTTCGATTATTTGATGGGTTGCGACGTCGATGTGCAGCACCCCGAAGTGCAGGACGAGATCAAAAGCTGGGGCACATGGTTTGCCGATACGGTGGGCATGGATGGCGTGCGCTTCGACGCGGTGAAGCACGTCGAGGCCGGGTTTTTCCCCAAGTGGCTCAACCACGTTCGCAATCATGCGGAGCGCGACATCTTCGCAGTCGGCGAATATTGGTCTTATGAAATCGAGGCTCTCGATCATTTCCTCCGCGCCACGGAAGGCAACGTCGCCCTCTTCGACGCGCCGCTGCACCGGAATTTCTCGGAAGCCAGCAAGTCGGGCAGCGATTATGACATGTCGCAGATCTTCGACGGCACCCTCGTCCAGCGCGCGCCGCAACTTGCCGTAACCTTGGTGGCGAATCATGACACGCAGCCGCTCCAAGCGCTGGAATCCGTGGTGGAGGCTTGGTTCAAGCCGCTCGCCTACGCGCTCATCCTGCTGCGCCGGGATGGCTATCCCTGTGTCTTTCATGCGGATTACTATGGCGCTTCCTACAAAGACACGGGCCGCGACGGACAGCAATATGAAATTGAAATGGCCTGTCACAAGCAGACCATCGATCTGTTTCTCAAACTTCGCAAAACCCATGCATATGGCGATCAATACGATTACTTCGATCACACCGCCACCATCGGCTGGACCCGCACCGGCACCCCGGATCATCCTGGCGGGCTTGCGGTCGTGATGACGAATGGTGATACCGGCACCAAGCGCATGCAAACCGCCGCTCCCCGCAAGTCATTCGCCGATGCCATGGGCGGCATTTCCGAAACCATAACCACCGACGCGGAAGGCTGGGCGGATTTCACCTGCCCTGCAGGTGGCGTCGCCGTGTGGGTTCCGCAATAGATGGGTATTCACAGCCGCGGGCGCTCGTCCCGCGGCTGGAATGCGAGCCGGTATTCCGAGGGCGGGACGCCGGCGATGGCGCGGAACCGCCGGGCGAAATCGCTGCTGCTGTTGAAGCCGGATTTCTCGGCAATGATGGTGATGGAAAGCTGCGTCTGGCTGAGCAAACGCCGGGCTTCCTCGATCTGCCGCGCGCGGATCGCCTCCCCCGGAGTCTGTCCGGTGGCGAGTTTGAAATGCGTGTGGAAGGTCTTGCCGGAAACTTGCTGGGTCGCCTTGTGAAGCGAGTCCACACTCAGTCCGGAGCCGAAATTCTGGTGGATGTGCCGGATGGCCGCGCCGATGTCGCAAATCCGCGCGCGCTGGGCGCCGGTGGACTCGCGGACGCGCAAATCCATCGCGTCGATTTCCACAATCTCCCCGGATTTCCGACTGCCGGAGAGCATGGCATCCAGTACGCGAGCGGCCTCGAAGCCGATGATTTCCGCCACCGGCGTGACCGTCGTCAGCGTGGGATCACTGGCCAAGCCGACGTCGGAATCGTCCACGCCGATGATGGAAATGTCCTCGGGCACGCGCAGTCCGATCGCCCGGCATACGCGGATGGCATATCCGCCGCCGCCGGACTGCGGGCAGAACACGCCGCAGGGTCGCGGCAGGTCTGCCAGCCATTCGGCGAGGCGCTGAGGCACCGGCGTCACCGCCGCGTCCTGATCGTCCAGCAGCGCCGGGGCGGCCACCTCGACCAGCGCCACCGAACCGCCGCCCGGCGCTTGGACAATTTCGGTAAATTTCTCAACCAGAGTAACTTCCATGTTGTCCTCGCTTTCCAAGGACAACATGAAAATCGACCGTAAACCCTGCTCGCGGAAATGCCGCACGGCACAGGCCGCCTCCACCGCGAAGGCACCCTTCACCATGGAAACGCCGCTCCGCAGTCGCACCGCGCACAGGCTGACGACCCGCGGCGGCGGCTTCACCAGCGCGAGCAGGGCGGCGAGTTCGTCGTCCTCCAGATTCGTTAGAATCCCGGCTGGCGCCCACGCCGACATTTCCACCAGCGATTTCTCCGCGGCGGCGGTGAAGGGGAATCCGCGCTCCATGCGGAAATTCCGGATGATCATCCGTGGCCGGGATTCCGCATACGACAGCGCCCCGCGCATCAATCGGTGGACAAACGCGGTGGAAAGCGGGGACAGGAAGGCGATCTTGCAGGGATTCGGCACGCCGGAGCTTCGGCCGCTTGCGGAAATTGTATAGAGATTTTCCCCGGATGGGCTATCCCCTCCGGCAGATCCCTCTAGCATCGGCAAAGCATGGGAAGGCGATGCAAACCCCTCGTTTTCCTGATCTTCCGGCGGATTTCCCGTGCAACAGCCCATCAAATGGAGCTGGAGCACTCATGGCATGGGAGCCGCTTATCCTACCTATACCCTGCATCCAAACCCAAATAAAACATCCCATGAAATTCAAACCGTCATTCCTCAACTGGAAATCCCAAAGCGAACGCGCCCTGCTTGCCACGGCGATTGTCATCTCCCTATCTCCGGCTGCCCGCGCCGATTATGCATCGGAAGTGCTCAGCGACAATCCGATCATGTACTATCGGTTCAACGACAGCGTCTCGACTGACGACCTTTCGCCTCCGGAAATCAACCTGGGCAGCCTCGGAGCGCCCGGCAACGGCGTGCTGTCCGATACGGTCGTCCGCCAGGCGCCCGGTGCTCTGGCAGGCAGTGCGGACGTTTCCATGAATGTCGCCGGCACCGGCATGACGGTGCCGTACACCGCCGCTTTGAACAATCAAGGTTCGTTCAGCGCGGAAATCTGGCTCAAACCATCTTCGGACGATATTCCCGCATTGCAGTCCCCCTATTCTTCCTGGCGGGAGAATACCGATACCTTCGGGCGCGAGGGCTGGCTCATCTATCAAGGAGCGGCTGCCAATGGATTCAATTTCCGCACCTACAACAAAAATGGCGGCGCCACCGCGGTCAGTATCAATTCCGGACCCGGCATCGTGGCGGGCGCCTGGCATCATGTCGTCGTCACGTGGAACCAATCCACCTCGATTGGGAAAATCTATGTGAACGGCATCTTGAAGGCAACCAGCGCCGCGGTCGCCCCGGGAGGCGTTAATAACAATACCTATGACGCGAACACTTCCGGCACCTATTCGGTGGGGGCGCGCTCGGGCGGCGCCTTCGGCTGGACCGGCGGCGTGGACGAGCCGGCTTATTATGCAGGCACGGTTCTCAGCGACGCCCAGGTGCTCGCGCACTACAACAACGGAACGAACCCAACGCCTCCGCAAACCTATCAGAGCCTCATTCTTGCGGACAATCCAACGGGCTACTGGCGGATGAACGACACCTTCGTCCCGCGCACGCCGCCCGTGGCCGCGAACCAAGGCAGCTTGGGAGCCGCCGCGAATGGCGGCTACTACGCAGGCTCGAAAAACACCGCCACCGGACCGGCCCCGGCCTCCGGCTTCGCCGGCTTTGGCGCAAACAATTCCTGCGTCTCGCTCGCCACTGGCAACGGCTACGTGGGCACCGCCGTCAGCGCGCTCAACAACCGCTCCGCCTTCACCGTCATGGGCTGGGTGAATCGGGGCGCCGTCCACTCCATCCGCGGCGGCTACTTCGGCCAGAACGACGTGCTGGAATTCGGCGATGCCACCAACGGCGCGGACATTGAGGTTTACAACGGCGTCGCCGGCTCCCTCGTCACTCCTTATCCTTTCGCGGACGATGCCTGGGGCTTCATTGCCTATGTGGCGGATGGCAACCAAGTAAAGCTGTATCTGAACGGCAATTTGATAAGCTCGGCTGCCGCGGTAACTACTAATTATGGCAGTTCCGCATTCAACTTCAACATCGGCGGCGGCGGCATCTTCGGCCCAACGGGAGATTTTTTCCGAGGCCAGGTCGATGAGGTTGCGGTATTCGACAGGGCGCTCACCCCGGGCCGCGTAAAGCAGCTCCACGACGCCGCGCTCGGCAACGTTCCGCCGGATTTCGCCAACTATGTGCCCACCGTCACACCCACGGGAGACATCACGGAAGGCCAGCCATACACCCTCTCCGTCGATCCCACCGGCACACCGCCCTTCACCTATCAGTGGAGGCTCAATGGCGTGGACATCGCCGGCGCGAACTCCCAGACGTACACCGTGCCGGCGGCGGCTGCTAATCCTTCAGGCCCGCTGGTTCCCTACACCTACACGGTCGTGGTCAACAACGCGACGAATCAACCGATCACGAGCGACTTCGTGGATGTCTATGTCACCCCGGTCCTGAAGTGGACGTCCGCGGATCCGGGCAATCCCGGAAAATGGGATTTGGGGGTTACCCAGAACTGGAAAACCTTCACCACCGGAAATCCGGTCACCTATACGAACGATTATGCGGTCCGCTTCGACGATAGCGCGAACGGCACCGCGGTGGCTCTCGTCAACGATGTGGCTCCGCCTGCCATCGTTTTCGAGAACGTGACCAAGGATTATACCTTCACCGGACTGCAATTCGTCACCGCGGCATTCAATACCTCCACCCTGACGAAGAACGGCGCCGGCAGCGTTGAATTCGCGAACGAGTTGCTGGATTACAATGTCACTGTAAATGCCGGTGTCTTCCGGGTCGGCAATGGCACCATCGGTAATCTGGGCTTCAACCGCGCTGTCACCGTCACCGGCGGGGATTTCCAAATCAACTTGAAACCGGGGGGCATTTATGAAACCGCCTCCACCATTAAAGGGGGCCGGATCTCCTACGTCGGAAGCGGCAATTTAAGCACAGCAGCCACCATCGGCGGCGCGGGCGACGCCTATTTCGACCGCACCGGACAAGTTTCGGTGGACGGACCGTTTACGGTCGGCGGCGCGGTCACCATCCACTCGGGCACCGTCGTCTTCGATGGCAATCAGCAGGCCAACCGCCTCGCCGTCAACAAACTGGTGACCGTGGATCCCGGAGCCACCATGGAAATCCGCGGGGTGAACGCGCTGCCCACCAATGTCAATTCGGTATCACCCACCCTCACTCAGGCGACCTTGCGAGTGGTCTCCGGGGAAAGTACCGCCACCGGCACCGGCGGCACCAGTCACGCCCACCTTTTGAACATCGGGCTCAACGCCAGCTCCGTGCTTCTTAACTATGCCGGCGCGGGCGGTTCCTACAATGGCGAGAGCTTCCAGCTCAACGGCGACATCACCGTCTCCGGCTCGGGCGCGTCCTTGATTTCCACCGGCGCGGGCGGCAACGCTGGCAACACCGGCATCGCAATCTCCGGCAACAAGGCACATACCTTTGCGATCGCTGATGTCGCTGCCGGTCCCGATTTGGTAATTATTGCGGAAATTGAAAACTCAGACGCTTCCGCCGTGGATTCCACCGCCGCGAGCCTGGTCAAAACGGGCTTGGGAACATTGAGACTCGCAGGTGCCATCAACCATACTTTCACCGGCACGCTTCAGGTGGACCAAGGCACTCTGGAAGCTGACGGAACGCATGCCGGGCCGCTGAAAATCGGGCCATCCGGGACGATTTCCCCGGGTCTGACGGTCGGCAAATTCACCGCTGGAGCAACCACGCTGGCGGGAACCTACAACTGCGATCTGGATGGTGCCGCTTCCGACCAGATCATGGTAAATGGCGATCTGGTTCTCCAGGCCGGCGCTACCGTAAATTTCGCCGTACTCGCCGGCGGAGCCAACGCTCCGTTCTATGAGATCGTGAAAAGCACCGGGACCATAACCGGCCCGCTCCCTACGGCCACGGTGCCGCCGGGCTATTCGCTGCAGTCGATCAGTTCCTCGCTGGTGTTGATCAAAAGCGGCATCTCCACCCAGCCGAAAATCATGCTAACAGCAGGAACCGGTAGCACGGATTTCAACGCGAACGGCGGCGGCTACTCCGCCAGCTCACCGGCTCCCGTGACGTCGGAGGCGGCCTGGACCTATACGGAAGGTTCATGGCGCAGCAACGGCCAGAGCAGCGGATTTGGTGCCGATAACACTGCCTGGCTGCTCAGTCCGATTTATACAATCGCCCAAGCCGGGGCCGTCACGCTGACATTCGCCCATCGTTATAGTTTCGAAATCGACTATGACGGCGGCGCGCTGGACGTCAGCGTGAATGGTGCGGCGTTCACACGCGTTCCGTCGGTATCGTTCAGCCAGAATCCCTACAATGGAAGCTTGGGAGCGGTGGACGACTCGCTGGCCAATTCAGAAGCATTCGTGGGGAACTCCGCAGGCCATCCCGCTTTCATCACCAGCATCGCTACGCTGGCGAATGTCAACGCGGGGGACACCGTGCAGGTTCGCTTCATCTCCGCTTCCGATAACAACACCTCGGGAAATCTCACTCCCCAAGGCTGGGAAATCGATTCGGTATCTGTCTCGGGAGGCCAGCCCAGCCTCGCCACCCTCACCTGGCCCGTCGGAGTTATGCAATACTCGGACAATCTCCAGCCGCCATGGACCGACATCCAAGGCACCAGCCCGCTGCTGATTGATACCAAGCTCGCGCCGAAGCGGTTCTTCCGCCTCAAACCGTAAGCGATCGCTCCCGGCTCAAGCAGGGAGTTTCACCAACCGGACGGGTGGCCACCACCCGTCCGCTTTCGTTTTGCGGCAGGGCGAACGCTCAGGCCATGTCATATCTCCATCTCG
>JBBSUD010000094.1:0-23377 GCA_038235225.1 Verrucomicrobiales bacterium
AGACCGAGGAACCGGAACAGCGATCCCATCCATTCCGAGTCCCGCAGTGCGAGATAATCGTTCACGGTGACGACGTGGACGCCGATGCCGGTGAGCGCGTTCAGATAGACGGGCAGCGTGGCGACGAGCGTCTTGCCCTCGCCGGTTTGCATTTCCGCAATCATGCCGCGGTGCAGGGCGATCCCGCCGACGAGCTGGACGTCGAAATGCACCATTTCCCACTTCATCGTGTGGCCGTTGACTTCGATGTCCTGGCCGGAAAGCCGGCGGGCGGCGTTCTTTACCACGGCGTAGGCCTCGGGCAGGATTTGCTCGAGGTATCGTGCGCGGGATTTCCCGAATTCACTCTCGATGTCATGGAAGGCGGCCTTCGCCTGCTCGATGGATTCCGCCGTGGCCAGCACCGGGGACGGCAGCGAAGGGAACTCTTCCCGCAGCACGGCTAGGCGCGTTTCGAGGTCTTTCGCGGTGGTGCGGAGTTCCTCCTCACCCATCCGCTGGACGATCGGCTTGGCCGGCGCCTCAAGGACGTGATAGCGGGCGAGATGGGATTTCCATTTGTCCGTGAATTCCAGCAGTTTCCCGACCGGCTCGCGTTGCAGGGCCTCTTCGATTTCGTTGATGCGGGCCACGGTCGGGCGGATGCGGCGCACCTCGCGCTGGTTCTTGCTGCCGACGATTTTCTGGAGAATCCACTTGATCATAAAAGATGGGGTAGGGCGGTTTCCGCCGCCGCGGCGGAGGCGATACACGTGCATTCCACGGGTTGCAAGCGCTACGGAACCGCCGGGAACCCGCCCGTCCCGCCCCGGTCAAAGCGTCACTCCGAGGAGGGTGGAAAAGGTGGGAAGGTGCCGGATTCGCGGGCCGGGATCCGGATTCCGCGGGCGGCGGTATGGGAGCAGGACGTCATCAATAGCGGGGGACGTCCTCGTCCACCGTTCTGGACCATGCGTCGATTCCACCGGCGAGGGAGAAGGCGTTCTCAAATCCCTGCGAGCGCAGAAATCCGGCGGCGCGGAGCGAGCGCATGCCGTGGTGGCAGTAAATTACGACACCGCGCGCGGAGTCGGTGGTGAGTCCGGCGAGGGCCTTGGGGAAATCCCCCAGGGGCACCCACTCGTGGCCGTCGATCTTACAAATCGCGAGTTCGTCGGCCTCGCGGCAATCGACGAGCCGCGGGCGGTCGGCGGCGGGCCGGGAAATCCACTCCGCCACGGCGGCGGCTTGGATTTCCATGGTCGCCGCCGGGTCGGGCAGGTCTGCTGTGGCGCCGCTCACTCGACGACGACGGGCGTGCCGACCTGGACGTTTTCGAAGAATTTCTCCGACATCTGGTGGGGCATGCGGATGCAGCCGTGCGAGGCGGCGTAGCCCGGCAGGTAGCCGGTGTGCATGCCGATGCCGCCATTGATGCGCATGAAGTTCGGCATCGGCGCGGCATAGAAAATCTCGCTGGGTTTCGGCTTGTCCGTGCGGATGTCCACGTTGTCGTTGGTGGTCATGCCGGACGCCCGGTCCTTGAAGACACCGTAAGCGGAGGATTTGTGGTCCTTGTCCTTCTCGGTGATGCGGTAGGTGCCGTGCGGAGTGGCGTGGTCCTCGTTGCCGCTGGAAATCCGCGAGACGCCGACGAGCGTGTTGCCTTTATAGAAGAAGGCTTTTTGCTGATCCCGGTTGATTTTCACGAGCGGGCTGCCGCTGACGCCGTCACCGTCCCAGTAGGAAACGTCGTCGGGGATGGCGGGGGAGGGGTGGCCGGCGCTGCCGGAGGTTTGCTGGCGCATCGGGCCGCCGATGCCGGAGAGATAGTCGGACCGCGCGGGGCCGGAGGGGCCGCAGGAATTCAGCGCGAAGAGCGCTGCGCCGGCGACGGGCAAATGCTTAAGGAATGTGAAACGGTTCATCAGGCGCGGACCCTGTACGCAGATGCCGGGAGGGTCAAGCCCGCCGGCCGGCCGCGGATTTCCCGCAAATCCAAGCAATGCGGGGTTCCCCACGCGGCGGCGGCCCGCTTAGCCTCGCCGCCGTGAACGACGCATTTCCCATTTCCCCGCCGCGCGCATGGGCGGAAATCGACCTCGGCGCGCTGCGGCGGACTCTCGCCTCTGCCCGGGAAATCGCCGGCGGGGCCGTGATGGCCGTGCTCAAGGCCGGCGCTTACGGCCACGGGCTGGAGGAAATCGCGAAGGCGCTGGCGGGCGAGGGGATTGCCTTCATCGGCGTGGCGAATGTGGGCGAGGCGCGCCGGGTCCGGACGGCGGGGGTGGACTCGCGCATTTATCTGCTCGGGCCGACGTGGGCGGCGGAGCGGGAGGAAATCGTCGCCCGCGGATGGACGCCGTGCATTTCCACGCTGGAGGAAGGCGCGGATTTCGACCGGCACGCGGCGGCGTATGGCACCCGGCTGAAAGTCCATCTGGCCGTGGACACCGGCATGGGCCGCGGCGGATTTCTCGCGGAGGGATTGGCGGGAAATCTGGCAGAGTTGGAGAAATTGGCGCACTTGGAAATCGAGGGCATCGGCTCGCACCTGCCCTCGGCGGACGAGGATGAGGAGTTCACGCGCAATCAGTTCCGGAGTTACGCGGCCCTGATCGACGGCCTGGGCGGGCCGGAGCGATTCGCCTGGCGCCACCTTTCGAACAGCGCCGGCCTGCTCGGCTACGACCGCGGCATCTGCAACCTCGGCCGCCCCGGGCTGATGCTCTACGGCATCTCGCCGCTGGCCGGATTTCAGGGGAAAATCGCGAACGTGATGACGTTGAAATCCCGCGTCACGCTGGTCCGCACGCTGCCGGCCGGCCACGGGATTTCGTACGGGCGGCAGTTCGTGACGACCGCACCGACGCGGGTCGCGACCATCGGCATTGGCTACGGCGATGGTTACCCGCGGCACGTTTCCGGACGCGGCGCGGAGGTCTGGATCCGCGGCCGGCGGGTGCCCATCCTCGGCCGCGTGACGATGGATCAGACCATGGCCGACGTGACCGCCGCGCCGGAAATCCGCGAGGGCGACGAGGTGGAAATGTTCGGCCCGCACATTTCCGTGACCGAGCTGGCGACGCTGGCGGACACGATCGCCTGGGAAATCCTCACGGGCATCACGCCGCGGGTGACGCGCTGTTATGTCGATTAGAAACGCCGCCCGGAGTTCAATCTTCAGGTTCCGCCCGGAGTTCAACCTTCAGGTTGCTCTTCATGGTCGTCCCCTTCGCGGAAGAGCAAGCTAAAGCTTGAACTCCGGGCGGCGCCTATCATGCCCAATACTTCCTCCGCGCCGATCCCGCTGTCCCGGAGCTGGCGGATCGAGCGGGCATTATCGCGTTTGGCGAGGCGTTTGCCGGACTCGTCCGTAACGAGCGCGTGGTGGAAATAAGCCGGCTCCGGCAAACCCAGCAGCGCCTGAAGCACCCGGTGGACGTGCGTGGACGGCAGCAAATCCTCACCGCGGGTGACGTGGGTGATTTCCTGAAAAGCGTCGTCCACCACGACCGCCAGATGGTAGGCCGTGCCGATGTCTTTCCTCGCCAGCACCACATCGCCGAGCAGGCCGGGATTCACCGCGATTTTCCCGAATCTCAGGTCATGGAAATCCAGCGGGCCGGCGGCAGCGGCGGCTTTCGCGGCATCCAGCCGCCATGCGTGCGGTTCGCCGTCGGCCGCGCGTTCTCCCGAGGCATTGCCCGGAAGATCCCGGCAAATCCCCGGATAAACCGGCTCCTCGCCACCCTGCGGAGCCGCGGCGCTGCGGGCGATTTCCTCGCGGATTTCCCGCCGCGTGCAAAAGCATGGATACACATATCCCGCCGCTTTCAGTCGCTCCAAGGCCGCTTCATAAGCCGCCGTGCGCGTGGTCTGGCGCAGCGGCTCGCCCAGCCAGCGCAGCCCGAGCCAGCGCAAATCCTCCTCGATTCCCACGTAAAATTCCTCCCGCACCCGCGGCCCGTCGATGTCCTCGTGGCGCAGCAGGAAATCCCCGCCATGCGCCCGCGCCAGGTCGTGCGCCACCCGCGCGGCCAGCGCGTGGCCGAGGTGCAGCCAGCCGGTCGGACTGGGCGCGAACCGCGTCCGCACAGGATTTCCCTTCGCAATCATGCCTTCCGTGTCCCCCATGACAGCCGCGCCGTCCACCCGGGAAATTTTTCCCGGAAACCGCTCTTGTCCCCGGCGCGGCGTGGCACTTACCCTCGCCCAACCTTTCCCAAGCGTGCCCCAACCCTCCGTTTCTCCTTACATTCTCGGCGTCCTGCCCTCCCGCTGGGGCGCCACCCGCTTCCCCGGAAAGCCGCTCCATCCCATCGCCGGGAAACCCCTCATCCAGCACGTTTGGGAGCGCTGCCGGAAGTGCTCGCGGCTCGATGAAATCCTCGTCGCCACGGACGACGAACGCATTTTCGCCGCCGTCGAGGCGTTCGGCGGCAAGGCCGTGATGACCTCCGCCGACCACCCGACCGGCACCGATCGGATCGCCGAGGCGGCGCGCGCCGTGCCGCACGCCACCCTCATTATCAACATCCCGGGCGACGAACCGCTCATCGATCCCGCGCTCATCGACGAGCTCGCCGCCGCCATGCTCGCCGACGATTCGCTCGACATGGCCACCGCCGCCAATCCGCTTTCCCCCGACGATCCCGCCATTGCCGATCCGAACGTCGTCAAGGTCGCCCTCGCGCTGGACGGCCGGGCGCTCTACTTTTCCCGCTCGCCGCTGCCGTTCTTCCGCAACCCCGTCGAGGGCCTGCCGGTCTTGCGGCACAAGGGAATCTACGCTTACCGCCGCGAATTTCTCGAACGCTTCGTCACCTGGCCGCCCTCGCCGCTGGAGCTCGCCGAGTCGCTCGAACAGCTTCGCGCCTTGGAAAATGGCGCATCCATCCGCGTCCTGCGCACCGACGACACATCCCCCGGCGTCGATACCCCGGAGCAGGCCCGCGAGATCGAGCGCCTGATTTCCGCCACTGATCATCCCCAAATTTCATGAAATACATTTTCGTCACCGGAGGCGTCGTTTCCTCCCTCGGCAAGGGCCTTGCCGCTGCCTCCATCGGCACGCTCCTCGAGCATCGCGGGCTGTCCACGCTGATGCAGAAATTCGACCCATATCTCAACGTCGATCCCGGCACCATGTCGCCCTATCAGCACGGCGAGGTCTATGTCCTCGACGATGGCGCGGAGACCGACCTCGACCTCGGCCACTACGAGCGCTTCACCTCCGGCGTCCTCTCGCGGATGAACAACCTCACCTCGGGCCAGGTTTTCGACGCCGTCATCAAGAAGGAACGCCGCGGCGAATACCTCGGAAAAACCGTGCAATTCATCCCGCACGTCACCGACGAGATCAAATCCCGCATGCAGAAAGTCACCGCGGACAACCCGGACGTGGACGTGCTCATCACGGAAATCGGCGGCACCGTGGGCGATATGGAAGGCCTGCTTTTCATCGAGGCGCTGCGCCAGTTCGCCCTCGAAGTGGGGAAGGAAAACGTCTGCTTCATCCACGTCACGCTGCTCCCTTATATTAAAGCGGCGGGCGAGGCGAAGACCAAGCCGACCCAGCAATCCGTCGCCAAACTCCGCGAGCTCGGCATCCAGCCGGACATCATCATCTGCCGCACCGAAACCGACCTCGATGAGGAAAATCGCCGGAAAATCGCCATGTTCTGCAACGTCGAGCGCAAGAACGTCGTCGCCTTCCGCGACGTGGCCCACACGATTTACGAATGCCCGCTCGACCTCCGCCGGGACAAGATCGACCGCCTCGTCGTCGATAAAATCGGCCTCGGCCACACCCCCGCGCCGGCGCTTGAAGAATGGGAGAATTTCGTCCAAAAGGTCATCCATCCCAAGCACAAGGTCACCATCGCCGTCGCCGGGAAATACATCGAACTGCAGGATGCCTACAAATCGATCTACGAATCGCTGATCCATGCCGGCGCGCATCACGACACCAAGGTCCACGTCGTCCGCGTCGAGGCCGAAGCGGTCGAGGATCACACCGCGCTGGCCGTCATTGGCGACGTGGACGGCATCCTCGTCCCCGGCGGTTTCGGCGACCGCGGCACCGAGGGGAAAATCCTCGCCGCACGCTACGCCCGGGAGGAAAACATCCCGTATTTCGGCATCTGCCTCGGCATGCAGATCGCGACGATCGAGTTCGCCCGCAACGTCTGCGGCTTGACCGGCGCGAATTCCACGGAGTTCGACAAAGCCACCCCGTTTCCCGTGATCTGCCTCCAGGAAGAGCAGCGCGGCGTCGCGGACATGGGCGCGACGATGCGTCTCGGCGCCTCGGAATCCATCCTCTTCGCCGGCACCAAGGCCTCCGATCTCTACGGCGGCGCCGAGCGCATCCACGAGCGCCACCGCCATCGCTACGAGCTGAATTCCGATTACCAAGAACAGCTTCAGGAAGGCGGCCTCGTGATTTCCTCCGTCTCCGCCACCGAAGGATTGGTGGAAATCGTGGAAATCCCGAACCACCCGTTCTATCTCGGCGCGCAGTTCCACCCCGAGTTCCAATCGAAGCCGAACCACCCGCACCCGCTCTTCGCCGGCTTCATCGCCGCCGCCCTGAAGCGCTCGCAAAGCCGTTGAAATCCGGCGGATTTCGCGCTCCGGCGCGGCGCGGTTGACAAGCCGGAGGGTCGGGTGGAGGGAAAGCGCGCCAGCCGCCAGCCCTTGAGAAAAATCATCCACATCGATATGGACTGCTTCTACGCCGCGATCGAGGAGCGGGAGAATCCGGCCCTGCGCGGCCTGCCGGTCGGCGTCGGCGGGAGCGACCGGCGCGGCGTCCTGACCACGGCGAATTACGCGGCCCGCAAGTTCGGCTGCCGCTCGGCCATGCCGGTTTTCAAAGCGCTCGAACTTTGCCCCCAGCTCGTGATGGTGCCCACGCAGTTCGAACTATACCGCGCCGTCAGCGCGCAAATCCGGGCGATTTTCGGGCGCTTCACCGAACTCATCGAGCCGCTCTCGCTGGACGAAGCCTACCTCGATGTCACCCACCTCCGCAGCGAGGGCGCGGCGATCGCCCGGGAAATCCGCGCGCAGATCCGCGAGGAAACAGGCCTCACCGCATCGGCCGGGATTTCCACCAACAAGCTCATCGCGAAGATCGCCTCGGACTGGCACAAGCCGGACGGCCAAAAACGCGTCACCGCCGGGGAAATCCCGGATTTCGTCGCCGTCCTGCCCGTCGGCCGCATTTGGGGCGTCGGCAAGAAAATGCGCGAGAAGCTGACCGCGATCGGCGTGGAAACCTGCGGGGATTTGCAGAAATTCGAGCAAATCGAACTCGCCCGGCGCTTCGGCAAATGGGGCATCGAACTGTGGCATCTGTGTCGCGGCATCGACGGACGCGCGGTGAATCCCGACCGCACGCGGAAATCGTCGAGCAGCGAGAATACCTTTTCTGAGAACGTCACCACCCTTGCCGGCCTGCTGCCGCCGATGCGGGAAATGCTCGGCGGCTTGGTGGAGGATTTGGCGAAATCCCACTCCGACCGGGTGATCCGCTCGCTCGTGGTGAAGCTGAAATTCGCCGATTTCGAACGCACCACCGCCGAGCGCGCCGGCCACCGGCTTGAGCCGGCGATTTTCGAGGAACTTCTCCGGGAAGCTTGGAAACGCGGCCATGACCGCCCGGTCCGGCTGCTCGGCGTCGGCGTGCGCTTCGAGGACCCTCGCGAGGCAGAGCAACTCGAGTTTTTCGCGTAGCGCGCCCGTTCAAGCCGCGAATGAGGCGGTCGTGGCCGGGCGTCTCCCGGATCACCCCATCGCCCATCGGGCCGGCTTGGCGAACCTCAAAAAACCGCTCTCCCGTCTGCCGCCCCCCGGGATTCACAACGGCAAACCGGAAGCGGGGGGACTTCCATGATTCGCCGTTCGCGGGAGCCCGGGGGGAAGCTCACTTTCGGGGGGATTTTCGTCACCGTTTCGCCCGGCCCCGGGGGGAAGGCCACGCTTGCGGCGACAGGAAAAGGAATATCCCGAATCCGGCCATCCCGACATACCGCGTTCGCGTGGAATCCGCAGAGTGGCGGCGGATTGCATCCGCCAAGCCCCCGCCGGTGTATGAAGCAAGGCCGCCCGCAGCGCCCCACCTTGGAGTGCGGTGGGAAGCGAAGCGCCACACCGCTTTGGATTCGCGAAGCACCGTCCGAAGCAAATCCAAAGCGCTGCCGTCCGCGATGTAGCGGCGATCACGGTTCGCCGCGAAGCCCGTGGCGGCGGATTGCATCCGCCAAGCCCCCGCCCCTCGTTCCCGAAAACCTCGCAAGCCATTTGCAATCTATAGCAGTGTGACGCTCCGCTTCCCACCGTACTCCAAAGCCCGGGCATCCCCGCCCCCTCCAATAGCAGCGATCACCGGTCGCCGCGAAGCCCGTGGCGGCGGATTGCATCCGCCAAGCCTAGCCTAAATCCGCGTATCGATTAAAACCCGCGCATCTGAATCAGTGTCACCCAACAATCTCAAACCGTTTCCATCCCGGGTATGTCCTGCGCCGTAGCCTCTAACTCCATCGGCCACGGCGATCATTTTTTCATGTGGGTCACAACACGGTAACAATAAACCCAACGGGACCGGAGCCTATCTGCATTTGGAACGAGCCACATCTTCAACTCCCCACATCCACGGCCGCTGGCGAAAAGCGCCTCTGAAGCCGGGGGTGGAGAAAATTGGCGAGCAGAATCGCCAGCGCACCCAGATAGAACGGCGGTTGCAGGTGCTCGTGTTCGCCGAAAATCACGGCCGCGGCGATGATCCCGTAAACGGGTTCAAAGTTGGCGGCGAGATTGAAGTCGTAGGCGCTGATGGATCGCAGCAGGTGATTGGTCAACGCCTGAGCGAAAACCGTGCAGACCCAGGCGAGGATCATGATCCACAACCAGTCCAAGCCATTCTCAATCATGAGCGAGGTGAATCCGCCGGGATCGAAAAAAGGAACGGCTAGAAAGCAGACGACGGTGGCTGCGATCATTTCCCAGCCGACCATCACCATCGGGTCAGCGCCCCTGACGACGATTCCGCGGTTCAGGACCATGAAGACAGCCGCCAGCAATGCACTGAGAAGCGCCACGAAGAGTCCTAGCAGGTGAGCCTTCTCAACACCTGCGATCAGGCAGATCCCGGCCACCACCAGCATCCCGAGAAATACTTCGAAAGGCCGAATCCGGCGGCGGGTGATCAACGGCTCGGTGAAGGCGGTGAACAGCGAGAGCGTCGCCAATCCGGCGAGTGCGATGGAAACATTGGCCAGCTTGATCGCTCCGAAAAGGCAGAGCCAGTGCAGCCCGATGATCGCCCCCACTCCAAGCAAGGCACCTACATGACGGGCACCGAGCCAGATCTTGCGATCCCTCATCATGGCCACCCATAAGAAGGCTCCCAAAGCGGCAAGAAGGCAGCGCCAGGTGATCAACACCGGCGCGCTGACGGAAGCCAGTCGTCCGAGAATGGTCGTCGCCGCGAACACGACGACAAGAAGGTGCAGTTGGAGGAACGGGCTGATGCGGCATCGTCATTTGCCGCTCATCGGGGTGGAAGCCAAATTCGGCTGATGGACCACAAGAAAAGCGTGAGAAACCCCGGGGCAGTCCATCATGGTGGGAGCAGGGTTTTCATATTCTCGCCCGTCGCCTCGCCAATCAGATCGTGCGACTCGCCATTGTGGTTCCAGTGGTAGCCGAAATTGCTGGGAAAAACGCAGATGGCGCGTCAGGACTGACCCTTTCGACGCTGTCCACGCAGAAATTCACAATCCAAGGACCCCTGCGACGCCATCTGCCTAGCGGAAAGCCCGGCGGGCAACCACCACCGCAATCGCTCCGGCAAGGACCACCAGCAGCGGAATCCACCACCTGAACGGAGCGCCGCGCGCGGCTTCGCCATGGCCGGGAAGGCGGGATTTTGTGGTTTGCCGAGTGCGGGGCGCTGGCGTCCCGGCCGGCTTCGTGGTGATAGCCGCCGCCGCCGTTCCGGGGTCCGGGGTGCTCACCTTCGGGTCGAGACTATACCACTCGTAGCCTTCGGGGGGGCGCACCACGTCAGTCACATCTTTCGCTTTTGCGTCAGGCATACCGGGAAAACTTCACGCGATATAGAAATGAGGGATGATCGGCTTGGTTTTACCCATGGAATTATCGAATCCATACCAAATGAGATATTCTCCCACCCGGACCTTGACGTTGTTGTTGTCATTGCCGGCCTCGACCAAGCCGCTGGGATCGATCAGATAGGGCATCGTGATCTCTTGGACGATATATCCATCGAACATCCGGCGGAACTCGGCCGCCCGCCGCCTGCCTTCGTCGAGCGTGATCGCCTCGGACCCTTGGAACCACAACATGCTGAGGAAATCGTCGTAGAAAAAACTGAAGGAAACCCGGCCTGGTCCGATCCTGATTTCCTGTTCCCGGGTTTTGAATCAGATCGAGAAACTTTGATCCTCGCAGACGCATGTGTTGCGTTCCAATCCTTTGAAATGCTTCGGCCTGAAGCCTAGATCGAAGACCTGTTTCCAAGTTAGCCGATCCTCGAAATGCAAAGTGGGAATCGCGGGAGGGGAAAAGCCCGGAGACTGCCTGCCGATGATTTCCCGCGCCAAGACGCCGAGCCCTCGTAGAAATCCCCAAGCAATCTCCGAAAGCCCCGCAATCCAAAGCGGTGTCGCGGCCTTCTGCCTTGCCACCGCACTCCAAAGGCGGAGGCGCCGTGGCGGCGGTTTGCAACCGCCAAGCCTCCGCTGAACCCTCAAACGAACCCCACGATTACTCCCGAACTCCCCGCAGAGAAACAGACACAACGGTCCAACTCCTCAGCTACAAGCCGCCCCACTACCCGGCTCCGGCTATGGGAAATTGAAATACGGCAATCTGAGGACTGCCAACTTCAGTATCCCATTCACGACCGGCGCTTGAATTTCCCGAAGCTAAAGAAAAGAGCGCAAATGCCGGCAAGTAGCAGGGCGCACGCCACGAATGGCCACATACGCTTCGGTGCGGCGGAGGATGGTATGTTTGCAGGTCGCTGCGTTGTCACATGTTGCGGCGATTTGCCCACGACTGGCGCCCCGGATGCGCTATCGATTTTGGAGACGTTCCCTTCGGGAATCTCCAAATTCCCGCACCCGGGCCAATTCTCTTTCAGCCACTTCGCTAGCAGGGGAACCTTCTCGGGGTAAGGCACGTTTCCGTCGTACGGCACCCCATTTCGCTCGTCGAAGTCCGAACCGAGCGTTTTAAGGTTACGTACAATTACGGAATACGTGAACACCGACACGTCGAACAACGGTAAGGGGTAGTCCGAAATGTTTCGCGCAACCCGGCCGTGCTTGAACAGCATGTGAAATCTATCCGGAATGAAATCTTCTTTGCACCGGGTTGTGAAAGAGTCGGCAAAGGTCGACGCGACGAGAAATTTCCGTGGGTCCGACTCGCCCCTGAGCGACGCGTGCAGAGCTGACGCGTCCTTCACCATTTCTGGCATGACCGTGAACAGTGGCGAACCGCAACTAAAGACCATGGTCCGGTCATCCTCAATGCCATTGCCCCAGGCGAGGATCGCATCGATCAATCTGCTGTCGGACCAGCCGGAAAAATACGCCTGCCAGATTTTCTTATAATCAACCGGTCTCCCGCTCCCGTCAGGAGTGTAGGACTGATGGAAAGCTGACGATACCACATCGACATCCCGGACCGGCGCAGGCGCCGGCGCCGGCGCCGAATCAGTCGTGACCGATCCAAACATCAGGCATAGGAAACAAAGAGAGAATTTCGTTACCACTCGTTTTAAGGTTATAGGTATTCCGGACGAGGAGTCCATCCGGATTCATCAGAACCAGATGATCGACGATTTGCCGGGTTAAATTCTCCTCGATTCAGGCCGCCGCGGCAGATTAAGTGGAATCGCGGGAGAGGAAAAGCCCGGAGAATGACTGCCGATGATTTCCCGCGCCAACCCGCTTCGGACTGCGGCTCAACGCGTATGGAAACCGGGCGGGGCCTGGCGGATTGCATCCGCCAGATCCCGCCCCTCGTTCCCGAAAACCTTGCAAGTCATTCGCAATCCAAAGCGGTGTGGCGCTCCGCTTCCCACCGCACTCCAAAGCCCGGGCATCCGGCAGTGGCCTAGCGGAACGCCCGGCGGGCAACCACCACCGCAATCACTCCCGCAAGGACCACCAGTAGCGGAATCCACCACCTGAACGGAGCGCCGCGCGCGGCCTCGCCATGGCTGGGGAGGCGGGACGTTGTGGTTTTCCGTGGCCGGGGCGGCGGGGCCGCCGCCGGCTTCGTGGCGATGGCCGCCGCCGCCGCCGTTCCGGGGTCCGGGGTGCTCACCTTCGGGTCCAGACTATACCACTCGTAGCCGGCGGGTGGCTTGATAACCTCCGTTCGAATTGGCGGCTCGATCGATTCCATGTCCATATCCAGACCAATCGTCAAAACCGGGAGAAGAGGTGTCTTTGGATCGTATGCCGAAATGAAGCCATAGAAAACAACGAAACCGGAACTTTTCGCCACCGCGTCGTTTTCCGAACTGCTCATTACGCCACCATGGACTTCATCCATGAGAGGCGGTATGGAACCCCTCCTCTGAAGATCTCCGCCGAACAAATTTCGGAAATCTTCCAATCGCTTTGCACCTTCATCCATGGTAATCGGAACCCGGCCGACATGAGCTAGGATTCTGATGCTGTCGTCGCTTTGTAGTTCGAACTTGACCCGTCCCCGATCAAGGAGAAATCCTGGCTTGTCCGGGAATTTCAAGATCATTGCCTGATCTTTGCATTCTGTAGCCCATATTTCCAGTCCAGGCACGTATTTCGGCCGGAACCCGCTATCAAAAATCGACTTCCAAGTTAGCGGATCCCCGAAATGCAAAGTGGGAATCGCCGCCGGACAAATCGTCTGAAGACAAATCAGGGTAAAGATCGCGGATTTCATAGGGATGGACTCGGGTTCTGCCGGAATCATGCCGGATCGTGCATGACCGGCCGCTTCCGCTCCCGCAGATTGCGTGGAATAGGGAGAGAGGAAAAGCCCGGAGAATGACTGCCGACGATTTCCCGCGCCAAACCGCTTCGGACTGCGGCGGAACGCGTCTGGAAGCCGGGCAGGCCATGGCGGATTGCATCCGTCGAGTCCCGCCGAGGTTCACGACCAGACTTCAAGTCCGCCGCGATCCAAAGCGATGTGGCGCTCGGCACCATAGGCGGGGCATCCCCCACCTGCCTAGCGGAACGCCCGGCGCGCTACCACCACCGCGATCACTCCGGCAAGGACCACCAAGAGCGGGATCCACCATCGGAGCGGAGCGCCGCGCGCGGCCTCGCCATGGCCCGGAAGGCGGGAGCTTATGGTTTTCCGAGTAGGGGGAGGCGGCGTCCCGGCTGGCATTGTGGCGATGGCCGCCGCCGCCGTTCCGGGGTCCGGGGTGCTCACCTTCGGGTCGAGACTATACCATTCGTAGCCTTCGGGTGGGTTGATCGGTGTCCTGCGCGTAGGCGGCCACCTTGTATTCATGTCCCGGTGCAAAGCGATCATGAAGACAGGAATCAATGGTTTGGCACGCTCAAACGAAGAGTTGAATCCGTAGAAGACCACATAACCTTCGCTTTCAGCCACCGCGTGGTAGTCCGAAAGGGCTGCCACACTTCCGTGGGCCTCATCCTTTAGCGGAGGAACAGATCCTCCGCGCTTCAATTCGCCGGAAAACAAGTTTTGAAACGTTTTCAAGCGTTTCGCTCCTTTGGCCATCGAGATGGGAACCCGGCTCACATGTTCTATAATTCTGATACTGTCATCGCTCTGGATCTCAAACAGCAACCGACCGGATTCCAGCTTGAAATCGGGTTTTCCGGGGCGCTTGAAGGTGAATTCCTGAACCTTACATTCAGCTTTTTTATGTGCAAGTCCCGGAATATGTTTTGGACGAAATCCTGCGGAGAAAATCGACTTCCATGAAATGTCTTCAGGAAACGATAGGATGAGCGGTGAGGAAGCCGCTCTCTGCGGCAAGTTCAAAAGTAGGAGCGCGAACAGAATCGTTTGCATCGGAAAAGGTCTTTTTAGCTTAATTCATGGAATGTCTTCGTCGTCCCACACCAAAATTGGAAGGACGGGAGACAATTGATGCACAATCGAAAATCTCGTTGCATCGTCAATCTGAAAAGCCTCTACCAGTGCAAGTTTCCGCAGTATTGGCTCTTTTGTCCATGTGTCCATGATTCCACCCGCGGTGGATGGATCAATCCAAGTCCAACGATCTGCGGTGTTGGTCAAGCTTCCTGTAGAAAGCGGAATCTGGGGAAAGATATCAGAGAAGTCAGCTCCAGAGGGGCTACAGGGGTTCGCTCCGAGTAAGCTGAACATATCTTCGACCAGGCCAAATCCCAATGTCGAGAGTGTAGTCATAGCCGAAACGATTACATGGTTTTGTTCTCGGTCGGCAATTTCAACAGACGCGCTTTCGTTCAGAAACTTGCTGTTTGCCAGGACTCCCTCTTCGAGATCCTTCCATGAGCCAACCAGAAAAATCGCATCGGGGTCGGCGGTTTGAGTAGCGACATAATCAATCGCTCTGTATCCGGAACTCCTGTAAGCGTGGTGCTGCCAGCCTATACTAGCGAATATTTGCCATCCTCCCTCAAACAATGTCAATTGAAATCGGTCAATTTCTCCCACTGTCCAGTCTGCGAAGAGAACATCCAGTGGGCCTAAAGAATTGATTGCGAAATCGGCTGCGAGCTTCCCATACTGGCTGTCGCTCAGTCCTCCAATCACCTGATTCGCAGCCAATCTAGCCAATCCAGCCCAACTCAGTGCATGAGGATAGTCGTAGGGATGGGATCGCAACGGTTCGAGATAGCACTCTTTATAAAAATCATAAAACTCGGACGCTCGCTCCACATTTTTAATGTATCCGTCAGACAACACCGGATACTCCACCGTGCGGATTTGGCCGGAAGGATCGTTGGAGGTTTCAAGCCGGATTTTGTAGTCGAGATCAGACCTCCATTTAGATGCCGTCTGGCGAGTGAGAACCTCGAACGTTTGCTGGAACGAGACATCGATCGTAGTGCCCTTCTTGTAGCGCCATTCGAGCGTGATTTTTCCGGGATGCACGCCTTCCATGTAGTATTTCGTATTCCAAGGGAATGCCGTGGCCGGACCGTAAACGCTTTTTCCGGGATCTTGGTTCACTCCTCCCGATGCGAGGTCGTTCACTGCCGGGGTGAAGAAATCGTAGGGAATGATGGCACGGTACTCGGACGGCCCTTCGCCCCACTTCCCGTACATCCGGATCTGGCCGCTTTCGGGAAAACCTGTGTCGGGATCGGTTTTAACAACCTTGCTGATTGTCACTTCGGCGTCCGACCATGAATCGAGAAGCAGCCCTACCGGAAGGACTCCGAAGAATCCTTGGTGCATATCGTCGGTAATCCGCTGGTTGGCGCTGAATTTTCCATCCAGATGGTCCCGCACCGCTTCCAGTGCGATGTCGGTGTCATCGCAATCGGGGATGGCATAACCCGTAACCGGATCGACGCGGCCTTCGTCGAAGTCGGAGTTCACCGGCAAAAACTCCGGCGCTTTTTCCAACCATTCCAGCTCGACCGTAGTGAAGGTATCTATACCAGTTAGGGCCTTCGAGGATGTTTTAAGGTCGTACGATGCCGAGTAGGTTTGGTTCGCCTCGATCTGGATCGTTACGACTTCCGCTGCGATCGCTTCATCGAAGCCCTCGTCATGATATCTGGTAATCCTCAGGAATTGGAACTCCTGTGGGACCGGCTTGGCAGGCGCATGCAACCAGCAGCGCGTGGTTTGGAACAGGCCGGAAGATGAATTATTTGCGGCGACATAGTATGTCGATTGAGCGGTTGGAGCGCGCCCGACCAGAGTTGGCGCTGCTGCAAGCGCAACCTCCGCAGTGACGGGGAGAGGCATGTTATTGAGTTCCGCCGCCACGAAGGCCGGATCGAAATCCTCGGTTTCTATCGTTTCGGGGTCTGTATCCCCGTCGTCCCAAGGTATGTAGATGTGAAGACCGCGGAACAAGCTGTTGGACGGATCGAAGTTAACCGTACTGAGCAGCGTGTTGGTAACGGTCCGGAAACCTGGCGGGAAATCGCCGGCGTTATTGTCGGCGGTCCCCGCCTCGAACTCTTCGCGATTGGTGGCTCCATCTCCATCAGCATCGCCACCAGCGCCGTTCCTCGGATCAATCGTTCCGTCGTCCAGGAGACTGATTCCGGTGGCGGCTTCCCAGCCGTCGGGCAAACCGTCGCCGTCCGTGTCCGCGGCCCTCGGATTGGTTCCCAGATGGAATTCTTGCAAATTGGTTAGGCCGTCCCAATCCGCGTCAGTCGCCGCGTCGGCGGCGTCGTTGTAGTCGAATTGATATTTCCATTCCCAGACATTGGGCATGCCGTCGCCGTCGGTATCGATGCCGGGGCGGAGGTCCGGGATGGGGGTGGCGGGGATGCTTCGGTAGCGGAACTCGAGGTAGTTCAGAATGCCGTCTCCGTCGCGATCGCCGGTGCGGTCGGAGGCGTCGTTGGGATTGAGTCCGTAGAAACTTTCCCAATCGTCAGGCATGCTATCGCCGTCGCTGTCCTGGTTGGGCCTGAGGATCGAGAACTGGTCCTCTTGCTGGAGGATGATTCTTCCTTCGTCCGCGAGGCGTGCGGAGGTGCAGTAATCCGGTGAACCGGTGGGTAGCAATTTGCGAATCGGGACCAAGGCCGAACCGGCCCATAGGCTGAACGGGGATCCGAGCAGGACGCGGGGGTCGTTCGAGACGCCGTAAACCAAGGGAGGAAACTTGATCGTGTGGTAGCTGCCATCGTAGAAGTACACCCCATTTGCGGTGAGCGTGTATTCATCGTCCTGTATGTAATAGCCCCCTTCCAAATTGAATTCACCCCAAGAAATGGTCCCGTCGAATGTGCCAGAGAATTCGCCCCAGTCGTTAACACATCCCATAGTGTGATAGACATCGGGATTGGAATACCAGGCCTCGTCGGGAGTGCCATAGCCTGTTGCCCAATAGTAGATCGCGCCGTTTGCCTGCTGGAGGTGGATGGTTTCTCCGGTGGTGCGGTCCATGGCATTACCGGGCATATAATTCCCCTGCCCGGATGGATCGATTTCCCACGTGATGGCAGTCGTATCGATGTCAGGAAAAGAGCCGACAATGCCGGCAAGATCCGGAAAGACGTTAGGGGTGATGCCGGTGGAAAAGAATGGCTGGCCGGGGGCCGCTAGGAAAGTTTCCCATCTGTAGGTGACGGGATTGCGAAATACCCCGATGAATTCCCCATAATCATTAACGTCAGAGAAGCTGAGCGAAATCCCGGGTTCTGGAAAGATCACCTGATCACCGTTTTCGGTGGCGGCCACGCTGCGGGATTGAGAGGGAATGCTGGCGACGACAAACCCAGCATCGCTGATGCGGCTGGGAATGGCGGTGACGAGGCCTGCCGCCGTGTGCATTTTAAAATCTTCGGACGAGCCGCCTCCGGCACCCGGTGTCCAGATGAAACCTTTTGGTTGGGAGCTGTAACACCCCACAACCTGGCCGGAGGAATTCACGTCCGTGGCTGACATTTGGGCGCTGCCAGCAGGGTCGGTCGGCGGATGAACCTGTTTCCAAGTGGGCATGTCGGGAGACCAGACGTAGAACGAGTAGGAGGAGCTCGCGTCGCCCGTTCTCGTTCCAGTGGCGCTGACCAGAGCTGTGCCGTTGCTTGCGCAAGCTATGAGGAAGAAGCGATGAATGCCGCTGTAGCCCGGCATGGGGGGCAAGGTCTCGCGGACCCAGCTGCCGAGCGGAGTGCCGTATTGGCCGCCAGTTGCCAAACTGAGCTGGTATTCCTGAAGCGCGGTGAGGCCGTCCAAGTCAAAATCGCTGGTGGAGTCCGCCGGATTGGCGGGGTTCAATTCATTGGCGGTTTCCCAAGCGTTGGGAATACCGTCGCCATCGAGGTCATCGGCAGTGGGCGTGCCGGCAGCCATGGGGAACGGGGCGATCGCCAACGCCATCAGCGCTGCGGCGAAGAGCTTGGAGCTGGGAGCTGGGAGGAATCGATTCATGGGTTGCTTGGGTTTGACGACTTCTTTCCTGTTACGCGGATGGGTGTCTGCCGGAATGGATGCGGGGATGGCGAGATAAAACATGCCTCGCCGCGCAGAATGCCGATTTGGTCACGGCGGACAGGCGGACAGTAGCGAAATCCTCGCGAGTCTTTGAAATCTGAAGCGGCGGGGGCGGGATTGCGGGGCTTGGCGGATGCAATCCGCCGCCACGGGGGATTTGCTTTCGGATCAGCAGCGCATCGCGGATCCGGGCGCACTTGGGGCTTGGCGGGGTGGGCGGGGTTGCCAAGCATCCCGCGCATGTCGGCTCTGGGCTTTGATTTGGTCATCATCGGGATTTATTTCGCCATCATCATCGGGATCGGTGCGCACTTCAGCCGGCGGAACAAGGATGTGTCGGAATTCGCGCTGGGCGGGCGCTCGATCCCGTGGTGGGCGGTGCTGGCGTCGATCCTGGCGTCGGAAATCAGCGCGGGGACGTTTTTCGGGACGCCGGGCGAGGGCTTCAAGCTGCGGAATTTCACCTACGCGCAGCTCATGATCGGCTACCTGCTGGCGCGGGTGGTGGTCAGCGCGGTGTTCATCCCCGCCTATTATAAATATGATGTAGTGAGTATTTACGAGTTCTTGGAAATCCGCTTCGGCCCGCGGACACGGCGGGTGGCCAGTGTGGTTTTCCTGCTGACCCGATCGCTGGCGAGCGGCGCGCGGCTGTGGGTGCCGACCTTGCTGGTCGTGGTGATTTGGAACCAGATGAATCCCGGTGACAAGCTGACCGACTGGCAGCAGTTTTGGGTGACGGGCGGCGCTTTGGTCCTGATTTCGATTTTGACCGCGGCCTACACGGCGATTGGCGGGATCAAGGCGGTGATTTGGACGGACGTGCTGCAGATCGCGGTGCTGTTCGGCGCGCTGGGATTCTCGGTGTGGTATTTGCTCGGCCATATTCCGGGCGGTTGGGATGGGGCGAAATCCTATCTGAAAGCGCCGCACGATTTAATCCTGTGGGAATGGAAGGGCGACAAACCGCCGACCGCGGAGGTGGTGAACCACTACGGCCAGACCTGGGGAAATGTGAAGAGCGTGCTGGAAAGCGAATACACGGTGTGGGCGGCGTTGTTTGGCTCGTTTTTCGTGACGCTGGCGACGCACGGCACCGATCAGGACATGGTCCAGCGGATGCTCACTGCGAAAAACAAGCGGCAGAGCGCCGTCGCCACCATCCTGTCCGGAGTGGCCGACATTCCAGTGACTTTCGCGGTGCTGACGATCGGCATCCTGCTGGCGGTTTATTACGGCCACATTGTCAACGACCCGTCTCTGCCGATGACGCCCAAAGGCCCCGACAGCACGCGGATTTTCCCGTATTTCATGGTGAACATGATGCCGGGCGGCCTGCGCGGCTTGGTCGTCGCGGGAGTGCTGGCGACGACGATGGGTTCGCTCGGCACGGCGATGAACTCGCTGGCGACGAGCTACTCGCGGGATTTCCACTTCCGCTGGTTCAGGACGCCGGACGATGACCGGGCGCGGGTCCGGATCATTCGCTGGAGCACGGTTGCGTTCGCGCTGGTGCTGATTTTCGTGGGCTTGGCGACGGCGTTCGTAAAGGCGCACAACCCGAATTTGAGCATCATCGCGATCATTCTGGGCAGCTTCGGCTACACATATGGGTCGCTGCTGGGGATTTTCATCGTCGGGCTGTTCACGAAATCGCGCGGCAGCGAGGTCGGAAACGTCATTGCCATGGTCGCGGGAATGGTGGCGGTGGCCTACCTGAGTGACTTGCCGAACGAGGCGTGGAAAATGTTCACCGGGGACGCTCTTTACGAAAATCCGGCCTGGCTGCCGATCATCGAGTTCACGTGGCGGATCATGGCCGGGACTCTCGTGACGGTGGCGGTGGCGTTGTGCTTCCGCAGCCCCGATCCGGCAGGAAATCCGGCCCGCTGACGGATGTCGTTGATCTGCCGGGACGATCGCCAGGAGGCCCGGCGCGACGGCTGGCGATTTCCGGAGTGACGGATTTGTCACATCGCAAGTGTCTGGTCCTGCTAAAGTTACGCGGGCGTTGGCGGAGCTGGACAGGCCGATGTTTCGGAATGGCGAAATAATCGAAACTCAAGTTTTTAAAAAATCCGGGACGTGGAACCCTTGTGGAATACGGCGGCAGGGAACCAACGGTTAGACGCCTGCCGAAATGGTTTCCGGGGGTCCTGCGAGCCACCCATATTCCGGCCCTCCCCCGTCCGGTGTCCCGGAAAAGCGTCGATCCCGGCGTGGGGAAATTTTTAGAAATTTACGTGATGATATCGATGGAACCGGAGGAAGTGGAGACGCAGGGACTGGCGGATGAAGCCGTGGCGGAAGCCGCGGATGGCGGGTGGGATGGCGCGTGCGCCTCCCTGAGCCGCCTCGTCGGCCCCGATGCCTACCAGCGGTGGTTCCGCGCGGCCCGCTGGATCGGGCTGGAGGAGGACATTGCCTCGATTTCCGTCCCGGGGGAAATCCATCAGGTCTGGATCGAGACGAACTACCTGCCGGAGCTGAAAATGGCGGTATCCGAAGCATTCGGCGACGTGCGCGAGGTCCGTGTGGTCGTCGGCACCGAGGACGAAGCTCCAGCCGGCGATGACGAACCGGCCGACTCCGCCGCGCCGCGGATCCAGCGCGGCGGGATGCTCGCTGGCGAGGCGCTCGAGCGCCGGACCAAGGCAGCGGGGCTGAATCCCGGATTTACTTTCGGCAGCTTCGTAGTCGGCGAGAGAAGCCAGTTCGCCCACGCCGCCTGCGAGGCGGTGGCCACGAAATCCGGCATTGGCTACAACCCGCTCTTCATCCACGGCGGCCCGGGGCTCGGGAAAACCCACCTCATGCAGGCGATCGGCCACGAAACGGTGCGCCGCCGGCCCGGCTCGCGCGTCATCTACCTGACCGCGGAGAAGTTCATCAACGAGTTCATCGACGCCATCCGCCGCGGGGATTTGGAGAAATTCCGCCGCCGCTACCGCAGCTCCGACGTCTTCCTCATCGATGACATCCAATTCCTCGGCGGCAAGGACCGCTCGCAGGAGGAATTCTTCCACACCTTCAACACCCTCCTCGACGGCCGGAACCAAGTCGTCCTCACCTGCGACCGGCCCGCCAGCGAGATCAAGAGCCTGGAACCCCGGCTGATTTCCCGCTTCGAGTGCGGGCTGACGGTGGAAATCCAGCCTCCGGAAATGGAGACGCGGATGGCGATCCTCACCAAAAAGGCGCTCGACTGGAAGGTCCGCGTCGATGAATCGGTGCTCCGCTACATTTCAGAGAACATCCGCACGAATGTCCGCCGCCTCGAAGGCGCGCTGATGCGCGTGGCCACCTTCGCCTCGCTCGCCGGCGAGAGCGTCACCGTGGATAAGGTCGCCAACCTCCTCCGGGACTTGGTCGGCGAGGACGGCAGCCGCCCGGTCACCATCGACACGATTCAAAAGGCAGTCGCCGAACATTTCGACGTGCGCCTCGCCGACATGACGAGCCGCCGCCGCCCTGCCAGCATCGCGTTTCCCCGGCAGGTCGCGATGTATCTGAGCCGCACGCTGACCAAGGGATCGCTGGTGGAAATCGGCGAGGCATTCGGCGGCCGGGACCACGGCACGGTCATCCACGCGTGCAAGAAAGTGGAGGCCCGGATGGGCACCGAGGCGGGGCTGAAAGACAGCCTTTCCCGCATCGAATCGCGCATCCGCCGGTGACCCGCGGGGCGCCGGGGGATTGCGCACAGAAGGCTTGCCAAGGGTCATCGAAAACGGAGACTGCCCGGCAACCGGACCCCGGTATCCCACTTTATGAAGTTCCGCATCTCCAAGGAGGCCTTTCTCGATGGCCTGCAGAAAGTCCAACACGTCGTCAGCTCCCGCACCACGCTGCCCATTCTTTCCAACGTCCTGCTCGTCGCGCGGGACGGGCGGCTCCAGCTCACGACCACGGACTTGGATGTCGGAATCACCGGCTCCGTAGAGGCGCAAATCGAGAAAGAGGGCGCGACCACGCTGCCCGCGAAAAAGCTCGTGAACATCGTCCGCGAGCTGCCCTCCAGCGAGGTCGAGGTCTCCGTGGATTCGAAAAATCACGCGTCCATCCGCAGCGGCCCGTCGTTCTTCAAAATCATCGGCCTCGGTGAAGCGGAATTCCCGCCGCTGCCCGACTTCGAAGGTGCCAAGGAATTCAAAATCCCGCAGCCGGTCCTCCGCGACGGGCTCAAGAAAACCTCCTACGCCATTTCCAGCGATGAGACCCGCTACGTACTCAACGGCATCTACACCTCCTTCCGCGAGGGGAAAATGACGCTCGTCGCCACCGACGGTCGCCGCCTCGCGATGATCGACGCGGACCTCGAATTCCCCGCCTCGCACGAGACCGACGTGATCATTCCCACGAAAACCGTGCAGGAACTCCAGCGCCTCCTCGGCGACTCCGGCGAGGTCGTCGTCAAGCTCAGCGACAGCCAGATTTCCTTCACGATCGGCGACAGCCTGTTGGTATCCAAGCTCATCGAAGGGAATTACCCGAACTACCGCCAGGTCATCCCCGGCGACAGCAACGAGCGCGTCGTGATTTCCCGCGAGGCCCTGCTCGAAACCGTCCGCCGTGTCTCGCTCCTTTCCTCGGACAAATCGAACTCCGTAAAGCTCGTCTTCAGCGAGAACCACATCGAGGTCACCGCGAATTCGCCCGATGTCGGCGAGGCCCAGGAATCCATGGACGTGGCCTACACTGGCCCGGCCATGCAGATCGCCTTCAATCCCGAATTCCTCCAAGCCCCGCTCCGGAACCTCGATAGCGACGATGTCTATCTCGACCTCATCGACGAAATGAGCCCCGGCGTGCTCCGCATCGAGGGCAGCTTCCTCTACGTGCTCATGCCGATGCGCGTGACGAACTGAGCCGGCGCCGGACCGCAGGATTCGGAAATCCGCCGGAGAAATCCCTTTCGCCATTTCTCCGCGGACCTCTCCGCTGCCTCCGCAACTCCGCGTTTCGATTCAGCCCGCCCGGTTGAAATCACAGGCATTTCGCCGTGATTCGGAGAACCCACGGAGAAATCCCTCTCCGCGGTTTCCTCCGCTTTCTCCGCAACTTCGCGTTTCGTTTCCCCGGTGAAAATCCTCCTCCTCTGGCTGGCACTCGCCGCCGTCCTCCACGCCCACGTCGTCTCCCAGATTTCCGGCGTCTGGAAGGACACCCAGCCGCGGGAAATCGCCATTACCTTCGATGCCGGCTA
>JBBSUD010000095.1:0-23189 GCA_038235225.1 Verrucomicrobiales bacterium
ACCCGGTCCCATTCCGAACCCGGAAGTGAAACGCCGCAGCGCCGATGGTAGTGGGACGATAGGTCCTGTGAGAGTAGGTCGTCGCCAGGTAAACGCCCGGCACCGTGGAAACACGGTGCCGGGCTCTTTTTTTGGCAGGGATTCCCTCATCTACGTCGGCAGGCCTATAGGAACCATGAGCATGCGAGGTCTGGGAACGAACGAATCGTTAGGTCGGATTCCGGACATCGGGCGTGCCTGAACGCGACAATCAGTCTGGCTACATTGACCTTTCCCCCCGAAACGGCGGAGTTTCATGCCGCCTCGTTTTGCCGCAGGGAAATGAATTCCCAAACGTCGTTACCATGACCGGGGACGTAACCAAATTTGGGTGTGCTCGCCACGATTCGACCGATTTGTGCGGAGGACGCGGGAGCCGGGCAGGTTGCGAACACGTCGCGTCCGCTTACGCGCTATCTTGCTTTTCGCCAGCTTTTCAATCTGGAAATCCTTCAGGGTGCTGGATTCACGGTCACAATGGTTGGCGGGGTGGCAAATATGCGCGCGGCCACTTCGCTGATCTGATTCCGATCGATCGAACGGTAGATCGATGCAAGTCGCCGGTATTCGTCCGGCGGATGGCCGAAGAGGAGGTCGAGTGCCACATGACGCGCGGTCGAGGAGGGCGACTGTTGCTGAATCGCCAGTCCGCTGAGAACTGTCGACCGCACGCGCTCGAGGCTCTCGTCAGGAATTCCTTGGGTGGCGATTTTACTGATTTCAGCGAGGATTTCGCTTCTGGCGAGATCCGCTTGTTCCGGTGATGTGGCCAGATAGAAGGTGAACAAGCCGGTGCGGAAACCGAGGAATTGGGTGGCGCCGACCTGGTAGGCCAGGCCGAGTTCCTCGCGGATGCGAGTGAAGAGCGGCCCTGCCATGTCCGAAGCATATTCTTGAATCATGGCCAAAGCGTGCCTGTCAGTTCCAGTGACCGACGCGCCAGAGAAACCAATCGTCAGCACTGCCTGTTTCTTGGGCAAATGGATTGTCTTGTCGCCGCCTGGCAGCATTTTGCCGGGTTCGGATTCGATCCGCGTTCCGGCGCGCATGGCGGCAAAGTGTCTCTCGATGAGATCCGCCGCATATTTGGAATCGAAATCGCCGGCGATTGCCACAGTGACGTTCGAGGCGTTGAAAAACCGCCCGTGGTGGTCCGCGACGGCCGCCGCATCTAAAGCTGCGAGCGATTCCAGCGACCCTAGCGGATCAAGACCATAGGCTTCACCTGCGAAGATTTCGCGACGCAGCTCGCGGAATGCCCGATGCAGCGGGTCTTGCAGATTCTCTTCCAGAGACGCTAGCTGACTTGCCTTTTCGCGCGCGACGGAATCGGCGGCGAGGGCCGGACTGGTGACGATTTCCCCGAAAATTTCCGCAATTGTGGCCAAATCCGGCGCGAGTCCGGCGGCTTGAATCAGCAGGGCGTTGTTCCCGGCGCTTGCGCCGATGCTCGCGCCGAGCGATTCCAATGTTTCAGCGATTTCCCTGGCGCCGCGTCTGGTCGATCCCTTCGGCAGGGTGGCGGCCAGCAACTGGTTGATGCCATTGGTGCGGGGCCTTTCCGAAGGCATGCCTCCGCGCACGGCGGCTTGGAGGTGGACCAGCGGCACCCGGCGATCGGGAACCAGCGCGATGGTCAGCCCGTTCGCCAAGGTGCGGACCTCGATTTCCTCCCTCCGCGCCATTCGTTTTTGCGATCTGGCGGGTGCCGGGGCGTCGGTCGGATCGAGGATCGTCCGCGTCAACCGGCTTCCGGTCAGAGTCGCCGCCACCCGGCGGATCGCGTCCGGGGTGACCGCGTCGATGGCGGCAAGGTATCGGCTGGTGAAATCCAGATCCCGCGCCTCGTGCCAATTCGACCCAAGGTCGGCGGCCCGTCCGGAGGCGGTGGTCAGACTGCGGAACTGGCTGCTCGCAATCTGCCGCTTCGCCCGCGCCAGTTCCGCATCGATTTCGCCTGCGGCAAATCCCGAGATTTCCTCGAGAATTCCCGTGATGAGCGGGTCGCGCTTTTCCGGTAGCGCCTCGGCGGACACCGCGAACAATCCCTCCCGACCCGGCCCGGCCCAGGAGAAGGCGGAAATCTCCAACGCCAGTTCCCTTTCCTCGCGAAGGACGCGGTGGAGTCGCGACGCCCGGCCCCTCCCGAGCATGGCAGCGAAGGCGTCGAAGGCCGGCGTGTCCGGGTGATCCAAGGCCGGCATTTTCCAAGCCAGGGAAATCCGGCTCGCCGGGACGGCGAAGGTTTCCCGCGCGGCCCGCGGGCCGAGCTGGGGGTGATCGATCGCCACCAGCGGCTCGCGACCCGCGCCGTGGCGGCAGTCGGCAGTTAGCTCCACGATTTCCTTCCTCGCGAAATCCGCATCGAAATCCCCGGAAATCACGCAGAAGCAGCGGTCGGGTGCGTAGCGGGCGCGGTGATATTCGCGCAAATCTCCGTAGCGGATCGCATCGAAGAGGTGCCGGTGTCCGATGACCGGATGGCGTCTCGGATCGGCTTGGAAGACCGTGGAAAAGAGGAGCCGCGAGGCAACATTGTCGGGATCGTCGAGGCCCATGTCGATTTCCCGACGGATAACGTCCTTTTCCCTTTCGAAATCCTCCTCGGGCAGCGTCGGGAAGAATACCAACCCTGTTAGGGTCTTGAGGAAAGTGGCGAGCGACTGGTTGGGACCGTCGATATAATAGACCGTGCGGTCGAAGCTCGTGTAGGCATTCCAATGTCCTCCGGCGCCCTGTACGACGGCAGCCAGTTCGTCCCCGCCGAAGTCCCGCGTGCCTTTGAAAACCATGTGCTCCAGGAAATGCGACAGGCCAGAGCCGAGGTGCGCATCCTCATGCATGCTGCCGGTTTCCACCCAGATTTGGACGCTCACCACGGGCGCGGCCGGATCGGGATCGAGAATCAGGGCAAGCCCGTTCGGTAGTGTTTCGACAGTGGCGGAGGTGGCGGGGTAAAGCATGATGGGTCCGGCTGGAGGCGGCCTCATCGCCGATCCGAACCGGGGATGCAATGATGGATCGGCCGGAAAGAGCGTTGCGGCCGGGCACAACCACCGCCCTATTGACGCATCGATACCCGGTTGGTTTCTCCGCTTGGCGCATTCACGCTACCATGCGCGCGAAGGAAATTCCGCCGCTAACCCGTAACCGCCCATCCGTTTGATGCCGATGAGATATTCCGTTCTATTCCTGATTTTCGCCGCCGGCGCTGCCGTGAGGGCGAAAGATGCCGTGGGAGCGCTGCCCGACCGGGTTGGCTTTAACGCGCACATCCGCCCGATTTTTTCCAACACCTGCTTCGCCTGCCATGGCTTCGACGCGAAGAAGCGCGAGGCGAATCTCCGGCTCGACACGCCGGAAGGCGCGTATTCAAAACTCGATGATTCCGACGAATTCGCGATCGTGCCGGGACATCCGGAAAAAAGCGCGATCTATCAGCGCGTCATTGCGACCGATCCCGACGATGTGATGCCGCCGGAGGATTTTCACAAGGATCTCACGGCGCGCCAGAAAGCGCTGATCGGTAAATGGATCGAACAAGGCGCGAAATATGAGCAACATTGGGCATTCTCCCCGATCGTCCGGCCGGAGGCTCCCGTTGCGGGAATCGAGGGAAATCCCATTGATGGATTCGTCCGCGCCGCGCTCCGCGAGCGCAAAATCGAGCCATCCGCGGCGGCGGATAAAACGGTGTTGATCCGGCGGCTATCCCTCGATCTAACGGGCCTGCCGCCTTCCCCGGAAGAAGTGCTGGCATATCTTTCGGACGACTCGCCGGATGCCTTTGGCCGGCAGGTGGACCGGCTGATGGCATCCCCGCACTATGGCGAGCGGATGGCGGTGCCGTGGCTCGATGTGGTGCGATTCGCCGACACGGTCGGCTACCATGGCGACCAGAACATGCATGTCTTTCCCTATCGGGATTATGTCATCAAATCGTTTAACGATAACAAGCCGTTCGATCAATTCACCACCGAGCAGCTCGCCGGGGATTTGCTGCCGGAGCGCACGGACGAGCAACTCATCGCCACCGGATTTCTCCGCCTGAACCTGATGACCCGCGAGGGCGGCGCGCAGCCGGGCGAATATATGGCGAAGTATGCCGGCGACCGCGTCCGCGCGGTGGGCGCGGCGTGGCTCGGACTTACCACAGGCTGCGCCGCATGCCATGATCACAAGTTCGACCCGTTCACCACCCGGGATTTCTATTCGCTCGGCGCGTTCTTCGCCAACGTGCGCCAGTGGGGGGTTTATACGGACTATGCCTACACGCCGAATCCGGATCTGAAAGGATTTACCAACGAGTCGCCATTTCCGCCGGAAATCCATGCAAAGAACGATTCGCTCGAGCGACGGATCGGACAGCTTCAGGATGATGTGACCGGGGTTCTGGCACCGGTTGTCGCGGCGGCTGACATGATAGCGGTAGATAAATGGGCGCTCCGTCAAACTTCGTTTCTCGCGGAAAATCCGACGGGTTGGCAAAGCCCTGCGGCCGCATCCGTGACGGCTACGAATGGCACAATTGGCAACATCCGTGAGGACAACGCGGTCGTCTTCACCGGGGCCGGAGCGAAGGACGAAGTGTTGACGATCGTCATCCCGCTGCCCGACGGGCCGGTGCGCGCGATTCGCATTGAAGCGCTGCCGGATGATGCCAATGAAGGGAAGGTGGGCAGGCGGCCCGATGGGAAATTTGCCATGGCTCCCCGCTTCGAGCTGGTGTCGAATGAAGCCTCCGTCCCGTTGAAAATTGCATGGCGGCAAGCGGACCGGAGAACTCCGGCGAACTATCGGAATGGCGATAGTGACCCCCTGTTGGAGGAGATATGGCAATCGGCGCCAGCACCGTGGGAGGAGCCGCAGGACGCGGCCTCGCATCCGCAGAACGCGGTCTATCATTTGGAGCAGCCGCTGCCCGCGGTGGCGGGACGGACATTGATGGTGAAGATTTCCAGCGCGGACATCGGCGCGGTGCGCGTTTCCATCACCCCTTTCGGGAATGCCATACCCGGCAGGGACGCGATGACCGATCGCCTGGCGAATGCGCTCGGGGCAGCCGCGGGCAGCCGCAGCGAGAGCGATTTGGAGGAAATCTCCGCAGCATACCTTCAGTCCACGCGTGCCGATGGAAATCTTCCCGCGGCGTATGTCGCGCTCCGCCGAGAAATCATTTCCTGCAATTCGGGTTATGCCCAGTCGCTGGTTTCGCAGCCCTTGCCGGAGAAAGACATTCCCGTCAGCCATGTGCTCACCCGCGGGAACTGGATGACTCCGGCGGCGGAAGTTATGCCATCGGTGCCGGGATTTCTCCCGCACGAATCGGTGCCGGCGGACGGCAGCCGGCTTACCCGGCTCGACCTCGCGCACTGGCTGACCGCGGAGGAAAATCCACTGACATCGCGGCAGTTTGTGAACCGGCTGTGGAAGCAATTTTTCGGCAGCGGACTTTCCAATGTATTGGACGATTTGGGAAATCAGGGCGAATGGCCGTCGCATCCGGAGTTATTGGATTGGCTGGCTTCGGAATTCCGCGGTTCCGGCTGGGACGTGAAGCATATAGTAAAACTCATCGTCACCAGCGAGACCTATCAACAAGCCTCCGCCGCGCGGCGCGAGCTCGGGGAAATCGACCCGTACAATCGCCTGCTGGCGGAGCAATCCGGCCGCCGGCTTGATGCGGAATTCGTGCGGGACAACGCACTTGCGATTTCCGGCCTGCTGACGGATGACATCACCGGCGGACCGAGCGTGAAGCCGTATCAGCCTGCGGGCTATTTCGCGAATCTCAATTTCCCCGAGCGGACTTACACCGCCAGCACCGGCAGCGATCAATACCGGCGCGGATTATACATGCACTGGCAGCGGACATTCATGCACCCGATGCTGGCCGCGTTCGACGCGCCGAGCCGTGAGGAATGTGCGGCGGACCGTTTCCTATCGAATAGCCCGCAACAGGCGCTCACGTTGCTGAACGATCCCACATTTGTGGAAGCGGCGCGCGCGTTCGCGTCCCGCATTCTGCGCGAGAAGCCGGACGCCGCGGTGCCGGACAGGATTTCTTATGCCCTATCTCTCGCACTTGCGCGCGACGCCACGGCGGAGGAAATCGAACATCTCGGCGCGTTCCTTGCGACGCAGAAAAAACAATGGCAGGATAGTCCCGCCGACGCGGCCGCGCTTTTGAAAACCGGCCAATCCGCCGCCGCCGGCGGCGATCCCGCGGAGCTGGCGGCATGGACGCAGGTTTGCCGCGTGATCCTTAATTTGCACGAAACCATCACCCGCTACTGAGTTATGTCATTTTCCAATTACGAACGTTTCCAGCAAGACTTCAGCCGCCGGACATTTCTGCAAAAAAGCTTTGCCGGCATCGGCGGCATGGCGCTGGCGAAGCTGATGGGCGGCAGTGCGAATCTGCCATTTCTCGAAAGCCGCGGCGGCTTGCATTTCCCAGCGAAGGCGAAGCGCGTCGTCCACCTGTGCATGGCGGGTGGTCCGTCGCATTTGGAATCATTCGACCCGAAGCCGGAACTCGACGCGCTGGCGGGGAAGCAGTTTCCGGAATCCTTCACCGCCGGCCAGCAGCTCGCCCAGCTTCAGGGCAGCAAGCTCATCGCGCGGGGTTCGTTCGTGAAGTTCAAGAAGTATGGGAAGAGCGGAATCGAGATCTCGGATTTGTTTCCGCACATCGGTTCCATTGCCGACGATATCTGCGTGGTGCGGTCGATGGTGACGGAGCAGATCAATCACGATCCGGCCCATGCCTTTATGAATACCGGCTCGATTTTGAAAGGCCGGCCGAGCATGGGTTCGTGGCTGTTGTACGGGCTTGGCTCGGAGACGCAGAATCTGCCAGGTTATGTGGTGATGGTTTCGCGCGGGGCCGAGCCGGACCAGCCAATTTCCGCGCGGCAGTGGAGCGCGGGATTTCTCCCCAGCAAGTTCCAAGGCGTGCAATTTCAAAGCAAGGGTGATGCGGTGCATTATGTCGGAAATCCCGATGGCATCTGCCAATCGACCCAGCGCCAGGTGATAGACGAGGTCCAGCGGATGAATGGCAAACTAAGTGAAACCCATTACGACCCGGAAATCGAAACGCGGATTTCGCAATATGAAATGGCGTTCCGGATGCAGTCGTCCGTGCCGGAGCTTTCCGACATGCGTGACGAACCGCAACATATCCTGGACATGTATGGAGTGAAGCAGGCGGGCGATGGTTCGTTCGCCAGCAATTGCCTGCTTGCCCGGCGGATGCTGGAGCGCGGGGTGCGCTTCGTGCAGCTCTATCACCGCGGTTGGGACCACCACCGCGAGATCGAGGGTAAGATGCCGCAGAGCGCGAAACTCACCGACCAGCCGTCCGCCGCGCTGGTCATGGATTTAAAACAACGCGGCCTGCTGGAGGACACGCTGGTCATCTGGGGCGGCGAATTCGGCCGCACGCCGATGGGGCAGGGAACCGGGCGCGACCACCACATCAAGGGCTTCTCACTGTGGATGGCCGGCGCTGGCATCAAGCCCGGCGTGGTCCACGGCGCGACCGATGAACTCGGCTACGCGGCCGAGCAGGACATCGTCCACGTCCGCGATTTGCACGCGACGATTTTGAACCGGTTCGGCATCGATCACGAGCGCTTCACCACCAAGTTCCAAGGGCTCGACCTGAAGCTTACGGGCGTCGAGCCGGCCAAGGCGGTCGCCGGGATTCTGGCGTGACAGGCCGGGACGCGCCTCCCAGCGTGGACCCGATGAAAGCCATCGTCATTCTCCCGCCCGTGGCGGCGCTGCTCGTCGTCGCGAGCTGGATCGGCGCCGAGCGCCACTCGATTTCCGCGCTGGAAACCGAGAGCGCCGTGCTGAGGAAATCGATTTCCGCCCGCGAGTCGCCTGACGATTCCGCACCGGCGGCGGCCGCTCCGGGCGCGCCGGGGAAATCCACGAAAGCGCTTGAGCCGATCGACTGGAAAGCGACCGCCGCGCTGATGACGCAAATGCGCCAGGACGGCATGGGCAACATGCGGGAAATGATGCGCTTCCAGAGGCGGCTGCTGGAAATGTCCGGCCCGGAGCTGGCCGCCGCGCTGGACGAGATCGCCATGCTGGACCTGCCGGAGGATGCGCGGGCGACGCTGGAGTCGATGCTGCTCGGTCCGCTCGCGCAGAAGGATCCTGAAATGGCGCTGGATCGCTACCAGGACCGTGCTTTCGACGAGCGGGGCATGATGAGTTGGCAGCTCGCTGAGGCGCTCGGTCAATGGGCGAAAAAGGACACCGTCGCCGCCACCGCCTGGCTGGACAAGGAAATCGCTGCCGGGAAGCTGGACAGTCGCTCCCTCGATGGCAGAAGCCGGCCTCGCGAGCAGTTCGAGGGAAAGCTGATCGGCATCCTGCTTGGTGCGGACTCCGCAACTGCGGCTGTGCGATTGAAAGGATTTTCAGGAGAAACGAAGAAAGACATCCTGAGCAACAACGTGTTTGACCGATCCGCCGAGGACACCCACGCAGCCTACGCGGATCTCGTCCGTAGCGCGCTGCCGGCGGAAGAACAGGCCAGCGTGCTGGGGCAGCAGGCGCGCAATTTCGTCTCGGACAAAGGATTTGCGGACGTGGACAAATTCTTGGCCCGAATTTCCGCCACCGCGTCGGAACGCATCGCCGCCGCCAAGCTGGCGAGCCAGTCGGAAATCGGCCGGATTGCGCGGAAGCGGGAAATCACCACCGCCGATCTCGACACGATGCGCGACTGGGTCGGCAGCAACGCGCCGGACACGGTCGGCGAAGCCACTGGCAGCGCTTTGGCCAACGCCATGACCTATGGCGAAAAGAACTCTTTCGCCCACGCCGCAGAACTCGCAGGGCGCTATCACGAATCCTCCGGCGACGACCAAATCATCACCGCCTTCTTCAAAAACGGCCAAGGTTGGGAAAACAAGGAGGAATCCCGCACGCTCGCCGGCAAAATCAACGATCCAGAACTCCGGGCAAAGACCCTGGAAAATCTCAAATAACCCAACCGCGATGAAATTTTCCATCCCGCTCGCTCTGCTCATTCTCGCCATCGGCTCCACCCTCGGTTGGCGCGACCATCAGCGCGCTGTGGCGGTCCGCGCGGATCGCGACCTGCTCGTCGCCCGCGCCGCCGCGCTCGGGATTTCCTACGATCCCGCGCATCCGGGTGCCAAGGAGCGCCTCACCAAGCGCACCCGCGCCGATGAGGATGGAGTCGCCCGCGAGGTAGCCAGGGATTTCATCGCCTTCGCCAAGGAAATGGAGTCGGCGCAGAAAAAGGGTGGCGGTCAGGAGGAGGCGACCCAGAAGCGAATTTTCGACCTGATGGACCGGATGGCCTCGCTCGATGCCGGGCAGCTCAAAATCCTCATCAGCCAGGTCCGCGCGGCGCCGGACCTGAGCGATGAGATGCGCCAAGGCATCATCGGGTTCACCATCATGACGCTGGCCAAGGACCATCCGCAGGCGGCGCTGGCCGTGTACGCGGAGTCCGCCGGGGATTTCAAGGACAGCGGCATGGGCCAGCACGTCATCGGCACCGCCCTGAGCGAATGGGCGAAAACCGACCCGCTGGCCGCCTCCGACTGGATCAAGAAAAACGCCGCGAAATTCCCCGAACTCCCGGTGGATTACGTCAAGCGCAAGATCATCGCCGGAGCCGCCACCGAAGATCCCGCGCTCGCGTTCCGGCTGATGGGCGAGCTGGGACTGGGCAAAAGTGCCGACGCCATCTCGGATATCGTTCGCACTGCCAAAACTCCTGAAGAACGGACGGCCATGCTCGCAGCCCTGCGCTCGCATGTTGCCACGCTCGATAAAGAACGGGCGGAATCGCACACGGCCAGCGCGATGCAGGCCTTCGGCGTGGAGCTCGGGAGCGCCGGCTACGAATCCGCAACCGCCTGGCTGGATTCCACCGACCTGGCGCCGGGCGAGCTGGCGAACGTCACCACCATTTTAAGCAGCAACGTCCGTGGCGATGATATCGGAAAATGGGTCGGGTGGATGGGCGGCAAACTCCCGGCCAAAGAGGCCGCGGAGCCGATCCGGCGGATGATCACCAACTGGACCCAGAACGACTACCAAGCTGCCGGGAAATGGCTCGCCGCCGAGCCGGCCGGACCCACCCGCGACGCCTCCGTCCGCGGCTATGCCGAAACCGTGGCGGCTTACGAGCCGGAAACCGCCGCCCAGTGGGCGATGACCCTTCCCGCCGGCAAGCAGCGCGAGGAAACGCTCGCCAATATTTACCGCAACTGGCCCACCAAGGACGACGAGTCCCGCGCCGCCGCCAAGGCCTTTGCGAAAGAGCACGGCTTGAAATAGTGCATCTTCCGGACCGTCGCCTTACGGACCGCGAGATTAGTCTTGCGAGTTTCGCCGGGCATGGCGGATTCAATCCGGCGCCACGTACGGAAAAACGGGCCGAACGGGGATTTCCCCCGAGCGGCCCGTTTGTGAAAAATCTCTCAAAAAGGTTCAGCCCTTATCGGCTTCGGCGCCGTCCTTCTTCATCTTGTCCGTCATTTCGATGTCGGTGACGGTGAGGGTCTTCTTGCCGTCCGCTTCGCTAACGACGCCAGTAGCCTTCACTTCGTGCGGAGCCTTGCAGATGTTTTTATGCCAGTCTCCACCAGCCTTGCCGGCGAGCATGTAGGTTTCGGTAGCGCCGTCTTTCTTGACCTGCAAGACGCTCTGGCACTTGTCGGCGGTGCCGAGATCGCATTTCGCGCAGGTGGCGGTGCCTTCCATGGTGACGGGCTTGGCCATGACTTCCGTGGCTTCCTCCGCTGCGGTGGCGGCCGGGATGGCGACGAATGCGGCGAAGGCCGCGGACATGAGGGTGGTGATGATGGTTTTCATAATGTTTTTGATTTTGGTTTTCTAGTTGGGAAATCGGCTGCCGCTGTCGGATAGGCCGAACTCGATACTTAGGCCCGGACACCCGGCGGCGCAAACGGGAACTTCCCGCCCTGCCGCTTCCGGCCGGGATTTCCCTTGGCAGGCGGGCGGCATTCCGCGCTAGCCTCCCCCGCCGATGCCTACCGAAGCGATCCTCTCCACCGCCCGCCAGTTTCTGGAGGCGGACCCGACCGTGCCGATCACGATGGAGCCGATCGCCCGCGGCGCGTCCGGCCGGACGATCGTGCGGGTGAAAACCGCCGGGCGGGACCCGTTCATCGGCATCCACTGGACCGCGGAGCGCGAGGATAATGACCAGTACATCCCGGTCGGGAATTTCCTCCGGCAGGCGCGGCTGCGGGTGCCGGAAATCATCCACGAACGCGCGCGCTACCGGGTCGCGCTGGTCGAGGATCTGGGCGATACCGACCTGCTCTCGCTGAAGGACCGGCCGTTCGAGGAGCGGCTGCCGCTCTATAAGAGCGCGTTCGAGCAGGTGGACCGGCTGTTTTACGCCAAGCCGCCGAAAGATTTCGTCCTCATGCCGCCTTTCGATGCGGCGCTCTACCGCTGGGAGCAGGAGTATTTCTTCGAATATATGGTCGAGGATTTTCTCGGGATGGACGCGGGCCCGCTGCGCGGAAATCCGGTCTTCCCGGAGCTTGCCGAGCGCCTCGGAACAGTCGCGCGGCACCTCGTCCACCGGGATTTCCAATCGCAGAACCTGATGGTCCGGGACGGCGAAGTCTGGCTGATCGATTTCCAAGGCCTGCGCCGCGGCCGGCAGGAATACGACCTCGCCTCGCTCATTTTCGACCCGTATCTCGACCACACGGCCGAGGAGCGCGAGCGGCTGCTGGAGCTTTGGGAGGAAATCGCGGACGAGCGGCCGGAGACCTCGCTCTTCCACGAATGCGCCTCCCAGCGGCTGATGCAGGCGCTCGGCGCGTTCGGTAAAATCCTCACCACCGGGGGCGATGAGTGGTATCGACCGCATGTCGCGACGGCCGGCCAATTGCTGGGATTGGTGACCACCGGCACGCCGCTGGAGGCACCGCTCGCGCCTGTTCTGGAGGCAATCCGCAAGCTGCCGTGACCCGCGCCACCTGCCGCCGGATTGCCGCGCTGCTCGCCTCCGCGGCGGCGGGCTTCGGCGTGTGGAAATGGGTGCCGGGCACGGATTGGGACCGCCGGGCCTTCGAAACGGTGGCCGCCAGCTTTGCCAATCCGCCGCTCTTCGTCTCCGGCAGCGGGAAATCCGGCGATCCGTGGCGGCTGGCGTCCTTCACCTCAAACTTCAAGACCGACGCGCGGCAAGCCCCGGTCATCGTCTCGCTGGGCGATGGCGCGGCCGATTATTTCCAGTCCTTCCCGCCCGCGCCGATCGATTTCGCGGTGATTTTCAGCAATTTCCACCGCCTCGGCACCCGCAAGCTGGCGACCGCCGCGGTGCTCGCTTGGGAAGACCCGGACTTGATGGGGCTGGCGGCATTGGAGAAATCGCTCGGGTCGTTCGAATCGCTGGCAATGGCCCAGCCGCTGACATTCGGCCCGGTCGCCGCGCCGGTGCCGCCGGCCTTCCGGCGGGGGTCGATCGCGCTTGCTTCGGTCCATGGCGATTTCTCCAAGCTCCCGCAAGTCAATGGCCTGCAAATCCCGAACGCCATCCTCGGCGGCTCGGCCACGGCGGGATTTTCCGCACTTCCGCTGGCGGAAAACGCGGATTTACCGCCGCTGCTGGCGCGTTGGGACGATCGGGTGGTGCTGGCATTTTCGCTGGTGACCGTGATCCAGCGCCTTGGCGTGGCACCGGAGAAGCTGGAGGTGCGCCTCGGCGAATACCTGCGCCTCGGCCCCGGCGGACCGGTCCTGCCGCTCGATGAATATGGCCGACTGACCTTGCCGCTGCGTTCCGCCGCGCCGCTCGCCGTGATCCGGGCGGAAGAGCTGATCGATGGCGGCGACGACCTTTTCCCCCGGAGCGCGCCCGAGCCGCTGATCCTTCGTGACGACCAATCCGCCTCCGATCCCGCCACCCGGGATTTCTCCGCCGGGCTTTCGAAAACGATCGCCGCGATGGCCTCGGAGGACAATTTGGCCGAGCGCCAGACCTTCCCGCGGCTGATCGAGCCAGTCGAAGCCGGCACGCTCGCGGGCGTGGCGGTGCTGGCGGCGCTGGCGGCCGGATTGGCGAAATTTCCCCGGCGAGTAACGCTGGGAGTGATTGGCGCTGCGGCGGTTGCGGCGCAGTGGATCGGGTTCGGCACTGCCTCGGTCTGGCTGCCGGGCATGGCGATGCTGGCGGGCGTGGTGGCGGCGGGTTTGGCGGCGGCGATTTTCCAAGACAGGAAATCGGCGGAGCGGGAAATCCCGGTGGCCGAAGAGCTCCCCGGCGAGAACTCGCTCGCCGAAGAACCATTCGTCGAAGAACAGAGCGCGGAAGGATTGGCGATTTCCCCACCGCCGGAGGAATTGCCGACCGTGGTGGCGATCGAGGCGGATTTCGTGCAATCGAGCTGGGAAAATCCGGACGCCGGACCGCTGGAGGAAGAGGTCGCGGAGGATTTCGCCACGGAAGAGTATTTCCCCGCGGGCTATTTCTGGGATGAGCCAGCGACCACCCCGGCACCGGCTGTTGTGGAGGAAACGCCGCCGGATGTGGCGGAGGAGCTATCTGAGGAGGCCGATTTCGCCGCCGCGCGAAATGAAGAAGAAACAGGGGGGGGAAGCGCGGAGGTCGCGGTATTCGAGCCAGTTCCAGAGGAAGATTTCCCGGAAGAGGAGAACATTGAGGAAATCGAGGAGGTCGGAACCGAGGTGGAACCGCTGGAATCTGCTTCGGAGGAACCGGTCCCGAATCGAGAAATCCCAGAACCCGAGCCAGCGGAAAGCCCGGAGCCGGACCTCACCAAACCGTGGGAGGAAACTCCGGAACCAGCCCCCCAGGCCGCCCTGGCGCAAAACCTCGCGGTGCGAAGGCCTGCCAATGAGCCTCCAGCAAAAGCCCGCCCTCAGAAGAAGACGCGCAAGAAGCCTTCTAAGAACCGCAGACGCAAACCCTGACCCGACCCGCCGTGAACCCGATTCAGAAAGCCGATTCCCTCATCGAAGCACTGCCGTATCTCCAGTCGTTCCGCGGCCGGACCTTCCTCATCAAGATGGGCGGATCCGCCATGGAAGACCCGGAACTCGTCGCCCAGATCATGCGCGACATCGTCTTTCTGGAAGTCGCCGGCATCAACCCGATCGTCGTCCATGGCGGCGGCAAAGCGATTTCAGCAGCCATGGAATCCGCCGGACTGGTGGCGGAATTTGTCGGCGGATTCCGCGTCACCACGGATGCGGCCATAGAAATCGTGGCGCGCGTGTTGTCAGAGGAAATCAACCCCGGGCTGGTCCGCATGATCCGGGAATATGGCGGCAAAGCCGTTGGCATCCCCGGTCACGAAGTATTCCTCGGGGAGAGAATCAAGGGCACGGATGCGGCGGGAAATCGGGTGGACATCGGCCGGGTCGGCGAAGTCGTGGCCTGTCGGCTGGCCCACATGGATGCCGTCCACGCTGCGGGCATCGTGCCGGTGATTTCCCCGCTCGCTTCCGAGCTGGCAACCGGCAGGCCATTGAATATCAATGCGGATTTGGCCGCCGCCGCGCTGGCGAAGGAACTCCGCGTGGCCAAGCTCGTTTACCTCTCGGACGTCCCCGGCCTCCTCGCGGACCGGAACGATCCGGCCTCGCTCATCCAGTCGGTAAATCGCGAGCAAGCCGCCGCCCTCATCGTCGACGGCACGATTTCGGGCGGCATGATTCCGAAAATCCGCAGCGCCGTGGACGCGCTCAACGCCGGCGTCCGCAAGGTCCACTTCGTTGACGGCCGCCTGCCGCACGCGCTGCTGTTGGAGATTTTTACCGACGGGGGAGTGGGGACGGAAGTGGTGCGTTAAGCGCCTCAGGATTCGGACGGATCGGACCCGCCAGCCAACGAAATAACGTCAACTAATAATATGCCTGGCAAATTATGGAGGCGGCCGGCCGGGGTTTTCCCGCTGAACCACGCACTTCCCTTCGCGGGGATTTGCCGGTAACGAAGCGCATGACCGAAACGCCGCCGCCCTCTCTTCCGCCACAGCGGGGGAACTCCTGCCTGCTCAAAATCGTGGTGGCGACGGTGCTGCTGGCGCTCGTGGCGGGCGTGCTCTGGTATTTTTACAATCGCCCGATTGTGCCGGTGAAGCTGACTCCGGCAGAGAAATCCGCGGTGGAGGCCAAGATGGAGGCGATTCAAAAACCGACGGAACCGACCTACGAGAAGGGCACCCGTGAGATCGTCCTCACCGAGCGCGAGTTGAACGGCCTGCTCAACGAGAATACGACCTTTGGGAAATCCGTGAAATTCGAGCTGGCGAACGGCGCGGTCCACGCGCGCGTCGAGACGGACTTGGATCCGGATCTGCCGTTTGTAGGCGGCCGGCGGCTCAAGGCGCGCGCGCGAATTCTTGTCGGTGAGAAGGACGGGCATCCGACCTTGATTCTGGACGACGTGACGGTCTGGGGGGTTTCCCTTCCGAACGACTGGCTCGCGGGGATGAAGGGCCAGGATTTCTTCGGCGAAATCGTCGGCGGCGGGCGGGGAACGGTCTCGGTGCTGCCGGGGGTCGAGGATCTCAAAATCGAATCCGGCCGCCTGATTATTTACCTGAAGGAGTGAGGACGATTTCCGAGTCATCGACGAATCCGGCGAGCCGCAGGTTCCCGGCGGCGTCCACATGGATGGTGACGGCGCCGGTTTGCCGCTGGTCGCAAACGCGGATGCCGCGGGAGCGCCAGTAGTCGGTCAGGCCGGGTTCGAGGCGCTCGCGGGCGGGAAAGTCGCAGTTCGAGGCGACAATCGCTCGCGGGTGGACGGCGTCGAGAAATGCATCGCAGAGCGAGCTGTCGGTTTGGTGCCTGCCGGCAATGATGACATCGGCGGTCACGTCGGTGCCCGCTTCGAGCATGGCGAGCTCGGAGGCGATGCCGGCGTCACTGGTCAGAATGATTTTCCAGCCACGCCAGCGGAGCCGGAAAATCGCGACGCGGTCGTCGGCGGGCAGGCTTTGGGCGTCCGGCAGCGGGACGTGCAGGATTTCCAAGCGCGCGCCATCCGGCATGGCGAGCCCCGCGCAATTTCCCGCCTGAATCGTGGAAATCCCGCTTTTGGGGGCGATTTCCATCCAATCCCGGAAGGCCGGGCTGCGCGAGCGGGCGACGGGCAACAGCGCCTGGCGGATCGGTAGCCGTTCCCAGACCTGCGCGCCGCCGCCGAGGTGGCCGCCGTCCGGATGGCTGAGGATGACGGAATCCGGCGCGAGTCCCAGGCGGCGGAGCGAGGGTGCGACGATGCGTTTGAAATGGTGGGGGCCGCCGCAGTCGAAGAGGACGGAATCGCCGCCACGACCGGCGAAGCAGGCCGCGCCATCGCCCCGCTCCAGATCGTAAACCAGCAGGAACGGGGAGAAATCCTGGCGGATTTGCAGATGTCCGCCGGGGATGGCGGAGAAGGATTCGGCCGAGAGAACGGCGGCGTCGGCGACGGTTCCGTTGGCGCGATTCACCCAACGCGCTGCGGGCGGGGCTACAAAATCGAGAGCCACCGCGGTAAGCGCGAGTAGGAGCAGCAAGAAAACCAGCGGCACCAGCACGATTCCGGCGAGGACGGAAACGGGCGTCAGCAGGCCGAAATGATAGAGCGACAGCGGCGTGGATCCTGCACCGGCCGCTACCGAGACGCCGAGCGAACCGGCCAGCCAGCGGCGGAATTTGAGCCATCCGCGCTGCCGGTGCGTCAGAAACTGCTGCGGCAGATAGAGCGGTGGACGGGAAATCCAAGCGAAGGCGCGGCCTGCCAGCGAGCCGCCGATCGCGATCGCAGCCACCACACCGTAAGAGAGTTGCACGCCCGGCTGGAAGAGCAGCCGGCCGTCCCAGAGCAGCGCGGCGAGGAGGACGGCGCCCAAGGCATTGAGCAGATCCGGCCGGCGGCGGAAGGCAAACGCGCCGAGGAAAACCGCCGCCATCCACGCCGAGCGGACGGCGGGCGCGCTATTTCCCGTGAGCCAGGAATAACCGAAAATCAATGGCAGCAGCACCGGCACCGCCCAGCGCCGGGGCACGCCGGCGAGGCGCAGCAGAAACCAGCCGATGCTCCCCACCATCGCCACGTGCAAGCCGCTCACGGAAAAGGCGTGCAGGGTTCCGCTGTTACGAAATGCAGAGATCAGCGCATCCGCATCCGGCGGGCGCTCGCCGATGACGACGGCGCGGATGACTTGCGCTTCTTGGGATTCCTCGGGCCAGCCAAGCGTGACCGCCTCGCGGAAATGCCGGCGGATGGTCGCGCCGCGAGCTGCCCGCGGGCCGGTGAAGACATCGCCGGCCGCTAGATCCGCAGCGAAGGCCGCCGCCACGCCGCGGTTGCGGAGCCATGTGCCTTCGTCGAATTCCCCGGGATTCCGCCGCTCAGGCAGCGGCGCGAACTGTCCGGCCGCCCGCACCCACGCGCCGTCCACCGGGACCTCGCCCCGGCCTTGCCAGAGAACTTTCGCACCGGCGTGAGTTCCGCCGGCGAGCTTTGCGACCCCGCTCCATCCGCTGCCCATGCTTCGCGCGTCTTCCTGGAGCCGGCCGACCATTTGCCCGCCGGATTGTGCGATGAGCGCCCGCTCCAGCGAGGTCCGGTGCGCCGTCCGCACGGCGAATACGACTACCGGGACCAGCCCGTAAAGCAGCCATGCCACCGCCCATTTCCGCCCGCGCAGCCACCCGCCGAGCGCCGCGAATGCCAGCGCCAAGGCCCAGCCGACTCCTCCCGGAGCGCCGGCGACGCAGGCCGCCGCCACGCACGCCGCCGCGAACAGCGGGTGCCGCCCGCAGAAATCTCCCGCCCTCTCACGCGCCCTCCGCCGGATTTCGCTCGTGGCGGACATCGGCGGGGAAAATGATCACGAGGGGGAAGCTCAGGATTGCGGGTCCTCTTCCTCTTCCGCGGCTGCCTGCCGGGCGAGGTATTCCGCCTCCTCGCCGGCTGCGGCGTTCGTATTGTCCTCCACGCTCCATTCGTGCAGCTTGTGCGCGGCGTTCGCCGAGTGCCGGGTGCCGGGGAACTGCTCCACGACCTGATTCATAATCGCGATGGCCGAGCTGCGGTTGCCCTCGACGTCGTTGTAGAGTTCGGCCAAGCGGAAGAGGAAATAGGCAGCATCGTTGATTTCCCACTCTTGGCTTTCCAGCGCGTGGCGGATCGTTTGGATGGCAGCCTGCGGGTCGTGCAGGTTGTCCTTCTGGATTTTCGCGATTTCCACATACGGCAGCCGGTTGAGCGGATCCGCCGCGGCGGCCTCCCGGAATGCCTCGATCGCCCCCTCGTATTCGCCCTGCGCCATCAGCGAGCGCGCTGTGTGCATGACGTCTTCCTCGATCATTTCCGAGCTGTCGTAAACCGCGTGGGTGACGCGCTGGGCGAAGAACGGCAGCAGATAGACGACGAAGAAAATCCCCACGATGCCCGCGCTCAGGAAGGTCAGCAAAATCCCGATGATGGTCCGCTGGCCCTCGAGCGAAACCACCTGGTCCTTCATTTTCCCGGTCTTCTCGTAGGGATCCCCTTTATCTTCGACCTTCACAATTTCGGTCTGGAGCCTCTTGATTTCGTCACCCTGTTTCGCAAAGAGAAACCATGCACCCCCTAGAAGCGCCGCCAGCACCAGAATCGTAAGCCATTTCATCGTTCCGCAGGGTGCGACAGGGACTTGGGACGGTGGAAGCAAAATCTAGCGAACCGCCGGTCCTCAGAGCCTCCGCGCCTTCCGGCCTTCTTCGATGAGCTTCCAGAAATGCTTGGAATTCGCCAGCGCCTCGTCCTCCGCGAGCGGCATTTTCGAGCGGAATTTGAAATCGGAGAACGTCCCTTTGTGCAGCACCCGGTGGACGATGACCGCCGCGTCCCCGACCTCGAAATAGATGCGGTAGTCCTTGGCGCGGAACCGGTGGAGCACCAGGCCGTCCCGCTCGATGCGGCCGAAGCGCTCCCCGGCGAGATTTTCCAAATCCTCCTTGCCCACTTGGAACTCGTCGAGCAGCTCGAGCTGTTCGAGCGTGTCGAGCGCGGAAATCTCCGCGGCGCTGATCTCGTTGAAGACGATTTGAAACACGCGCGCAGGCTATCCGGCGGCCCCGGCATGGCCAGAGATTTCCGCGCGGGAGACTTCCGCCGCAGCCTCGGCTTGAAACCGTTTTGACAGGCCGGGCGCGCCCCCCCATCCTCGCGCTCATGCAGCCCATGCCCTTCGAGCAATCCGTCGTCACCATTTTGAAGCGGGACAAGCGGTTTGACCCGCACGCCTACTTCTTCCTGAAGGACGCGCTGGATTTCACGCTCAAACGCATCGCCGAGGCGAATGCAGGCCAAGCCCGCCATGTGTGCGGGCCGGAGCTGCTCGAAGGATTCCGGGATTTCGCGCTCCAACAATTCGGCCCGATGGGTTCCACGCTGATGCGCGAATGGGGCGTGCGGAAATGCCAGGACGTGGGTGACATGGTGTTCCATCTCATTGAGGAACAGGTCTTTGGCAGGCAGGACTCTGACAAAAAGGAGGATTTCTCCGAGATCTTCGATCTCGATACCGCGCTCGCTTCCCCGTTCCTGCCCCGCGGGAAATCCCCGTCCAAACGCGCCGCCCAGCGAAGCAAAACCAGCGGGCAGGCGGCGTGAGCGGGCGCTAGGAGCTGACCGCGTTGCGGAAATTCGCGAAGAGCCGGGGAATCCGCTCGATGGGGATTTCAAATGACTCGATCCGCCGGCGCAGGGATTCCGCGTCGATGCGGCCGGTGGAGTGGAGGATCTTCACCAATTCCAAATCCTTCGGCCGGCCAACGAGCAGCTTGACCGCCGCCAAGTCCACCGGGTCCAGCGCGCGGGCGCCGGCACAGTCCGGGATTTCCACCAATCGCCCTCGCCAGCCCGGCGGCAGCGTTTCGAGAATCGAGTCCCGCAAAATGTCCGCGTGGTAGCCGTGGCGGCGGAAATAGGCGCGGTTCTCGCCCAGCGCCTCTTCCAACATGGTCCCGGTGAGTTCGTCGAATGGCTCGGGGCATAAATCGGCGCGGAAAGTCGCGGCCAGCGGCGCGGATTCGGCCCCCAGTTCTGGAAACGATGCGAGCAGCGAGGCCGATTCGAGCACGAGAAATTCCCGATCTTCCGCCAGCGCGCGGGCGGAGCGGAGCAGGTGTTGGAGCGCGATCAGGTTCACGGGAAATCGGGGTGGGCCGCCATCGTCAGGCCGACGAAGGGCGAGCAGGATTTGATTTGCTCGGAATCGTGGTTCGGCGCGGCGAGGAAATCGAGGAAGGCGCGCATCGCTTCCGGGGATTTCCGCGCGGCGAGGATGCGCGCCCGCCAGTCGCGGATCGGCCCCGGATGCACCCTGCCGAGCGCTTCCCAGCGCGCCAGATTTTCCAGCGCGATTTCCAACTCCTCCGGATGCAGGCCCAAGTGCGCCGCGATCCGCACCCAGCGCTCCGCCCGGTCCTCGCGGCGGAAATGGTGGTCATTTGCGGTCATCGGTTGGAAAGGCTGGCTGGGGAATGGCGTCCGGTAAGGTGGCCGGTGGCTATATGTACTCAAGCCAGCGGAGGAGGGGAAACCGGATCCGGCTGGGGCATGTTCGGCGGTGGTGGCTTCATCCAGGCGGGAGCTTTGGGCGTCGCGTCCATTTTCGCGGCGACCACGGCCAGGCCCGCCAAGCCGATCATGCCTGCGTAGCCGGCGGTCAGCGCCGTCACGAAGCCGATAACAAACGGCGCGAACGCCAGCAAACCGAGGATCATGCCCGATGGATTCACCTCATAACTCAGCACCGCCAGCCGCAAGCGGGAGCGCGCCAAAGCCAGGCCGATCGAGATATAGCAGACCGTCGCCGCGAGCGCTGTGACATGATAGAACACGCCGCAGCCGCCGTACACCGCGGCGGAAACTCCGAGCGGAACCCCGCAGCCGAATGCCATGGAGAAAAGGAAAAGGGCGAAAACCCCCATTCGCGCCGCGGACCGCTTGAAGGCCGACGCGCCGATCGCCCCGGCGCAGAGCATCGCCGAGCCAGCCACGATTGTCCCGGCGCAGGCCGCCTCGTGCCACCATTCCACGCCGCCGACGAGGTAGCGCACCACCACATACGGCAGCAGGGAAATGAAGGTAAGAACGCACAAGCCCCACAATGTCAGGAATTTACCGAAGACCACACGCCACCGGCCGAGCTTGGTGAGCAGGAGCAATTCGTGATTTCCATCCTCCAGCTCCTGGCCCATCAGCACCAGCCCGGCCAGCGGCATGAGCACGAGGCACATGCCGCCCACGACCATCCAGAACGGGCCGGAATCGACCAGCAGCGCCAGGTTGAGCACGCCGGGCCAGATGTCGCTCGACCCGCTGTGGCCGATGGAGAATTCCGCGACCATCGCCAGAACCGCCATCGCCTGGATCGCTAGGAAAGGAATCGTGAAGCTGCCGCGCCGGAGGCTTTGGCGCAGCTCTTTGGCCGTCATCGGGTCGATGCGCTCGGGCAGGTCGTTGTTCCACACGGTCTCCAATGCCGCGGAATCTGCCAGACCGCCCGGCACCGTGCAAGCCGTGCGATTTCAGCCGGTTTCCCGCGGAAATCCGGCTCCGGCCACGCCGCCAAATGACTTGCACATCCACCGCCCCCGGCCTAACCCGAGCGCCATGAGTTCCGAAACGACCCTGATCCTCTTCAAGCCCGACGCCGTCTCCAAACGCCTCACCGGCAAGGTCCTCGCCCGCTTCGAGGCCGAGGGCTTCGCCGTCCGCGGCATCAAGATGATGCGCCTTACCGATGAAATGCTCGCCGAGCATTACGCGCACATCGCCACCATGCCGTTCTTCCCGTCGGTCCGCGATTTCATGCAGGAAACCCCCGTCATCGCGCTGGCGCTGGAGGGCGAGAACGTCATTTCCCGCGTCCGCGATCTGCTCGGCCCGACCGATTCCACCCAAGCCGCGGCCGGCACCATCCGCGGGGATTTCGGCTTCAAGGACTCGGATTCGAAGATGCGCAACGTCTGCCATGCCTCGGATTCCACGGAATCCGCCCAAGCCGAGCTGAAACGCTTTTTCAAGGACGACGAACTTTTCCAATCCTGAAATCATGCAAGTCGAGCGCGCCAAATACGTCATCTGGGCTGCGGACATGGAGCGCGCGCTCCGGTTCTGGCGGGAAACGTTCGGCGCGCGCGTCGTCCACTCCTCCGAGATTATGGCGGAGCTGGAAATCGTCGGTGCCACCATCGCGATTCACAACGGCGGCGAGGGCAAGCGCACCTGGACGGGCATCAGCCTCCAAGTCGCCGATGTCGTCGCCGGCGCGGCCGAAATCGCCAGCCAAGGCGGCGGCATCGTCCGCGAGCCGCGTGAGGAAAATGGCGAGGTCCCGCACCTTGCCATGTGTTTCGATACCGAAGGCAACGAGTTCATGCTCACCCGCAAGCGCTGACCGGCCATGCCGACTTACAGCCTGCTGCAAACCTCGCTTGACCAGACGATCGGCCGCGAGGCGATGGAAGAAGCCTCGCTGGCCGTGCCCTCCGTCGCCCGCGCGGATTGCGCCGGCATGGCGCGGGATCTGTTCGGAATCGTCGTCTCCAGCCTGCCCCGCGAGGACGCGGAGAAATTCCAAGCCGCCCTGCGCACCCGCGGATTTTCCACCGACATCATCGCCGACGCGGAAATCCCGCACCTCCACGAAGCCTTCACCATCCAGCGGATTACCCTGGATCCCGAAGCCCTCGTCTTCACCGATACGATGGGCCGCGAGAAATCCCGGCCCCGCGAGGAGCTCGTTTTCGTCGCCGGCGGTTTCCTGACCCGCAGCCGCGGGAAATCCGTGACTGTGCAGGAGCGCTCCACCCAGGCCCGCCCCTCGCTCACGATTACCCACGAAGTCCGCGAATACCGGCAGGAGCAAGAGCCGGAATTCCGCATGGATTTCTTCTTCCACACCGCGCCGCACCGTCTCCGCGCCACGCTTTCCGCGGATAGCACTGTGTTCTTCCGCGGCCGCCCGCTGCGCCTGCGCGACACCACGCTCCTGCTCGGCGCCATGATGGATTTGCGCGAACTGCTCCCGCCCGCGCGCGTTTCCAACGGCCTCCGCCGCGACGACACCCGGACCTATTACCCCTCG
>JBBSUD010000096.1:0-22811 GCA_038235225.1 Verrucomicrobiales bacterium
ACCCATCACCCTCGGCGGCGGTGGCAAAATCATCAGCACCAGTCCGGGCAATGGCTTGATCGAAACGGTCACCCTGGACGGTGGGATCGGTGGCACCGGCGACTTGGAAATCCGGACCAACCTGAATGCGAACAACCGACCCATCGTCGTCCTCGGCGGGCCCGGCACCTATGACGGCAACACTACCATCAACAACACCGCGGGAGGAACCCTGGCCGTGCGACAAACGGTCGCCAACGCGCTGCCCGCAACGACGGTGCTGACGATCAACAACGTCGGTACAGGCAGCGGACGCTACGCGGAATACGACCTCAACGGGTTCGACCAATCGCTCGCGGGCCTGACCAGCACCGGCGCGATGGCCGACCGGGCGGTGATCGCGAACTCAAGCGCCACCGCCGCCACGCTAACCGTCAACAACATCGCCGACTTTGCGTTTTCCGGCCTGCTTGGCACCTCCGGCTACCTCAACGGTGGTTTCACTCCCATCTTCGAGGGCGATAATTTCGGCCTGACCAAGAACGGACCCGGTGCGCTCACGCTTTCCGGCATCCTCACCTACAGCGGGGACACCCTGGTGAGCGCGGGAACGCTGAGTCTCGGCAGCGCCAACTCCGGCAACGATGGCTCCACCGTCACCATCGCGGCCTCGGGTGCCTTGCTCGAACTGACATTCGCCGGCAGCGATCTCGTTGCCGAGTTTGTTACCGGTGCCACCTCGCAGCCGGATGGTGTCTATGGCCATACCGACAGCGGCGCTGACAACGGTGGCCAGGGAGTCGGCGCGCTTGATGCCTTTTTCGCACCCGGCACCGGCACCCTCACGGTCGGCGCAAGCGCCTATGGAAGTTGGGCCGCGGGATTCGCGGGACTGACCGATACAGATCCCTCGCTCGACTTCGATCTCGGCGGTCTTGAAACCGGCATCGAGTATGTCGTTGGTGGCAATCCGACCCTCGGGTCCGACGATGCCTCGCTCGCACCGACCTCATCGGTGGTGGGAACCGACTTGGTCTTCGAATACCGCCGCACGCCTTTGGCAAATGGTGATTCGAACACCACCATCGCCGTCGAATACGGTTCGGACCTGCTTGGTTGGACCACCGCCGTTGACGGCGATCCCGGTGTTGGCATCGTGGTGAACACCGGCTTCTACGGTGCGGACGACCAAGTCGTCGTGACCCTGGCAGACAGCTTGGCAACCGGCGGTAGGATCTTCGCCCGCCTCAACGTGAAAGTCACCACCCCATAACCGGGCAAGGTTCCGGCTCCTCGCAAAGGATGAGCCGCCCACAATCGGTTCAGAACGAGAATCCCGCATGGCGAGAGTCATGCGGGATTTTCATAACTGTCACGAGTTTCAGTGAAAGGGCAATCTGAAGAACACCTGCGAGCCTGCTCGTCAACGTGAGTTAAGTGACCCGGTTGCGGAGCCATCCATGAATACCCATCCCCTGACAACTAACTGGACACAGCCAACCCCGGCCAGAATGTGATCTACTCGAATTTTACAACGCCAACGGCCGGACTTACAACACCGCCTCCGAACTCGATGACATCCGTCTGGCATTCACGCAGGACGGTGTGAACAACATGAACTTCGGCACGATCGTCCGCAATGCGGGCGAAGGCTATCAGCCATTTCTCCAACCCTACAGACACTTCCTGTTTGACATCCGCACCGATCCCGTCCTCCGGAACAGCGACCTGCAGACCGCGCTGACGGCTTGGAGCCACCCGTTTCTAAAATCCAAAACTCTGGATCGTGCTCGCGAGTTGCGACGGATTCGAATACAACACCCGCTTCGCCCCGGAGGCTCTCAACGGCGGAAATCATTTCAACACCCTGACCGGCGTTGCGAAAATCCTGTTGCAAAGCCGCAGCGCATGGCGCTCCGGCAATATCGTAAAGACACGATCCACCTACACCGTGGAGGCGGAGAGCGCATCATCCGAAAGCGCGTTTCCCCCGTTCGCCACCGTGATCGAATCCGGCGTGACCAATATCTCCTTGTTACAGAAAGAACCTGAACCGATGAGGAGGTGCCCTGCCCGTCTAACTGCGGCGGGGTCAGGCGGAGGCGGTCGCCAGCTTCGGCACCGTGGCCGTGAGCGATTCGAATACAACCACAACAAGGGGGCATGGTCGATGGCGTTCCGTCACACGGCAGTTGGAGTGACAGCCTTGCCGCGGACTCGTGCGGAGATGTCCGAAATAGGATCTCCGCGAGTGGCACGTTTGAGACCGTGAAATCCACCATTCCATTGGAGATGGCGGGCGAGCGATTCGTGCGGCTGAGAGTGGTCCCGCCGTGAATGGCCGGATGGGAAGTCCAATTGTAATCATGCGGATCGTGTCACGGGAATTCGTGGCACGACACATTTCTGGAAATCCTCCACCATCTTTCCAGTGTGTGAATCAGCATGCCCATGCTTCCGGCAAGCTTGATTTTCCAAGGAAACCGTAGGGATCCTGCATCGCCATGTGCGGGAGATCCTACTTGATTTCCAAAAAACCCCAATACCCCGGTTGCCCGAAACCATTGCAGCCGACCAACTACAAAACCTATGAAAATCAAAAAATTCATCCATTCCTGCCCCGCCATCATCGCTTTCACTTTCGGTCTGCTGTGCCCATCCAGTCTTTATGCTTTCACCGAAGTTTACAATACGGTCGGAACCTTCGACTGGGTCTGCCCGGACGGGGTCACGTCCATCACCGTGGAGTGCTGGGGCGGCGGCGGCGCGGGCGGCAGTGCCTATCGATTCTCGGGCGCGACCGGGTCCAACCATGCCGGCGGCGGTGGCGGTGGTGGCGGCGCATACTCTAAGGGCAACGCGATTGCGGTGACCCCGGGGATCACCTATACCATTACCATACCCACTGCCGCGACGAATCCCGTCGTGCAGGGCAATCCGATCATCGTCGACGGCACCGATGTCAGTTTCACGGGAGACTCCGCCACCGTGACTGCCGTGGGCGGCAAAGGCGGCGAGTCCATCGAAACAACGACAGACATCCCCCTTGCCGGAGCCGGTGGACTTGGTGGCGACAGCGCGAACTCCATAGGCGACACGGCGTTCTCCGGAGGAGACGGTGCGACAAGGCCCACTCAGGCAGCCGGCGCGGGTGGCGGCGGCGCAGGCAATGCGAATGACGGGGGAGACGCTCTCTCTGTCGCCCCTTGGACCGCAGGTGCGGGTGGCATTGATGGCGGTGGCACCGGGGGCAACACCATATCCGGTAACCGTGACGGATTCCCAGGGGCTAATTCGGGTGGCGGTGGCGGTGGCGGAAGATCACAAACTGTCGGCGCTGGGAAAAACGGCGGTCCCGGCGGCTTGGGGAAAATCATTCTGACCGACGGAGCTGTTTTCACTTCCGTCAAGGCCGATAACTCCGACGATTTGAATCTGGTTTCCAGTTGGACCGCAGGTCTTCCCGGCGGCTCTGATGTCGCCATCTGGGACAGCACCGTAACCACGGCCAACACGACCTTTATGGGAGCCGATCTCACTTGGGGAGGAATCGCGATCAAGAATCCCGGTGGCTTGGTCACCATTGAGGCGGGCAACACCCTGACCTTGGGACTGGCCGATACGGACATAGATTTAAGCGCGGCCACGGTCGATCTAAATTTGAATGCCGCCCTCGCGATGAATGCTCCCAATGTTTGGGATGTGCGGACCGGGAGGACATTGACGTTGGCAGGCCCCATCTCTGGCAACAATTCGTTTACCAAACAGGGAGACGGCAAGGTGATTCTATCCGGTGCGAATAACTTCAATGCCCCGGGCACCGGCGTCAAGATCACAGCAGGTATCTTACAGCTCGGTGCGAATGAAGTCATTCCGCAGGGCGCGGGCAAAGGCAACGTCACAGTGAACGGCACCTTCGACCTCAACGGATTCTCTGAAGTTATTAACGGCCTGGATGGATCGGGAATCGTCGATACAACCGCGGTTGACGGACTGTCGACCCTCACGATCGGATTCGGTGTGTCGAATAGCAATTTCACCGGAATCATCCAGAATACCGCTGGCACTCTCAACCTGGTCAAAGTTCAGAGCAATACCGCACAGCTTTCAAATGCCAATACCTTCAGCGGAACCGTAAGGGTCGAGGGTGGCACGCTGAAACTCAACGACTCGTTGGCTCTGCAGAATGTCACCGGCATCTCGATCCTGACCGCGAATCTGTCACTTCCCGCATTTACCACGACCATCGCGGCGCCTGTCAGCTTGGAAGGAGCGGCCAAGATCATCAGCCCGGCCTTCGACCCGGAAATCGCTACATTTACCGGTGTGGTTTTTGGTGCCGGCTCCCTGACCAAGGATGGTGCCGGCGATCTCGCGCTCACAGGAGCCGTGTCCTACAGTGGCAATACGCTCGTATCCAGCGGGACGCTCGTCCTCGGCAGCGCCAACCCTAACAATGATGATTCCACCGTGACGGTCGCGGAGTTTGGCGCGCTGCTGAAGCTGAGCTACGCCGGCACCGACCTTGTCGGAAAATTCCTCACCGGCACCACCCCGCGATCGGGCGGCGTCTATGGCCACACCGACAGCGGCGCGGACAATGGCGGGCTGGGCGTGGGGGCTTTGGATGCCTATTTCGCCGCCGGCACGGGGACCCTGATCGTCACCGCGAGCGGATATCAAAATTGGGCATCTGGATTCCCGGGATTGACCAACACCGCTCCTTCGCTGGATTTCGATGGCGGCGGTCTCAGCACCGGCATCGAATATGTCGTCGGCGGTGATCCAACATCGGGATCGGACGATGCCTCCAAAACACCGACCTCCTCGGTCGTGGGAACCGACTTGGTATTCGAATTCCGCCGCACTCCCTTGGCAAATGGAGATCCGGACGCCACCATCGCGGTGGAATATGGATCCGATTTGAATGGCTGGACCAAGGCGGTGGATGGCACTCCCGGCGTGAGCATCACGGTGAATTCCGGCTTCTATGGTTCCGACGATCAGGTCGTGGTAACCTTGGCCAACACCTTGACCACCACGGGCAAGCTCTTCGCTCGCCTCAATGTGGCAATCGCAACTCCATAATCAAACAGGAAGCGGCTCCTCGCAAAGGAGGGGGGCCGTCCTAATCCAAACCAAGATGAATATCCCACATGGTCCCCGCCGTGTGGGATCTTCATTGATTTCCCGAGTCCGTGAGGGGAGATTCAAAGAGGTCGCGCATCCCGGCCTCCGGTTCGCTGGCGGGCACGAGTGGCGAACTTTCCTTCACTGACTCCTCCGCTCCAATCACGAACCGGTTTACCAAAATCCAGGTCACGCTTCCTTGAGGCGGCAATTGAAACGATCAAAACACTCGCGAGCTCAGGCAACAGTCTCAACCAACATTCCATGATTCAAAAACTTTCGTGCTTCGCAATTTTCTTCGTTTGCGGAATATCCCTGCCGTCGCACGCCGCTTCGCTTGACTGGGAGAATCCCGAAGTGATTCAACTCGGAACCGTGGCACCCCACGCGACATTCTTCGCCTATCCAGCCTCCGAATCCGCAAGTTATCAGGACCGCACCCCGTCTCCTTGGTTCAAACTGCTCAACGGGGACTGGAAATTCAAATGGGTTCCAAAACCCGGCGATAGACCCGCATCATTTTTCCAGAACGGATCTGACGATAGCGCATGGAAGACCATCCCGGTCCCGTCCAACTGGGAGATGCAGGGATACGGCCTGCCACTCTACACCAATGTGGTCTATCCATTTCCCAAGGATCCTCCGCACATTCCGCACGATGACAATCCAGTCGGATCCTACCGTCACTCGGTCGAACTCCCGGAAGGATGGACCGACAGCGAAACGTTTTCGATTTTCGATGGTGTCAACTCCGCGTTTTACCTAAGGGTCAACGGTGAACGCGTGGGATACAGCCAGGGCAGCCGCACCCCTGCGGAAATCAACATCACTCGCTTCGTCAAGCCCGGGCGCAATCTCGTGGCGGTGGAAGTCTATCGATGGTGTGACGGTTCATACCTCGAAGACCAGGACTTCTGGCGCTTGAGCGGAATCTCTCGCGATGTCTATATGACATCCAGAAGCGCTTCGCACATCCGTGATTTCAAGGTAGTCACCGATCTAGACAAGGACTATCGCAATGCGACGCTCAATATCGAGGTGGAGCGTACCGGATCCGGAGCCATCGGGGTAGAACTCATGGACGACGCGGGCAAGACGATTTTAGAAGGCGAGATTCCCGCTGGTTCATCGCGGTTCAGTTATCCGATCGTCGCCCCGCGCAAATGGAATGCGGAGGATCCCTATCTCTATACCCTGCTGCTCACGCTCAAGGATGTATCGGGTAGCAAGCTTGAAATCATTCCTCAACGGGTCGGCTTCAAGAAATCGGAGATCAAGGGAAACCTCTATCTGATCAACGGAGTGCCGGTGAAGTTGAAGGGTGTCAACCGGCATGAATTCGACCCCGTGAAAGGACAGGTGGTCACCCGGGAAACCATGATGAGGGACATCCGGCTGATGAAGGAGTTCAACATCGACGCCCATCAGCTGGGAGTCGGCGGTAGAAATAGCTGGGGGGGTGGACCCCTCGATCAATACAAAGCGCTTGAAGACGCCTATGAATATGCCTTCCGGCGTTCACCTGTCAACTAGGACCAACTGCCATTCAATATTTACCGCTTCCAGAGAAAATGAGACCAACCCATCGAGCCATCCAAACCGTGCTCAAAGCCGTTCTTCCCGTGGTCGGAATTGCCTGCCTGTGGTATCAGGCTGCTTTCGCTGACGTCACTCTGAGCAGCGATTTCTCCAACAATGCGAACAAGCGGGAGCAAATTTATAACTTCTGGAGCGTCCGCAACCAGATTCCGGCTTACCCCTCCGTCGGATCCCAGCAATCGCCCCAGGCGAACTCGGTCAACTGCATCCGGTTGCTCGGGGGCTGGTCCGATTCGAGTGGATCCATGTTGGAGTTGGAGGACGTCTGCTATTGGGACGGCACCCAATATTCCTACCGCTGGTCCAAACTCACGGGCCGTATTGATGCCGTCCGCGCGCAGGGTAAACAGATCCACCAACTCGTTCTCGACAACGTGCCGTGGTGCTTTCAACGAGGGCTGACTTTCAACGCCGACGGATCAAACGGATCCTACAAGGAATCGGATCGGGTGACCACCTACGGCAACTCCCTGCCACCCGGAGATCCCGGCGCCTGGAATGCCTTCATCGTCGCGACGATGAACAAGCTGATCCAAACCTATGGCTTGGCAGAGGTAGAGAAATGGCAGTTCAGGATCGGGACCGAATCAGACTACCGGCCTCACCACTGGGCAGGTAGTAAAACGGACTTTTTCAATCACTATCGAAACACTGCCAACGCTGTTCTATCGGTTCTGCCTAACGCGAAGCTGGCGTCGCATTTCCTCGGGGCCGGAGGTAACGGACGCTATGGTGCCGAGTTCGTTACCTGGTGTAGCCAGAACAACGTGAAATGCGACTTCTTCGGTGTTTCCACCTACCCATTTTACAAGAGTGTGAACCTGGACAACGCTTGGAACGCCGACTTCAAGCCCTTCGTGGACGCGCCGGGATGGGATTCTACCAAACATATGGAGATCCCGGAATATTCCCTTTTCACAGAACGGGATGACGATGGATTCAATATGGGAGTCGGAACCTCTCACAATGCCGCTTTTGTCGGAATGCTCGCTAAAATGGTCTATGATCACTCAATGACGCAAGTCCACAGTTGGGGTGACCACACCAAAGATCCGACATTTCTCGCTCTGGCCACCATGCTGGGTAATGATCGGTACATCGGACAGAAGTCTGGCGCACCAGGAAGCACCAACAACAAGATCGACGGTATCTTCTGCGCCGACTCCGCCAGAACCGCGGTGAATGCTTTGATCTATAATTACAATGCGAACCCGGCCTACCTCGCCGATGAGCCCGTGAATATTTCGCTCACGGTCCCGATGCCCGCCGGCACGGCTTATAAATATCGGATTGCCACCTATGATCGCGATACCAACGTCCAGCAGCTCTTCGTGAAGGATAATCCGCTCGCAGGAAAATGGGAAAGCGAGGGCGGATGGGTCATCAACCGCATTTATCCGACCTCGACCAACCAGACAGATAAGAACGGCCTTCTCGATCAAATACTCGTCGAACCGGGCAAGACACTTTATAAGAATGGCAGGAGTGCCTACGCTCAATATAACGAGTTGCAGTGGTCAGGCTGGACGACAATTGTTACCACGGCTGGAGGCGTCACGGGCATTTCCAAGCTCAGTCTCACGGTTCCTCTGTCCTCTTTCTCATTCCAGAAAATCGAGTTTCGGGTGCCCTCGCTCCCACCGCCTTGGGAGCAAGGCGACATTGGATCGCCGACTGCCGGTTCGGCACGTGAGGCCGCCGGTGTGTTCACGGTCCAAGGCTCGGGTGCGGACATTTGGAGCACGGCTGACCAATTTCAAGCAGTCTATCGCCCCGTCCGAGGAGATTGCGAAATTGTCGCCCGCGTCGCCAGCTTGACCGGAGTAACGAATCCTTGGGCGAAGGTCGGAGTGATGATTCGCGAAACGCTGGCGGCCAATTCTCCTCTCGCAGCGACGTTCGTCACGCCCGGCAGCGGCGCGACGTTCCAGCAACGCTCGGTCGCGGGCGGCAACTCCGTGAACACCGTCGTCTCGGGTTTGTCCGCTCCGTATTGGGTAAAGATCAAACGTAACGGCGACACATTTACCAGCTTCCGCTCGGCAAACGGCATCAATTGGACGGCCATCGGTTCACCCACCACCATCACGATGGGTGCCGATGTATATCTTTCGCTGGCCGTAACCAGCCACGACAACGGCAAACTGGTCACCGCCGTTTTTGACAACGTCGCCATATCCCCGGCAACATCAGATCCTGTCGCCAATGCCGGTCCTGACCAGATCGTCAGTGCAAATAGCGGAAACGCGTCGGTCACTCTGAACGGATCAGCATCGACCTCAGGCAATGGCTCGATCACCGGCTACGTCTGGGAAGAGAACGGATTGCAAATCGCGACAGGCGCCAATCCTACGGTCAGTTTGGGCTCCGGCGTCCACACTCTCATACTTACAGTAGCCGATGTTGCCGCACTCACGGCCACCGACACCGTGCAGATCCGCGTTGAAGGCTCGATCCACAGCAATTTTGCTGATGCCAGCCCGATTTCCAACGGCAGCTTGGGTAGCACTGCCAGCGATCTCACGTTTTTCTGCGGAAGGGCCGGTGCCAGCCCTGGCGTAAACCGCTCACCGGTTTTTGTTTTCCTGCTTCCCGATCTTGGGCCTGTCTCAAATCCCTTCAGCTCGGCTTTCTTCTCGGTGAACCTTGCCAGCCTCAACGGAGTTCCTACCGCGAATGCGGATCTTTACGGGCTGGCCCGTATTTCCACTTCCTCCGCCGTCCTCACGGGAGACTATTTCGGTGATTCAACACCCGATGCCGCGGCCACACTTCTCGAGGCCGGCCTAATTACGCCCAGCTCACCGACTGGCATTACAAAGAGTTCGGTGGGTGGAAACTCCAGCCTGACGACCTTTTTCAACGCCAAATACAATTCGGGCGCGGGAGCCTCAAAGTTTGTTTTCCTTCGCCTGAGCAACGACGCGGCGATGTCGAACAATCTCCGTTATGTCTTCACCTCCGCCGACGGTGCGGCGGCGGCGAACGATGGAGCCGGCGACACGAACATCTGGCCACAACTCAGTTATACCACCAACACGCCGCCTACCATCACAGCCGTCAGCGACTTGGCGGTCGCGGTGAACACCAACATAGGAGCCATTGCATTCACCGTTGGTGATCTGGAGACGCCAGTGTCATCTCTCACGCTATCCGGGTTTTCGTCCAATCCCGCGCTTGTCCCGCCATCGAACCTGGTCTTCGGCGGCAGTGCGGCGGAACGAACTGTTATCATAACGCCCGTTGCAAATTTACTAGCGAGCAGCACCATTACGCTGACCGTGAACGATGGAACGCGGACCAGCAACGCGTCGTTCGAAATCAGAGTTACCGGCAACGGAAGCCAGACCTGGCGGTTCGCAAACTTCGGCACTACCGCGAACTCCGGCACCGCAAGTGACGCCTTCGACGCCAACGGCGACGGAGAAAATAATCTGGTTGAATTCGGCACCGGACAAAGTCCTGTTGCGACCAGCATCACCTCCACGCCCGTCGCACGGAAGGGCGATAACCTGGAATTCACTTACACCCGCAGCAGGGCCGCCATGGCCGATGGCATCATCTTCAATGTTCAATGGAGCGAAATGCTCGCGCGAGATTCATGGAGCTCTGCGGATACCACAGAGCAAGTCCTGACTGATGACGGTACGCTCCAAACCATTAAGGCTACTGTCGCAGTCGGTCCAAACACCAAGCGTTTCATGCGTCTGGAGATTGTCGTGCCATAGGGTGCCCCGTTCGATTTGACACGAAAATGCTCGCGGAAATCCACTTATGAAATTTATCAATTTCCTCTGCGCCCTATTCTTCATCTCGGCTTCGGCTATACACGCTCAGCAGGCTGTCACCGGATTGCAACTCATCAATTCCGACACTAACCTGCCGATCGCCGGATTCAACCCCATGGCCGATGGTGCGGTGCTCGATCTCGCTACGCTGCCTACAACCAATCTGAACATCAACGCGCTCACTAATCCAGATTCCGTGGGTAGTGTTCTGTTCGGGTACGACTCGGTGCCAGCCTATCGAGTGGAGACCGTCAGGCCCTACGCGATCGCGGGTGACGATGCGGGAGTCTTTCGGGCTTGGACGCCTGCGATTGGAGATCACACGGTAACGGCCACACCTTACACTCAAGGCGGCGGAGGCGGCACCTCCGGTAACGCCATGATGATCCGCTTTTCGGTTATTAACAGTGGCACCCCACCGCCGATGATTCCGAGTGTGGGAAGTGGAACCTACATCGAGCAGAACGGCATAGTCGCCATGGAGGCCGAAAATGCCGATTCCCCCTTGGGACTATGGGTGAAGAAAACCACCATCAACAACTACACAGGAACCGGCTATCTTGAATTCACCGGCAATGAATTCGCCTCCGGGCCCGCGGTGTCGCCGCTTGTGTTCAAGTTCAAGATCAACACTGGCGGGCTGTACTACTTGGACCTTCGCTGCGCCAAGGAAACGATCGACGGTCGCACGGACGTGGCGAATGATTGCTACGTGAGGGTGGAAGGCGACTATGGTCCCGGCCCCAACGCCGGTCGGAACCACACCGATGACGCAACGCTCAGCGTCCTCAAGAGCGACACCAAGTACTTTGGTGGGGCGAATCTTCAGTTCGACTGGTCCTACAAATTCCCCAAATACCGCCTTGATCCCGGCGGCACCGACAACAAACGAAATCCTTACTATAACTTCAAGGCCGGTAAAGAATATACTCTCGTGCTTTCCGGCCGTTCGAAGTTCTTCAAAATTGACCGGATCGTCTTCTGGCACACCACCGCGTCCAGCAGCGGTGCAGCAGAAAACACCAGCCTTCCCGAATCCACCCGCGCCCTGATACCCGATCACAGCCACGCCGCGATCTCGGCGTTCCCCACAATAACTTCCGGCACGGTTCCCTACTACAAGGACACAGCAAGAAACGCCCTCGCCATCGACGCATCGATCGTTGCCAACCGCGGAAAGTTCGTCCGCGCCAGCCGCACCTTTGACGGAATCAACGGCATTTACAGCCTCCACCTCACCACCCTCGTCGAAGAAGACGGCGAATCTACCTATCGATTCCTCGTCAATAGTGTGGTGAAAGCGACCTATCAGAACCCACGTATCGGTGCCGGCTCGCCGCTTGACCTCACGGAGAATGTTCAAACGTGGACCGGTATTGAGCTTCACTATGGAGACAGCATCGCCATCGAGTCCAACACCCACACCAACGGTGAGATCCCCGAAAATGGCGGCACCGCCTGGGCCCGCGGACGCTGGCGGAATCTGGACCTGTCTTATACGGCCACTTCCCTGAGAAGTGGTCCGCCACCGGGTCGCTTGGCCATTGTCACCGATGGAAATGCCGTTGACCCGGACGACGTTTGTGCCACGCCGGTAGCGCTCGCCATGATACGCGCCGCGGGAATGGAGCAGCGCCTTGTGCATTACTCCCATGCCTGCGAGCTAACCAACAAGCCACAGTTCACTGCGGCAGGAGCGGCGGGAATCGCGGAAGAGCAAGCCCGGGAGGGGATGAATCAAGTAAGTTGCGACGGCACCGCCAGTCGCTGGGGCGGATTCGGCCACCTCACGTTCTGGAACTGCCGCAACCAGAAGCCTCAGGTGGTAGCCGAACTCAAAGCCGCCATGAATGCCTCCACCGCCGTCGATCCGCTTTGGATCGTCGAAGCGGGCGAACCGGATGTCCTTTATGATGCTGCCTTGCTGACCAATCCGGGGGTGATGCAGCATGTCCATGTCATCACCCACCATCCGAACAATGACGCCGGAAGCTTCCACCACCTCGACGACATTCTCGCGATTCAATCGCCGGGTGCCCACGTCGCCCGCATTACCGACCAAAACGTGAATTTGAAAACATCATTGAGTGATTGGTATTGGGCGCGCGATCATGGCGACCCGCGCATCAGATGGGTTTGGGAACGTGGGGAGTTTGCAGCAACGCGGGCCTATGTGGATCCTCAATTCAAATTTGCCGCAATTTCCGGAAAGTTCGACTGCTCGGATGCGGGGATGACCCTCTACTGGCTGACCGGTGCGAATGTGAATCCAGGCCTTCAGTTAGGATCGCCCTCGGACATTCGGACCGTGCTTGAAGATTACATTCAAAACGGATCATCCGGCTCGGTCAACGCCGATGCTGGCCCTGACATCGCGTGGATTGACTTTGACGCCAACGGCAACGAGACATTGATCTTGGACGGTAGCGGATCCAGCGCTGCCAACACCACGATCAGCCAATATATTTGGAAGGAAGGTGGCACTCAAATCGCCACGGGAATGAGGCCCCTCGTGTCCTTCGCCGTAGGCACCCACATTGTGACGCTGACAGTTTCCAGCAATTCTGGCACGGCGCACTCCGACACGGTCACCATTACCATTTCGTCCTTCAATCCATCTGACAGGCGCATCTTGGTTGGCGACCCTGCAGACGCCACGGTCCGGCAAGGGGGGACAATCCAAGATGGCGCGAGTGCCTCCCTGATGGTTGGCAAGTCCTTTACCGCTGGAGAGCGGAGCGCGATTCTGGTTTTCCAGTTGCCAAATCTCGGCTCAGTCACCGATCCCTTCGTAACGGCCTCATTTGGGTTTCACTTCAAGGACACCAAAAATATGGTCGCAGGACAGCCTGACGTTGATCTGTATGCGTTGCCCAAGCGGACTGCCTCCACGATTCTCGCGACGGACTACTACACCGGACCTTTCGGCGCGGCCCCCAACGCCTCCGCGTTGCAAGCATCCATCCTCACTCCTGCATCGGCGATTGACACTCGCTACAACACCCTGCCCTCTGCCGATGAAACGTTGAGGACGTACCTGAACACCCAATACGCAAGCGGCGGCGGCATCGGACAATACGTCTTTCTTCGCTTCAGCCTCCAAGGTCCGGCCAGCGACGACGTCCGTTACAATATAACTTCCGCGGACGGTGGAATGGCAGGCACGCCGGAGACACGCCCGCTCATTAACTACACCGTGAACGCTCCCTTCCCCGATAGCGATCTGGACGGTATGCCCGATCAATGGGAAATGCAGATGTTCGGCTCGCTCAACAGAAATCCCCGCGGCGATGAAGATGGTGACTTAACCAGCAATCTCGACGAATTCATTGCGGGAACGTTTCCCACCGACGCAAACTCCGTTTTCCGGGTCAACAGCCTCACGATCGAGCCTTCGGGAGCCTACACGCTGCATTGGCGAACCGTGGCGGACCGGACTTACACAGTAATGAAATCCATCGCCATCGACGGAGCATGGGTTCCGGTTTCCGCACCTCTGGCAGGCAACGGTGCGGAGCGAACTTTCACAGAAGAATTCCCGCATCTCTCAAAGGCATTTTACAAAATCAGTGTTTCCCGCTATTGAACAGCACCATCATATCATGATATCCTCGAAACAGTTCGTCCTCCTCTTTTCACTCCTGATGGTCTCGTTGCTGTTCCTGCCCTCGGCGGCGGCATATACCCCACCGGCAAGCAATCGGACCAAATACAACTTCAACTATGATTGGAAGTTCCTGAAAGCCGATCCCGGTGCCGCCGAGGGTGCCGGATATGACGATTCCGCCTGGACCGCCGTCAGTTGCCCCCATACATTCAACGATATCGACACATTCGACGATTACATGGTGGGCAACCATGTGGGGGAGGCCAACCAGTGGCGGGGCACCGTTTGGTACCGGAAGCACTTCAAGCTGCCTGCCGCCGATTCCGGCAAGAAAGTTTTCATTGAATTCGAAGCCGTGCGGCAGATCGCGGATGTTTATGTGAATGGCGCCTACCTTGGAAAAAACAGTTCGGGATTCACGCCATTCGGTTATGATTTGACGCCCTATCTGAACTTCGGAACGGCTGAGAACGTGGTCGCCGTCAAGGCGAACAACGAACGCTCGGATCTTTTCAACGACAACAATCCAATCCCGTGGAATCACGAACACTGGCACCCGACCCACGGCGGAATTTATCGAAATGTCTATCTGCATGTGATGGACAAGCTGCATGTGACGCTGCCGCTGTACGATAACCTCCAAACCAAAGGGACTTACGTCTATGCCAGCAACGTCAGCTCCGCCAGCGCCGAAGTGACGATTGAAGCCCAGGTGAAAAATGACGAATCGATCACCCGGCTGATCTCATGGGAAGGGGTGATTGTCGATAACGATGGCAACGTGGTTCAGACGGTCACCGCAAGCCAGAACATTGCAGCGGGCGCCGTCTATAATTTTAAGGGAACTGCAACAGTCTTAAACCCGAAGCTGTGGCTGACGCGTCATCCGTATCTCTACAGCGTGTATACGATCGTAAAGATCGGGAGCGTCGTGAAGGATGTGTATCGGACTCCCCTGGGTGTCCGCAGCTTCGATTTCAACAAAGACAGCGGATTCTGGCTGAACGGTGAGCACGTGAAGCTGCACGGCTGGGGTCAGAAGCCCACCGGGGGCTGGGCCGGCCTTGGAGCGGCCCAGCCAGACTGGCTGCGGGATTTCACCTATCGGCTGATGGACGAGGCAGGTGGCAATTTCATCCGCTGGGGCCATTGCGCCGGATCGCCCGCGGAGATTGCGATGGGTGATCGATACGGATTTGTCACCCTGATGCCGGGAGTCTGCGGCGAGGGCGATGGGGAGGGTGCATGGGACATCCGGTCAAACGCCTTTCGGGACATGATTGTTTATTTCAGAAACAATCCGTCCATCTTTATCTGGGAAGGCGGCAACTGGGGGGCGAGCGAGTCGCACTTTGTCGATCTCACCGCATCGATCAATACTTTCGATCCGCACGGGCTACGCCTCTTGGGAAATCGCCGGGCCGATGTGAAAAAGGCCGCCGCGGATAACCATGTCACCATCGAGGTAGGGACCGAGGGATGGGATCGTGAATTCCCCAATCTGCCGATCGTCGAAAGCGAGTATTGCCGGGATGAATCGCCCCGCCGCGTCTGGGACAATGATTCGCTGCCGAGCTATGGCGATTACCCTCGGAAGAGCATGAATCAATACAAGTGGACTTCGGAACAATACGCCGTCCTCCAAGCCGACCATTGGTGGAACAAAATGGGCAAGAAGCCCTACCACTGCGGCGGCGCCAATTGGATATTCTCCGATGGAACCCACGGCGGACGCAATCCCAGCGAGGTGGTCCGCGCGAGCGGTGAGGTGGATGCCGTCCACTTGCCCAAGGAGGCATTCTACGCCCTCAAGTCGATGTGGCGTCCCGAGGCCCAGGTCCACATCGTCGGACACTGGACCTATGAGGCTGGCAGGAAGAAGGACGTCTATGTCATGTCGAACTGCTCGAAGGTGAAACTCTACGTGAATGGCGTGTTGAAAGGTGAGAATGTTACTCCTGAGAACGGTTACGCCTTCAAGTTTCCCGCCATCAACTTCGCCCCGGGCACGATCAAGGCGGAGGGATATATCGACGATGTCCTCAGGGCTAGCCAGCAGAAGGAAACAGCAGAGCCAAAGCAACGAATCCGCCTCACCCCGATCACCGGGCCTAAGGGTTGGCGGGCGGATGGATCGGACATCGCGCTGCTCGATGTGGAAGTCGTGGATGCGAATGGCAAGCGCTGCCCCACCAACCAACAGGATATCACTTTCACCGTGTCCGGTCCGGGCATTTGGTGCGGCGGTTACAACAGCAATAGCCCCGCTAACACGCGCGCGCTTACGCTCTACACGGAATGCGGCATCAATCGGGTTGCCATTCGTTCCACGCGGACTCCAGGCATCGTGACAGTGACCGCCAATGGCGCGGGCGTTCTGGCGCACACCGTTCAAATCACCTCCGGATCCGTCGCAATCACGGACGGGCTGACCACCGAGCTTCCCCAAGTCTACAACGATCCGCTGGGGCCGCCGGAACCTCTGCCGGTTCCAATTTCGGGATCGACTGCGATCAACGGTTTGTCAGCTACAGTGATCGCGTTTTCTTCCGAGCAATCCACCAGCCCGGCCGCGGGAATCACAGACGGTAACTTGGCAACCCGATGGGCAGCCTCGGCCGCAGGCCTCCCCCAATGGGTTGAGATGGATCTCGGGGCCATCAAGCTGATCGACAGGGCAACATTGTCTCCCTATCTCAGCCGGACTTATCAATACAAGATTGAGACCAAGACGACCGCAGGCGGATCCTACGCTCTCGCACTTGACGAGACCGCGGCCACCACCGGTGGATCCTCAATCACCAAGACCTTCCCAGCAGTCTCCGCTCGCTATGTGAAGCTTACGATCACAGGTGGAATCGAATCCACTTGGGCAACCCTCTGGGAGTTCCAGATTTTTGAAGCGACCGCACCACCGCTGACGAGCGAGCTGTTCACCAATTTCAGCTACACCGGCGTGGGTCAGGCGGTGCTTGGCAAAGGTTTGGGAAATGGCGAACTCGTGTATTCGGACCGAGCCCTCACTTATGCGAATCTGCCGCCTTATCTAAGTGGCTCAGAGTTCATCAAGACGCCGGATGCGGACAAGATCTACTGGGCGCTCGATCAGCTCCAGTTTCTCCCGCAACAGGATCTTGAGGTCTATGTCGCGCACGACGACCGCGTCCCTCGGCCCGCGTTCATCACCAGCGGCTACATCGACACCGGCGATGACATCCTGATTCAGGATTCGCTCCACTCGATTTTCAAACGACGGGTCGGCGCCGGCACCGGTGTTGTCATGGCGGGAAATTTCGATAGCGGCCCGGACAGCAATTCAAACATGTATGTGGTTTTCGTAAAAGCGGCTGTCGCCGTCATTCCGCCGGAGACAGGCACAATCGGAACCATCTACGGCGATCTGGCCGACGCCAGCCCGTTATCGACGCTCGGAATGGGCAGCACCAGGACCGACCTCTCGTTCTATGCGGGGCAAGATAACAATGTGCACCGCTCGCCGGTCTTTGTATTTCAATTGCCAAACCGGGGAGAACTCGCCGCCCCCTTTGCGAAGGCAACGCTGTCGTTCCATCTCGACCGCCGCGATGTCAACGCGGCTGTGGGGAATGTGGATCTCTATGGCTTGGGAAAACGTGACACATCGACGGTGGCACCCGGTGATTACTGGGGCGACACCAGCGCGACGGACAACGCGGATGCCGCCTTCTTGCAAAACGACATTCTGATTCCCACCTCGGCTACAGACCTTGTTTACACGAGCGGGGACGTTTCCAGCTACTTGAATGCGCAATACGCGAATGGCACGGGTATTTCGAAATATGTCTTCCTTCGCCTGAGCACGGATGCCGATTTCGGAAACAGCCAGCGCTATTTCATTACCTCGTCTGACGGAGCCGCCATCGCAAATGCCGGGGCTCCCAACCTGACCATCTGGCCGAAGCTTGATTTCACTTTCCTGCCGGATGCTGACAATGATGGCCTGCCGGATTCATGGGAGGTGCAATATTTCAACTCCCTCACCAAGACAGCCCGCGGTGATGAAGACGGTGACGGACAATCGAACCTTATGGAATTCATCGCTGGAACGATTCCCAATGATGCCAACTCGCTATTTCGCATCAAAGCTCCGATTGCCGGACCCGATGGCGGTTTCGGCCTCCGCTGGGACAGCGTGGTGGGAAGAATCTACACCGTGATGAAGTCCGATACTCTCGTGGGTGATTGGAGCGCGGTTTCCACACCCATGCAAGGAACCGGTGGTGAACTCACCTTCACCGCCCCTGTGGATGCCGGCTCCAGGTGGTTCTATAAAATTCAAGCCATTCGACTATAAGATGCAGGCGCCATTCCACGGCTGCGATATCCGACACCCCCAGCATCCACCAGTTCCAACCAAGATGGTTTGCTTGAGTGCTACAGAACCGTCGCAGACAACTCACCTTGAAGAGTTGCGGTTCTGTCCCGTCGATTCCATTGAATCGATAAAGATATTCATTTCACCAGCGAGAGTCCGTCACGCCTTCCGCGCCACGGAATTCGATGGCGGAGATATCGGGCGGCTTGCCGCCGGGGAAGGCGATGCGGATATGGATGATGTTTGATTTCGCGGGCAGTTCGACTTTTACGTCCTGCCAGGTCGCGGTGGCGGGCAATTCGGTGGCGGCGGATTGATTGTTCGCAAAATCCTTCATTCCCTTGGTGCGCCAGGAAATTTCCGCTTTGCCGCCGGCCGGGCAGCGGACACGCAGGGTCGCGGTGACGGGCCCGGCGAGGTCGAGGCCATTGCGGGTGATGAACGGCCGGCCGGCATTTTTCCCGGCGGAGATATGGAGCGCGCCATCGGCAACCGTTAGGGTGCAACCGCGGCCCACCCAGCCTTGCAGTGGATCTGACGGTTCTGTCTCTGCCAGGGTTTCCATGCCCTTCACATGAGCGTCGAAGAATAATTCATCCCCCTTGTTCACCTCACGCGGAAGGCCCGGCGGCGGAAGCTGCGCATTCCATGCCATGAGCTTCTTCTCCAATTCCGCGGCGATGTCGGGATGTGTCGTTAGCAGGTTGTTTTTCGCGAGTTCGCTTTCGCCGTCAGGCGCGTCGAGGTCGAAAAGATAGCGTTCCCTGGCGACCATGATGTATTTCCACCGGTCGGTTCGGATCGCTGCTTGCGACCGCCAGCGCCAGTACAGCGCGTCGTGAGGATTGCCAGACTTCTCGCCGAGCAGATAGGGCATGAGATTGGTGCCATCGAGCGAACCATCGTGAGGCAGACCGGCGAGCGCGTTGGCGGTGGCGGCGACATCGAGACTGAGCACCGGTGGCTGATAAACGGTGCCGGCGGCGAGCTTGCCGGGCCATTCCGCAAGGAACGGAGTGCGGACGCCGCCGTCCGTTAGCATGCCTTTCTCGCCAACGAGCGGAACATTCAGAGACCCGTCCCATGCGCCCTTCCGGACCGGCGCGCCGTTGTCGCTGATGAAGAACAGGAGAGTGTTTTTCTCGATGCCGGCCTCGCGCAGTTCGGCGCGGATTTTCCCAATTCCCTCGTCCATTGCGGCGATCATCGCGAGGGCCTGGCGGCGCTCCTTCGGCAAACTTTTCGGAGTTCTGGAAAACCATGGCTCGGGTGACTCAAGCGGCACATGCGGTGTGAAATAGGCGAGATAGAGGAAAAATGGTTCGGCGGTGTGACGGCCGATGAATGACAGCGCTGCGTCGGTCTGCCAGAGGCATCGGAAACGCTTGTCCGTCATCATCCGCGGCGCGTCTGGGAGCTTGTTGCCCTGAAGATCGTTCGAGGCGACGAAGCTGTTCATCGGGCCGCAATAGTATTCATCGAAGCCTTGGTGACTTGGCAGAAACATCGGTCCGCTCGGGCGCGCGGTTTCCCCCGGTTGCAACTTGTCCTCGCGGCCGTGCTCCAGATGCCATTTGCCGACCTGGCAGGAAATGTAACCCGCCGGTTTCAGCCGTTCCGCGATCGTAATTTCCTCCAGCGGCAGCGGTCCCATCCCATTCGCCTCCACACCGAAGCGCTGCTGGTAGCGGCCCGTGAGGACCCCCGCGCGCGACGGAACGCACTGCGGAGCGCTCACATAGCCATGCGGGAACCGCACGCCGCCGCGAGCCATGGCATCGAGGTTGGGCGTGCGGATGTCCTTGTTCGAGCCTTGCACCCCGAGGTCCGCCCAGCCGTGATCGTCGCTGTAGATGAGGATGACATTGGGCTTTGCCGCGTCCGCTGCGTAAGTGAGTGCCGGAAATGCGAGAGAGAAGATGAAAGCGAACGGGACCGTGAGTTTCAATGTGCTGGTGCGAGGGTTGGAAGATTTACCGGGTGAATGTTCGCCGGGTGGCTCGACATGCGGAGATTTGACTGAATGTTGCCGAGCTCACCGAGGTGTCCGGGAGAGATTCCAAACGTTGTGGAGAGTTGCTGTTTTGAACCGTCCGTCGCGTCAGGGCCGTGTCTTCAAATCTGCGGGGACTATGAAATCGGTGGCTGCAATTCTCCGGTTACGCCGCTTATTTCCCCGCCTTTGCCTTCCGTCGTTTCCCTGCTGCGGATGTCGGCGAATCTTGCATGGCGAGGGCATGGATCTCCGCCGCGTGTTTCTGCCAAGCCTGCTCCATTTCCTTCGCCTTTCCGGGATGGGTGGCTGCGAGGTTATCGGTTTCCGAGCGATCCTTGGCGAGGTCGAAGAGTTCCCATGGTTTTTTATGGTCAGCGACGAGTTTCCAGTCGCCGATGCGGATGGCGCGGTTGCCATCATGATTCCACCAGAGATAAGGGTGGTTCACATTTCCATCGCTCGCGAAATCCGGTGCGAGACTCATTCCCTGCATGGGCGGAACCGGAAGTCCGGCTATGGTTTCCGGCCGCTTGCCGCCGGTGACTTGCAAGACGGTCGGCACGAAATCGATCACATGAACCGGATCCGTGCGGAGCGCGCCGCGGGCTTCGATTCCCGCAGGCCAGGAAACGATCAGCGGCGTGGAGATCCCGCCCTCATGATTCCACGATTTATGCAAACGGAACGGCGTGTTGGCCGCGCTCGACCAGCCCGGTCCGATGCCGAGATAACTATAGGCGGAACCGATCGGCGCTTTCGGATCCTCGCCCAGGCCGCGGATGATTTGTTCCGCGGAAGCGCCATTGTCGGAGACGAAAAACACAATCGTGTTGGCAAGCGCGCCCATCGTTTCGATTTGTTTCAGAACGCGCCCGATTTCTATGTCCATGCGGTGGACCATCGCGGCATGCACCGCCATTTTCGCGGACTGGAATTCCTTTTCCTCGGTGGTCAGGCTGTCCCACACGACCGCATGGCCGACCTCGCCAGTGCCGATGCGTTCGCGCAGCGCGGATTCGGGCAGGTTCCAGTGCGGGATGACATCCGGCTCCAGCGGAGACAGACCGCAATCGACGATGCCGAGTTTATTCATGCGTTCCAGGCGTTCCACCCGCAGCGCGTCCCAGCCGGCCTTGTAGCGGTCTTTATAGATTGCGATATCTTCCGGCAGGGCCTGTACCGGAAAGTGGGGACTATGAAATGTGAGGTATTGGAAGAATGGCTTGCCCGGAGTTTCCGTGGCGTGATCCTTCAGATACTTGATGGCGTGGTCGGCGATGGCGACAGTGGAGTAATAACTTCCATCCGGCTTGCCAGCCGGCAGTCGCGCGCCGTCCTCCGTATGGCCCCGGGCGGAAAAATACCCTTCGCCATTCAACGACAGATAGGCGTGATCGAAGCCATTTTCCAGAGGTAGCCCGTCGAGATGCCATTTGCCGGAAACATAGGACCGGTATCCCAGCGGCTTCAGATACTCCGGCAGCAACTTCGCCCAGCGCGGGCGCACGCCGCCATTCCCTGCTTTCCCATAAGCGGGAGGGAGCGGGAAATCCGTCATGCCGTCCCGGCGCACCGCCTGCGCGTAATAGCCTGTGAGGATACTGGCCCTCGAGGACCAGCAGCGCGCCGTGTTGTAGCATTGCGTAAAGCGCAGTCCGCCGGCGGCAAGCTTGTCGATGACAGGCGTGCCGATTTCGCCGCCATAGCAACCGACATCGGAGTAGCCCATGTCATCGGCAACGATGATGAGGACGTTGGGTTTCGCCGCCTCGGCGGCGGAAAGCGTGTGAAGCAACAGGAACAGGGCTGCGAGCGGTTTCATGGTAGATTGGCAGATATGGTTTTTTCGGTTCCGGATGTTACTTCTTCCTCTTCTTTCCCACGTAAATCTTGTCTTTGGGATTTCCCGCGGCCATCACATAGGCGATCAACTCCCGGAGTTCCGAGGGGTTGAGCGAATTGATCAATCCCGGTGGCATTTGCGAAACTGGGGATTCTGCGATGGATTTCACTTCGGTGCGGGAGACAAGTTCGCCTTCGGATTTCGCGTCGGGCGGATAGATGCGCAGGGTTTTCTCATCCTGCGGGACGACGAGGCCGGCGAGCGTGCGGCCGTCTTTCAATGTCACAATCGACGAGCCATATTGGTCGGAGATGACTTTGCTCGGCTCGATGATGGATTCGATGAGATAGGCGGAGTTAAACTTGTTCGGCACGCTTGTCAGGTCCGGACCGACGTTGCCGCCGAGGCCGGCGACACGGTGGCAAGAGGCGCATCCGACGGCGTGAAACAGATTTCGACCCCGCGCGAAATGAACACCGGTCAGTTCACCGCCCGCGGTGGCGACGGCATCGGCG
>JBBSUD010000097.1:0-22801 GCA_038235225.1 Verrucomicrobiales bacterium
CCCAGCGCGCCGAGGTCCGAGTGGTTGCAGACTCCCTTCAGTTCCACCAATTTCCCGTTGAGTAAGAATCCCTTTTCCGCCTCGAAGCCGATGGTGCGGATGCCGAACGGAGTTTCGTATCGATCCGCCAGTACTCCCGATTTCGCCACGGAAGTGACGACGGTATAGCGGTGCGGAGCGTTGATTTCCCATAGCTGCGGATTCGTCACCACCAGATCATCGGCGCGGGTCCGCCGGCTATGGGGCGGTATCTCGAAATCGTCGCTGGTGACCGCGCCAAGCGGTTTCCCCAGCTTGCCATCCATGGTCAATTCGTAGATTTGCTGGTTCACCCTGACCGTCGCGGCGGCGTCGCTATCATTCTCCACATCCGTTTGGATCCGGACCTTCACGCGGGTTCCACCCACATCCGGCGTGGTGACATACGTTCCCCACCGCGCGACATGCACCGGAGAGGTTTTCACCAGCCACACGTTCCGATAGATACCGCCGCCGGGATACCAGCGCGAGGATTCGGCAGGATTATCCAGGCGAATGGAAATGATGTTTTTCCCGCCATAGTTCAGGTAGGGAGTTAGATCGACCTGCCAGGATGCATAGCCATAAGGCCAGCCGCCGGCGAACCTGCCATTGATCCACACGGCGGCATAAGACATGGCTCCGTCCACATCCAAGTGGATGCGCCTTCCATCGTCGGATGCGGGGATATCGATGCTTTTGCGATACCATGCCACTCCCCACCATTTGAGTTTCCCCGTATCACCCGGGTATTCCTGTTTGAAATCCCCCTCGACGCCCCAGTCGTGGGGAAGGTCGAGCAGGCGCCATTTGGCATCGTCGAAACCCACTTTCGTGAATTCCAGATTCTCAGGCGCTCCGGCCGCCGGCGGGGCAGGGGACTTGGTGAAAGGATTGCCCACCGGCAGACACAATTTGGCGATCGCTTGGGGCGTTAGATCCGCGTCGGCATCCGGCGTATCTCCTTCGTGAAACCGCCACCCCGCGTTGAGCGGCAACCTCTCGCGGAGCTGACCCTCCGATGCGGCGGAAGCGGCGCAGGCGGCTAAACCGCAAGCGCCGAGAAATAACGCGCGGAGAAGCGCGGCGGAGGGGGATTTCCAAATCATGGGGGCAGGGATACACATCACTCGGCCGATCCGAAAGCCTTGATTCCCGCGATTGTGACGCGGAAATCCGTGGCCTTCCCGCGGACGATCGCGAATTTCGTTTCACCGTCATATTCCCACGAATCCGCGCCTTCGACCGAAGTGGGTTTGGTGAAGGATTTCACTCTCAGGATCCAGTCCCGGACGAGGTGCGACTTCGCTTCGAATTTCCCGGACGCCTCGTCCATGGTGAGAATCACGTCGGAGGATTCGACGCCGTCGCCGGTGGGCAGATGGCAGACGCGGCGGGACTTGCCTGCCGGGAAAACGAGCACGGTGACCGCCCCCTTGGATTTCCCGTCGCCATGGCCGGTGACGGCATTTGTGACATTCATGGGAATGATCGCTCCAGCGCGGATATAGATTGGATAACGGTCCAGCGGGAGCTTGAGGTCCGGCTCGTCACCGCCCTTGTGCATCGATTTGCTATCCCACCAGTCGATCCAGCGGCCCTCGGGAAACCGCACCTTTTTGCGAGTTTCCTCGGTCATCACGGATACGAAAATATCGTCGCCCAGGAGGTGATGGGCCTTGCCGATATCCGCTTGGCGGACCATGGGAACCTTGCGCCGGTGGCTGTCCACGCCGGTGCTGAAGATATAGGGAACGAGCTCGCTATGGAGCGTGGCGAAATAGCGATAGATGTCCGTGGTTTCCTTGCCGCCGCCGTTCTTCTCGTCCTGCCACCAGGGCAGATGGTTCTCCAGGCCGCCGTTGCTCCCGCCGTTTTCCATGCCCGGCATCATGGCTCCGAACTGCACATAGCGGATCAACTGTGCTTTGGTAGGGGATTTCCCCTGAAATCCGCCCACTTCCACCGACAGCGGGCCGTAGCCGGCGTTCGCCGAGCGATAAAGATTATCGAGTTGATGTTTCAAGCCCTTGAAATCCCCGGAGAAATCTCCGCTCCAGCCCAAGAGGCATTTTTCGATGGATGTATTGAATCCTCCCTGATGCGAATACGGCCGCGTGAGGATGACGCCGGCCGGATCTCGCTCGCGGACATAATCCGCCAGCCAGCCATAATAGCGGACCATGAATTCCAGCCGCGACATCGTGCCTGCCTTCGTTTGGACCGGATCGGGGACCTCGCCCACACCCCGGTCGGCTTTCCATCCGTCGATGCCCATTTTCGTGAGTGGATCGAGGCGCTCTTCCAGCCATTTTCCTGCCGCGGGGTTGGTAACATCGATGTGGGTTCCGACTCCTTTCCACCAAGTGAAATCCGCGCCGCCGACGCCGTAACCTTTTTCCGTTACTTCATCATAGGCGGCGCTTTTGGAAAGCGGCACGTCGCCCGGCGTGCCTTTATCCACATTGCCGCTGGTTCGATTGATATTGCCGGTCATCCAGAGAACAACCTTCACGCCTTTGTCATGAAAGTCGCGGATCATCGTCGCAGGCTCCGGATAGCTTGCGGCGTTCCACTGGTAATCGCCGTAGCTGGTGGACCAAGGGCTGTCGATGATGATCGCGCCGACCGGGATATTGCGCTGCAAGTATTCATTCACCAACGTTTCCGCCGAATCACGGGTGTTGCCATTGTCTTCCCAAACCCATGGTTCGTAGGCCCAGCGCGGCGCGATCGGCGGGGCCTGATTTCCGGCCAGCGCGGGTTCCTCCTTGGCCGTGTCCGACTTTTTCGAAACTGCAATTACGAGATTGCCCCCGGGATTCTCCACTAATTCGGCAACGGTTCCATCAGGGGACGGCCCGGCCTGCCGCGGAGCGAAATCGCGATTACAATTTGGATCAGGTGTGCCCGTTGCGAGCGGGACAAAGCCAAGTGTGGCGACGGAGAGAACGAAGGCGGCTTGGAAGCGGATCGGTGGTTTGCGGGAGCGGCTGGTGGCAATCATATAGCTGGGATTCTGAGGAAATGGGCGTCCACCCGATTCGGAGTATTCCCCCGGGGTCTTGCTGTCCAGATGGGCAAAGCAGGTGCCTGAATCGGTGGCTATTCCTCCGGCGCAACGCTGGCGAGGCAGATTTGCACCCACCGCGTTCCATCATTGCCTGCCGGAAGCATGCGGTTGTAGGCCACGGTTTTTCCATCGGGGGAGAATACGACGGAGAAGCGCGGGCGGCGGTCATCTTCGCAGGGTTCGGTTAGGGCGCGGGCGTCGCCGGTGGCGACATCCACCAGATAGATCCGGCCGCCGGATTCGCAGGCGAGGCGCTTGCCATCGGGCGACCAACTGTAAGTTGCGCCGACCGATTGTTTGAAATGGGTGAGGACTTCGGCGGTTCCGCCCGCGACGGGAAGAGTATGGATTTGCACAATGCCATTCGCGTCCGTGTCGAGAAATGCGATCGTTCCGCCACCGGGTTGAGGTTGCAACCACTGGCGCGGGCCGTTCACGCCGGGGTCGGGGTCGCGATCCGTATGGGTAAGGCGCTTGATGACAATCCCCGCCGGCGGATCCGGGTAATCGGCGGGGCCGGCGGGCATGGTTACGTGCGTTAGATCGTCCGGCAGCGTGGCAAGGAAAATCTCAGTAATGGTCCGGCCGTCGAGCGTCAGCAAATTGGCTTGGAATGCGATTCGTTTGTTATCGATCCAGCCCTCGTCGAAAGCTCGGAACATTTCATCGCTGCCGGGTTTCGGGGCTAGTGTGACTTTGGCAATCGTCACGGTGAAACAAGTGCCGGAGAATTCATCATCCGCCGCCGGATCTATCACATCGACCGGATTTTCCACCTGCATCACTCCCACGGTGCGGAGTTGTTCCGCGCCTGCGGAAACGAGCGCGTCGTTGTAGGTGAAGGAAATCCGCGAGCCGTCCGGCGACCAGTGGTGGGCGTGGGTGCCGCCGCGCAGGCTGCCCGGCGTGTAGGGTGCGGAAATGTCGCGGGCGTCGAGATGAACCAATTTTCCCAAGGGGGAAACCGAGCCGCCGAACCGGCGGAAAACCGCGTAGGGAAGCTCCGGCGAGGCGTTCGCAAGTCCGTGAATGAAGGCGAGCCGGCCGGATGCAGGACTGCACGTGACAGCGCCGCAGCCGGGGCCATATTTCGCATTTCCCGGGATACGATAGACGATTTCCTCCTCGCCGGATTCAACATTCACGCGGCCGATTGCGGCGCTCTCCGCCAACAAGGTTTCGTCATTTCTGGAATCGAAATAGATATATCTGCCATCCGGCGAGAAGCACTGGCGGTGGTTCATCATGTGGCCGGACGGCGTGGCGGTCAGCACGCGTTCGCCGGCCGCGGCGCTGGCCATGGAGGCGATCGATAGCAAAGACATGAGTTTCATGCGGCGGCTGATGGATTGAGAATCGAGGCAACCGCGGCGCGGACTTCCGGAGTGCAAGTCCGCAGCGGCGGCGCCATGGTCGGCTCGCAAAGTCCGAGCGCGGCAAGGCCGGCCTTGATGGTGGCGAAGCCGGAGCAGGGCGTGCCATTCAGGTCGAAGATGCGCTTGCCAAGCTGATTGATCGTTTCCTGACGCGCCGCCGCGGTTTCCCGATCTCCGGCAAGCCAGGCGTCTATCAGTTCGCGGAACAGCGCGGGATACAAATTTCCGCCGCCTCCGACGACTCCGTGCGCTCCGGCTTCGAGCGCGTTGAGAAATAGAAACTCATTGCCGACGAATATCCGGATTTCCGGCCGGGAGACACATTCCTCCACCAGCATTTCCAAAGTATCCATGCGGCCGGAGGAATCCTTGATTCCAATCACTCCCGGATGCGCGATGCCGTGGCGGACTGTCTCCCGATCGAACGAATAGCCGGTGAGCCATGGCATGTTATAGAGGTAAACCGGGAGCGGGAGGCGGGGCAGGATGAGATCCAGCCAATCGCACATCTCGTCGGTGTTGATTTCATAAAATGGAGGTGCGTGGAGGACCACGGCGGCGGCTCCCGCAGCGGCCGCGGCCTCGGCCAGTTCGAGCGATTCTTCCATGGAGCTGTAGCCGATTCCGACCATCACGGGGATACGAAAAGCCTCGCAGGACGTGGCAATCATTGCGCGGCGGCACGCTTTGCCGAGCGACGCCAGCTCGCCGGTGGAGCCAAGGACGAACGCCGCGTCGATGCCGCCTTTCTCGAGGTGGGCGGCGATGCGGCCGACGGCTTCGGTATCCAGGGATCCGTCCTTCGCAAGCGGCGTGGGAACGGGCGGAACTATGGCAAGGGCGTCGAGTTTATGGTTCATTTGAAATCGGGGTTGCAGGAGATTTCCGGGATGGGATGAGTGACGTTAGAAGAAGTCCGGTGAAGAGGATCACCAGCGTGCCGACGACTACGACGAGAAAGGGATGGAGCGCGTTCGCGGGCAGCGCGGCGGGCCAGAACGATTGCTGGGAAAGCGACATCCAGGCGATTGCCAGCACCCCGGCGACCACCGCGATGATGGCGGCCGGATTTCCCGCGCGGCTGATGCGGCCTAGCAGGAACAGGCCGAGGATGCCGCCGGAAAACACGCTCGATAGCGTCCACCACGCATCGAGCGCGCTGGAAACGTTCAGCAGGAGAAACGAGATCGCGGTGCCTGACAAGCCCACGGCGAGAGTAGCCAGGCGGAGGAATCCGAGGGATTGGCGGTCGGTGGCGGATTTCCTGAAGAAACGTTTGTAGAAGTCCGAATGCAATACAGTGGCGGCTGAATTCAACGAGGTGGAAACCGTGCTCATGCCGGCTGCGAGCACGGCGGAAATGATCAGCCCGGTGACGCCGGCGGGAAGTTCTTTCCCGATAAAATAAGGAAATACCTGGTCGGCGATCTGGCTGTCGGTGATTTTTCCTGCTTGGAGTGCCACGTCGCTTTTGAATGCCGGTCCCGCGACGCTGCCGGTGCGCTGCGTTACCTGGCGGGCGGCGGCGGACGTGCGGACGCTTTCCAACTCCGCAGGCTTCGCGGTGTAAAGCGCGAAGAGCGCGGTGCCGATGAGGAAGAAAACCGCGGAAACGGGGACATATAGCAATCCGCCGAGCCAGACGCTTTTCCGCGCTTCCTTTTCCGAGGAAGATGCGATGAAGCGCTGCAAATAACTTTGGTCGATGCCGAAGTTCTGCAAATTGATGAAAATTCCGTTGATCAGCACCACCCAGAAAGTTTGTGTGGTGAGGTCGGCGAAGTTCATGTCGCCCATTGAGAACTTGTGATTCGCCTGGGCGATATCGAGCAACTGGCCGGGACCCTGCGGCAGGGAGAAAAGGATGACGGCCAGGCAGGTGAGCGCGCCGCCGATGAGGACGATCGCCTGCAACGCGTCCGTCCAGATCACGGCCACGATTCCACCGATGAATGCATACGCGGTTACGACGAGGCCGATGACAACCAGCAGGATGCCGATCGGCACGCCGAGGATGACCGCCAGCGGCAGCGCCATCAGATAGAGAACCATGCCCGCGCGGGCGAACTGCGTGAGCAGATAGAAGCCGCTGGCATATACCCGCGCCCACGGTCCGAAGCGGTTTTCCAACAGCGAGTAGGCGGAGACCTCGCCGCTCGCCCGGTAGTAGGGCAGGAACCATTTCACCGCGATCCAAGTGGCGAGCGGCAGGGAGAGCGAAAAGGCGAATGGCGTCCAATTCGATGAGAAACTCTTCCCCGGGAGTGCCAGGAAACTGATGCTCGAAAGGAACGTTGCAAAGATCGACAGCCCGCAGACCCAGCCGGGCAGGGACCGGTCTGCGGCGGTGTAGCCGCTGGCGGATTTGCTGTTGCGCGAGCAATAAAGGCCGACGCCGATCGTCAGGGCGAAATAGACGGCGAGGACGAGCCAGTCGAGCTGGGAGAAATGGTTTTCCATCGGATTTTAAAATCTGAGGAGCGGGCGGCAAGTTGCCCGCGTCGAGGCGGAAGTTCAGCGGCGGGCGGTTGGGGCGTCAAATATATTTACGTATTTCCGGCGAGATCCGGATGCGCACGGCGACAGGAAATCGGGCGAGTCGTCCCGGAAATCTCGTTTGACCTCAAGAATTTGCCGGGAATATATCCGGATATCCCAGCGCGGCCGACTGAAGCATCCTGTAGCGAAAAGCTTTCCGGAAACCTTGTGATTTACTGAACGCCAATACAAAAATCCGCCAGGTTCTCGCCGACATGGTCCGCATCTGTGTCGGAATTGTCATTCCGACCGCGCTCGCCAGCCTCGTCACCTCATCCGCAGGATTTGCCGCCACTGTGGAGAACGCGGACAGCGCGGACCCGCTGGTCCTGCCGGATTCATGGGTGGCCGGGGTGGTTCCGGGGGCTAACGACACCGCCCGCTGCGATGGCACCGTTACCGCAGCCAATCCGGTGATGCTTGGAGCGGACCATACCTGGCGGGGATTGCAAATCGGGTCCGTGGACACCGGCGTTCCGGGTGGCGATCCGACAATCACCGGAAATACGCCCACTTTGGGATCGGTCGGCATCGACGGATCTGCCGCGGGGAAATCAAACTTCGTCTTGGGGGCGGATCAAACCTGGAACATCGCCCGATATCTGGATTTTTCCGGATCGTCGCCTAACCAAGTATCACTTCATGAAAATCCACTCCGATTCCTTCCTGGCTTCCGCCGCTTTCACAATCTTGCTAACAGCCGGTTGCGGGGCGCGGACGATCACGGTGGAGGGCATTGGCATCAGCATCCGCGATGTGGGTCAGGTTTATCGATATAAGGGTGACCATTTGAATACGAGCACGTGGAAATCCGGGTTGATATTTCCGCGCTCCGAGACACCGCCGGAAGTGAAAGGCATGGAGTATGCCTGCCGCGACTGGCGGTCGCATTCCGAGGACACGCGGACGATCGACCGGATCGACCGCATCAAGGCGGACGCGGCCGGCAACCTGCTGATTGCGTTGCCAAGTCCGGCGGCGGCGGGCGGCGGATGGGCACGCTTGCACAAAGGCGGCAAGCCGGATTTCCAGCTCGATATGGCGACGCGGAAGGGGCCAAAATTTACGCCCGATCCGGCGTCCCCCTATTGGTTCTATGAAATGAAATACAACACGCCCGGCGTCTGGGTCGCGCTGCCGGACAATCCCGTCGCGACCGACCATTCGCCGTTTGTATTCGCCAAGGACGGGGAAATCCGCTGGGGAAATCCGCCGCCGATTCCGGGCTATGCCACGGTGATCGCGCGCAAGAACCGCAGCCCCGTCGCTTCCACGATCGCCAACCCCAATCTGCTGGTTAGGCCGAATGGCGATTATCTGGCAATGATCAGCAACACGGAGGACGGCACGGCGATCTATAAATCGACGGACCGCGGCAAGTCCTGGGCCGAGCTGGCGAATGGATTCGAGGTGAATGTATATAGTTTGTTCGAGCACAAGGGGGACTTGTATGTCCTTGGGAAAAACACGGGATCCGGCAAAGGCCACACCCGGATTTACCGATCGACGGACGGCGGTAAAAAGTGGAGTAGCGAGGTGTTCGAGGGATATGGCGGGGGCGATGCGCCATCGCAGGTGGACATCAGCGGCGGCAGGCTTTGGAAAGCGGCGGAGTCCGGCCATGGCCAAGGTTTTTATTCGGCTCCGGTGGACGCGGATCTGATGAAGGAATCGAGCTGGACGCTATCGGTCGGGAATTATGATACCGTCACCCTCGCGAACGGGCAGAAACTGCGCCCGGGCAATGAAGGGTCTTTACTCAAGTGCGCCGACGGGACGATTTACAATCTCGGGCGCGACCGGGTTTACAGCCCCGGAATAGGCTGGCAATCCGGCATCACCAGCACCCAGCCGGACCTGAAAGACCTGACCCGTACGACCTGGGATCCGAATGACGCGGGTGCCGTCATGGCGGGAAATGGCACCGGCAAGGCGACCGTCCGCTACGACGCGGTGTCCGATCAATATTGGTCGATCACTTCGGGCGGGTTCGGCCGGAACGCGTTGGTATTGTATAGTGCGGATCATATTGGAGGGAAAATGGGGGATTTCCGTTTCCGGGCGCGGATCGCGGATTCCAAATCGTCCGATTTCGAGGGCTTCAACTATCCGTTCATGCGCTTCGGCGGCGACGATATCATCCTCGTCTCGCGCACCGCGTGGGACGGCGACCTGGGACGGGCCACCCGCTGGCACGATGGAAATTTCTTCACGTTCCACCGCTACCCGGATTTCCGGAAACTGGGCGAGCCGAACTATCTGGCGAATCCCGGCTTCGAGGACGGCATGCCCGGCTGGTATACCCGCGCGGACGGGGATGCGGAGGCGGATTCCGTCACCGCGGGCGGCGCGCATGGCGGGAAATTCAAACTATCTCATGCCGGGAAATCCGCATACCAGGTTTATACCTACAAATCCGCACTCGGCATACCAAACGGGAGTTATACCTTGCGCGCCTGGGCACGGCACGGCGGCGGCGGGAGTTGCAAAATGGGAGTGCGGGAATACGGCGGCGAGGCGGTGAGCGTGGAAGTGCCGCCATCCGCGGACTGGCAGAAGATTTCCCTATCGCCGATCAATGTGACGAGCGGGATGTGCGAAGTGGGATTTTACTCGGATTCGCCGGGAGGAGGATGGGCGGATTTCGACGATGTCGAGTTGGTGCGGCAGGATGGATTCGAGCCGGGCGGTGTTTATCGGATCGTCGCGAAGCACAGTCATAAAGCGCTGAAAGCGGAGGCCGGGGGGAACGTGGTGCAGGGCGCGATTTCCGAAATTGAGGGCGAGAAATGGAAGGTGGCGCCGGCCGGGGACGGATTCTACTGCATCGTCGCGCCGGGTGACGGCAAGGGGCTCGCGGTGGCCGGTGGTTCGAAAAACGACGGGGCGAACGTGGAGCTGGGAGAAATCGGGGCGGATCGGAAGGAATCGCAGTGGCGGATCGAGGCCGTGGCGGACGGCTGGTTCCGCATCGTCGCGCGGCACAGTGGCAAGGCGCTGAATGTGGCGAAGGCGGACGAGGCGGATGGCGCGAACGTGCAGCAATACGGCTCGGCGGCGGATTTCGACAGCAACGAACTGTGGCGGTTCGTCGAGGCGCGCTGACCGGCAGTGTCGGGATTCTTGACACTCTGGACGCGGATGATTACCACGCCGGTATGGAAACGGACGATCCGGAAGCCGGTTTGCGGGAGATGCTGGAAGCTCGCGAGCGCGAGCTGGAAGAGCGGCGGGTGCGGACCAGCGGGATTTTCACCAAGATTCTCTTGGCCGGAGTGTCGGTCGCGGTGTTGGCGGTCTGGGCATTTCCCGAGCGGAAATTACCGCCCGCAGCGGTGAAGGCGCCGGACGTGCCCGCGGAAACGGTGGATCCCGCGCTGAAGCCGTTTCTGCACCTGACGGGCGGCGATTCCCATGGCGAGGACGCGCGCTTCGCCGGCGAGCTGCTCGATTTCATCCGTCCGCACGGCGGCGGGAATTAGGCGGACGGGGTTGCCAAGCGGGCGGGCCTGTGGTTTCACGACCAGCGTGCAGATCAAATCCGCCGTCTTTCATACCAGCGCCCGCGACCTCGCCTCCGCCCCGGAGTGGGACCGGCCGGAATTCGCCTTCATCGGGCGCTCCAATGTCGGGAAATCCTCGATGATCAACATGTTGGCGAACCGCCAAGGGCTGGCCAAAGTATCCGCCACGCCGGGCAAGACTCGGCTGCTCAACTTCTTCATCATGAACGAAGTCTGGTGCATGGTGGACCTTCCCGGCTACGGCTACGCAAAGGTCGCGCGCAGCGAAAAGATCGATTTCTTGGAATCCGCCGGGGACTACCTGGAACACCGGCCGAACCTGCGGCGGGTGTTCGCCCTGATCGATTCCCGACTGCCTCCGCAGCGGCTGGACTTGGATTTCACGAGCTGGCTGGGCGGCCACGGCGTGCCGTTCGCGCTGATTTTCACCAAGGCGGACAAGCAATCCGCGGCCAAGACCCGGGCAAGCATCGAGAATTTCCTCGCCGCGATGGCGGAGCCGGCCGGGCCGCCGCCGGAGGTCATCGTGACGTCGTCGAAGGACAATATCGGCCGCGGCGAAATCCTCCATGCGATCGCCGCGGACCTGGCCTGAAGCGTCAGGGAGAATCGAAAAGAATCCGGAACCCGAGGTCCGGGCGGCGCAGCGAGCGATCGGCGGTCCACTCGCGGGTGAGCGCATTGGAACCGGGCTGGGCGTAGGATCCGCCCGCCATGATCCAGAGTTTCTCGCCGACCGGATTGGCCGGATTCGCGCCGCGATCGGCGGTCCACTCAGCGACGGAACCGGCCATGCCGAGCAGGCCGTTGGGCGTGCGGTCCGCGGTGAACGATGTCACCGGCGCCCACCGAGCCGGCTCCAGCGCGCCCGGGTTTTTCACCTGCGAAGTGAGCGCGGCGAACCATTCGGACATGCTCGGGAGTCGCGCCTTTTTCCACTCGGCGTATGCGGTGGCGTCCCACCAATCGACGCCGGTGACCGGGCAATCCGGCGCAACCGAGCGTCCGTCCCATGGTTCGCCGGAGTTCGAGGCGGCGAGCATCGCGACCCAATCGTCCGGCTCGTGGGAGGATTTGGCGGGCGGCTGCTCTGGATGGTCGAAGGTTTTCTGGCGACCGCTGGCGGCCAGCGAGTCGAGCGTTTTCAGGAAATCCCGGTATTCGCCGATGGTGACTTCGTGGGCGGAAAGGCGGAAGGCGGGCAGTGATTTTTCCGCGCCATCGGGCGTGGCGTAAGTGCCGGCGGGGATGGCGACCGGCTCTGGCAGGCTGGCGCGCGGCTCCGGCGGCGGCTCCGGCGGACGCATTTTCACCGCCAGCGCGGCGATTCCCGCAAGCGCCAGCAAGGTGACCACGGCCAGCACGACCCGCGGGCGTTTGCGGGCCGCGGCGAGCTTGCGGGTCGGGTTCATGACGCTCGGCGGATCGGCGAGCTGGTGCTCGATTTGCATGCAGAAATCGCGGATTTGCGCCCAGCCGAGCGGCGCATCGAGGCCCTCGCCGCGCATCCAGGCAAGCAGCGTGAGCATGCGCGTGGTGCCGGGTTCGTGGGCGGCCACGAGCGGGACGAGCGCAGTGCCGAGATGGGTGGAATCGAGAGCCGAGCGGTCCTCGGCGCGATCACCGGCGATCGCCAGATTTTCCAGCCGGATCACGCCATGCTCGTCCAGATGGACCGCATCCAGCGTGAGCGGCGAGGTCGCGTGGCCGAGCGATTCGTGATGCAGCTCCGCCTCGCAGACGCGGCGGAGCGAAAGCGCGAGGCGCGCCGGCGTAAGGGTTTCGCGGGCATGGCGGCGCTCGGCGAGGGTGGCTCCCGCGAGCAGCTCGTGGGCGTAGAAGCACTGGTCCGGATCGGCCGAAGCTTCATAGACGGAGGCGATCGCCGGGTGATCCACGGCAGCCATCGCCCGGATTCCCGCCAAGAAATCCTCGCGCCGGTCCGCGCGATCCGGCCGGAGCTCGTCCAGGAGCACCTGCCGCGAAATGGACACCTGCTCGGCGCGCCACTTTCGCGCCAGCTCGGATTCCCCCAGGAAATACCGCAGCCGGTATTCGCCAAGCTGCCGCTCGGGCGGGGGCGGATTTCCCGTAAAATCGTCGGTCGGCATGGTCATCGTTCCGGCAGCGGAGGGAGAAGCAGGCCCGAGTCGAAATCCGCGGCCGGGGTATTGAGGAAATCGTCGGGCAGCGGCTCGCCTCCCGCCGCCGCCGGGCGGGTCACGCGCGCCGCGAGGCTTGGCGGGTCGGCCTGCACGTCGAGCACCTCACCTTTATAAGTCAGCGTGACGATCTGCCCGTAATACTTCCAGGTGCCGAACAGGTGCTCGGTGGTCGCATCGCGCGGCGGGATCGTGTAGGTCATTTGCACCTCCTCGCCGCTGGCCGGCCAGTCGAACGGCTCGGTGACCCACTTGTCGGTGACGGTGGTTTCGTTGTCCTCGCGCGGGAGGATTTCGCCTTTGGCATTCCGGTTGAAGAATTCCACCGACACCCCCAAGTCCTTCAAATCCTCGATTTCCTCGCCCGGCGCCTTTTGGACCGGGATGGTCACGACGACCCGCTCGCCGTTGGAATCGTCAGGGTCCCGGAACTTGCGCACCCGGCCGAGCGAGAGCTTGCCGAGCTTCTGGTCGGTCTGTTCGAAGCCTTCGCCGAGCTTCCGGCCGGCCTCGGCATACAGCGAACCGGCCCCGGTCACACCCATGCCGAGCACCTTGCCGTAGTACTCCGAAGCACGGTCGAAGACGCCCATTTGCTCATGCACCAGCCCCAGCTCGAAGAGCACGTTCGGCTCGTCCGGCGAGCGCCCGAGCGCCTCTTCCAGCTTCATCACCGCCGCTCCCATGTCGCCCGCCACGCGTGCGGACTGCGCCTCGCGGACGAGCCGCTCCGTCCGCGGATCGGCGATCGGCGGGGTGGTAATCGGCCGCGGCGCGGGCAGGGGATTTTCCTCGTCGAAGCTCGGCATCGGCGGCCGCGAGACCACCGGCGGTGTGATGGCCGGTGGCGGCTTGGCGGCGGGCACGCGCACCACCACGATTTGCTTCTCCTTCTTGATGACCGTGCGGATCCGTTTGGAATCCTCGAAGCGGTCGGCCAGCGCCAATCCGGCGACCAGAAGCTGGGAAAACGCCATCATTCCCAGCACCCAGCAGGAAATGGCGAAGACCGGCACGCGCCTCTTTTCGGAAATCATGCGCGGACCCTGAATTCCGCCCCCGGCCTTGTCAATCCGGCCCCATGGCGATGGCATGATCAGTGTCAGGTCATGGATTTCGGCGGATGAAATCCCGCTGGATCCAACCTCGGAAAATCCATGACGCCGGTGCGGCAGAGCGGGGGAAATCACCCCGGCAACAACGCTCCCCAATCGTCTGCCGCCATTCCTGCCTCGCCTTGGCTGGAGCAGTGGCCCCCCACGGAATACGGGGAAATCGTGAAAGCAACGATGCCCCCCCCGGCACGGCTGGCATCTGGAAAAAGCACATGAATTCAAGGGCTGATCCCGCCAAGGAGCGGACCTCAGGACTGGCACGCGGCGTGGTGGGGCGAAGCGGGCGGAACTTGGAAGGTTTAATTTCCGCTTCCGGAGGCCGTGCGTCGGAAAAAGAGGTTCGCAAAGCGTGGCAACCCGCCGCAAGTAGGCGCATGTCAGTCAAAACCAAGAAGCAGTTCGGAGTCTGGATGGATACGCACCACGCGGTAGTGGTTGGCCGGGCAGGGGACGAAGGTGATTTCTCCGTAATCGGAAAGGCCGGCAATTCGGGCGCCGACGGCAATTCCAATGAAAACGCCGCACACAATCAGGAGAAAACCTTGCTCCACCAATATTTCAAGGAAATCGCCGGCCATATGACGAACGCGGAGGAAGTCCATGTCACGGGTCCCGGGACCGTGCAGGAACAGTTCATTCATTTCCTCGCAGACACCCCGCAATACAAGAATGTCGCCGCGACGGAATGCACCACCAGCAAGTTGAGCGACGATGAGGTGGTGGAGCACATTGCGGCGAAATTCCAATAACTCGCCTGCCGGTCCGGCAATGCGGCGGTGCGGCGGTGCGGCGGCCTTCCTCCTCACGAACACGCATGTGCCCAAACTCCGCCGCGATCTCGTCGGCAGGAGAATCCGCAAAAGGCTGGAAAAAACGCTTAAAGCCCAAGGAATCGCTCGATTTTCTGACCCCATTTTCGCCAGTTCTGAACCGATTCGAAACAAGGAACTGTCTCCGTGCTGAAAGTCCCGAAAGAACAAAGCCCGGCCCTTCAGGGCCGGGATCCATCTGACCCCCAGAATCGCGGCCCGAAAGATCGCCGGAAATTCTGGGTTTGCCGGGTGTCAGCCCGCTAACCGATGCCGCGCTAGCCGCAATTGACCGGAGCCCGGCAATACAACGCGAGGACCCGTCTCCGGGCTGAAAGCCCCGAAGGAACAAAGCCCGGCCCTTCAGGGCCGGGATTCGCCCGAACCTCAGAATCGCGGCCTGAAAGGTCGCCGGAAATCTTGATTTTGAAGGAGCGGCGGCTCGCTGACCTAAGCCGCACTACCGGCAATAGGTCCTAGCCCGGCGATTCAACGCCGGGACAGGATCGCGTGCCCCCTCCGACGCCATTCCCAAAGTCCCGCTTCTTCACAAGCCACTTCCATCCGCCTACGCTCGCCGCGTGAAGCGTTTCCTCCTTGGCCTCCTTCTGATCTCGGGATGGGGCGTTGCTGCTTGGTTGTTGGTTTCGAACGGGCCAGCTCCCTCGACCTTTCCACCGCCCGCGCAAGCTGGTCCTGACTCGGTTCAAAAATCGTCGGAAATCTTCGAGAAATGGTCCGCCGACCCCGCCTTGGCTGGCGCGCTGATCGGTTTCTGCGTGCTCGATGAATCAGGCCAAACCGTCTTCAGCTCGCCGCTCGCCAAAACCGCGCTATGCCCCGCATCCGCCTTGAAGACGGTCACCACTGCCGCCGCGCTCGAGCTGCTAGGCTCGGATTTCCGATTTGAAACCACGCTTTCGTCGAGCACTCCAATTGGTCCAAATGGGATTCTGGCAGGCGACTTGGGCTTGGTCGGATCGGGCGATCCCACGTTCGCCTCCGGCGATCTCGCGGAGCTGGCCGCGGCGGTCGTGAAATCCGGCTTGAAACGGGTGAACGGCACCCTCCGCGTCGATGCTTCCATTTTCCCACAAGCGCCGGTCAACGACCACTGGAACTGGGGCGATATCGGCAATGCCTACGGCGCGGGCGCTTACGGGGTGAATATCGACCACAACCGACTCTCCATCCGCTTTGCCACCACCGCGATCGAGGGAGCCGACGCCAAATTGACCGGCGGCGGTCCCGTGACCCGCGACACCCGCTGGATCAACCGTGTCCTCACCGGCCCGGCGGGAAGCGGCGACCACACTGTCGTTTATTCCGAGCCTTTCGGCCGCACCATTACCCTCCAAGGCACCGTGCCGGCGGGAGATAGCAATTTCATCGTCGCCGGAGCCATTCCCGATCCACCCGCACTCGTATTGGAGTTGCTGGAATCCCGCTTGAAAGAAGCCGGCGTGATCCTCTCGGCAGCCAACCAGAACGCCAGCGGTCCGCCCGCCGCGAGCGATGCGCCTCTTGAAATCGCACTCGCCTCCCACCGCTCCGCCGCCATGCCCGAAATCATCGACCACCTCCACCGTGTCAGCGACAACCTCGAAGCCCAATGCCTTTTCCTCACCTTGGGCATCCGCGCGAATCGCGATCCCTCCGTCGCCCTGCGCGCCTATTGGGAAACCCGCGGCATCGCCTTCACCGGCCTGCGCCTCATCGATGGCAGCGGCCTGGCCCGCGCGAATATGATTCGCCCGCTCGATCTCGCCCGCATCAACCACGCCGTCCGTCACGGCGAACAAGGTGCCCGATTCCGCCAAAGCCTCAGCACCTACCTCGGCGGAAATGTCCGCTCGAAACTCGGCGCCATGTCCGGTGTGAGAACCGAAGTCGGCTTCCTCACCCTGCCCGATGGCCGCGAATTTACCTTCGCCCTCATGGCCAACGGCCTCGCCCTCGATGTGGACTTCTGGCCCCTGCGGGAAAAGCTGCTCAACGCGATCCGCGCGGCCGAGTAGCCCGAATGATCGCTGGCGTCCCAGGGATGAAATACAGATATTCAACGATTTCACCACCTCCCCACCGCTACATCCCCCCACACCCGCCGACCGGATCCAGGAAGTGCCGCAGCACAACAACAACAACAAACCGTTAGTTATGCGTCCAGATGATCCAGCTTCGCCCCGAAGTGGCCTTGCTCCGCTTCAAATTCATCCATCTCCGGCCCGACCCAGCCCAACCCTGCCTCGCTCATCACGATTCAATCTCAAGGTGCCGCGGCATCCTGCCGCCTCAGCGCGTGAGACGCCCATAGAAAACGCCGCCGCATCGGCGTCACGCCCCACCGAAAACGCCGCGGCGACCGGTGATCGCCGCTATGCCGCCACGCCGCCTTCGACACGCATTGCGCCAGCGAAAAACGGAGAAGCGGAAAGACTGCGGCAGTTCGCGAGGAAAACGAACTCCCGGATCGGATCGAATCGAATGGCACTTGGTCTGACCCAACCCTGAAATCCGCGATCCAAGACCCGATCCCAACGAATGGCTCGCCTCCCGCCTGGCAATGGGGCACCCTGCCTCCATGAGCAAGCATGTGCACAACCTCCGCCGCGATCCCGCAGGCGGGAGAATCCTAAAAAGCATGAATAAACACTTAAATCCAAGGACTGACCCTATTCATGCTGCAATCCCTAGGCATTATAGAATCGGCGCACCCGATCCGGACGGAGAAGAAAACGCACACCTCAAAATAGGTAACGGTGAAATTCCCTCTGCGCCAGTCAACTACATCCCAGCCGCCCTAAAGGTCCTCGGACCTCCAGAAGCTGAAAAGTTTGAACGGTTTCCCAATTTGAATAACGTCGTAGTCGATCCGCCAGCAAATATTTTTCATCAGAAAGGGCTAGGCCTTGAAACTTGGCATTTTCAAGCAGCCGACGATGATCAATTCATCCGGTTGATTGTAAACGCTCCGAATACCGACTTGCCGACCGATCTTAATTACAAAGTATTTTTTTACAACGCTTGTTACAGCGGTAGGGACTACATCGAGAGTTTTGCACAAGGAGACTTTATTTTCACCAGCGATTATTGTTGGGTGTATCTAGCGACTAAAGAATTTGTGAAAGGCGTAGTGGAAGGGAAAAGTGCAACTCAAATAGTTCCGCTTTTGAATCGGCCGCAGGTGCATGGTGGCGAAGAAGAAGAAACTATTTATGAACTCAAAGAATTTTAGTATCCTTATCGCGTTTGCATCTGTTCTCAGCCTGGGCGCGAAAGACTTTTCTGAATCGGAGCTATTAGAAATTGGGAGAGATGCGCTTCGGCAGCGAGCTGCGATAATTGATCTGGAAAGACAGAAGATCGTTTTTCGAAATTCGTTGCAGGAACTTTCGGACGCGCAAAGAATTAAGGCCGTATTCTATGGGGCGCTAGAGAGTGAAAATATACCTAAGTTCAGAATGAGCAACTATAGCTCTGTGCTTACATTCTTAAATCGCGATACGGAGTGGGTTCGTGATTGGTCATCGCTTAGGAGAATGTTGATTGAAGAGAAAGATCCTAGGAAATTTTACATTCTTTCTAAAATGGTTCCATTTTCTACGGCAGACCAGAAGTTCGATTTCGTTGCAGAACGAGCCCACATGCTCTTTGCTGATGGGAGGGTATCGAAGTATGAGGGAGAATACACACCACCCTATGCTGCCGATGTGTCGAAATACGCCTATACTGTAATCAACGGTAATCTAAGGGCGCTTGGAGCAGGCTTTGATTCACCTTCGAAGAAATTGCCTCACAAGGAACAAGTAGCTATTCTGGTAAAGTGGCTGAAGGAGAATTGGCCAGGCTGCGAAAATCTGGACGTGACCGAAAAGGTGTCTGCCGGGGATGAAAGGACCGCAAAAAGTTTGAATCCCACTTCGCGATCACCGCTCCGAAAGAAAGAAAACAAATCTACAGTATCGAAATCGAAGCTAATTCAAACGGAAAATTCTCAAAAAGAAAGTTCTTGGCTACTGATCGTCGGCGGAGGGCTTTTTGTGGGATGTCTCGCTCATCTTTTCAGAGCGTGGAAAGCCAGATTCATCCCTTAGTTGGTTCTATGGGAGGTACCAGTCCTCGTGCGTGGAGTCATCGGTGGGGTCATGCCGTGGATTGTGAATTTCTCATCCTGTTCTTCGTCGTTGGGGTTATCGGTGGGGTCATCGGTGGGGTCAGGGTCATCGGTGGGGTCAGGCCGTGGATTGTGGATTTCTGATCCTGTCTCAGACCGGTGACGAGGCGGTGCCTTTTCCTCAGGCGGTTGCTTATGCGATATCTCGATAGCCGGCTATTCCAGCGAGTGCGGCGATCCCGGAGTTTGTCTTTACCACTGGCACCCACACCGCCCATCATTTTACCAACGATGACGCTGGCAATCTCCCCTCAGAGCCCGTAGCTAACTCCGGGACACGGGACAGCCGCCACGATGCCGACCTTCAGCAACCATTCGCTCAACCATTTGTTCGTCACCAGCGGGAAGGCGGGGCCGCTGCCGTTCGCGTTGAACTCCCGCCTGCTCGGCACCGGACCCGCACCCTTCCAAATCACCCCCGACGGCACCTGCATCCGCCTCGCCGCCCTCCGCGTCCGCCCCTCATCCGGCGGCACCCCGGTCCCGCTCGCCACCCTCTATCCGGGCGCACTCGCTCCCAACCACATCGCCAGTCAAGGTCGCATCACGCTTACTACCACCAACACGGCCGGGCAAAAGGTCATCCTACAAATTACGCCTGACAACGATCTCGACTCCGACGGCCTTCCCGACGACTGGGAAAAATCATTTTCTACCGAAATGCTTTCCTTGGGTGCCCCTCCGGAACATTGGGGAGCCAATATGGAGTCTCTCCTATCGGGAAACCTCGACCCGATGGCCAGCCTTCAGATTGACGGAATGACAAATCAGGAAATTTATAATACAAGAGCTTCCGATCATTATGAACTGAATTCCCAACATCTTTTCATTCAGGGGAAGAGAGCCCACTTCTCTTTCGGCGTTCAGCACACTTCTTTCGTCCCTACAGATGGAAGCCCTGCTGTCATTCAAGGAGGAGGATCGTACACCGACGGCTCGTCTGGCTACGGTAGCGGCACAATCGAGAGCTGGAGCCGGACGACTCCAACCCTACACCAGCTTGCCGTGCAAGAGGATCCGTTCTCGGTTGCTCCTAACACATCGATAGCATGGTTTGACAGCGAAAGCCAGGATGCTCGCTGGTCGTACCACACTGCATGGGAGCAGGCGCATAAGCCAAACGCGCCAACTCTATTTCCGATTGAGGATATAGGCAGATCGTCCGATGCATACATACTTACCGACGGAGGCAGCAACGGTTATTACCAATTTCAGTATACTGAACAGGAAGGGGCCAGAACTGTAACCGAATGGGCGGGAGAAGCCAAAAAATCAAAGTTCCGCCTTTACCGGCTCCAGCCAACTGCGGGTTCGGTAAAACAAAAATTCCTCAAAGTTACGGAGGAACGTTCCATTACTCTGTCAGACTACGAGCCACACCGAGTCCTACTGTCCGATTCTGCTCCCGTTACGACGGTTGAATTAATCACGGCCACGATACCAGCGTACGGCCACACCAGTCCATGGATCGAAACATCACCGGAAACGGAGGTACAAAAATCCCGGTCAGTCGACCTCCTGCCCGTGGACTTAGACATCGTTCACCCGGCGACGGGGGAAGTGGATGAAGGAAGTGAAGACTCCACATCTGCTTTTGTAGAAAAAGGCAAAGGTGGGCTTGTAGCACTTCGTAGAAACACTGATACCCCGCTGACAAAATTGGTCTTACGAGCAGCTCCTGGCTTGCCACTTTTTTCGAGATTCCGATTAAGTATCATTTCAACACTAACTTCGGGCAAAATCAAGATCTGGAAAGACCAAGCGTGCACCGACGAACTCGTGATCAGTCACCAAACTGAGTTTGACACTTTCGTGGACAATACCGTTTACGTTGAGGGAGTTAAAGAAGGATTCGGCGGTGATCTTAAGATTCTTCAAGAAATCAGAATAATGGACACTTGGTATCAAGGCGATGAGGTTTCCCTCAAGGTAGTTCATGCCGAAATTCCGGTAGTCCTCCGCGCCTTCATTCCTCATACTTGGACCCAAGGGGAAGGTCCGTTTCCTGTGGATGCAACGATTCAGTTGTCACCATCGTCCCTCATGCCTCACACATCGATAGTGTTCTCTGACGTCGTCGGCGGTGACCGCACCGATTTTTCACTGAAGAGCTACGACGATGAAAATCTATTCAGACTGAAGCAGGAGATCATCATGACCCCTTACAAAGAACTTCACCATTACCCGTATATTGAGTCTAAACGCAGAGCAGATAAAGCGCCGCTTTCTCGCTACTATAAGAGAAGCGAAGATATTCCGTCGGCGGATCAAGGAGCGAAATTCGGGGAAAATTTTATTCCTTTTGCCACGCCAAACTGGTCGTTTATTCCTCCGGACCCATCGCAAACTTATAAAGATGCCGGTCGCGACGGCGATACCACCCATCTCACGGTTTCCTTGTCGGGTGGGCCGGGTAGTCCACCGTGGGCCGGTTGGGCGCTTCCAAATATCGACACTAGTTACGAGATCAAGATGGAACGTATGGAGGCTGGAACCAACCCATTCATCAGGGTGACAATGGAAGTCACCCATGATTTATATCCTGCCTACGAAGCTATCGTTGGCATGCCCGATGGAACCTTTGAAGCAGTTTATCAACACATGCCTCTAGCAGATATCTTGCCAGGACCCGACAGTGTTGGGACATCCATGGAAGGCAGAGGAGCACCGTTGGATATTCACTAAGTAATCGCAAATGAACATTTTAAGATTTTTAGCAATATTTCATTTTACTCTTCTTGTGGGGTGCGCATCGTCGGACGGAAGGGTGAAAGGCCGGATCGACGAAGTTCTGAAACCTCTCGAATCACTACTGGTGTCAGATCCCAGCGGACTTGCGGCTCAGGAACACCTCAATAAGGAATGGCTTCCTTCTCACGTTTTCCAACCCTACTTCTACGAAGTTCAGGAAACACTGTATGAGGCTTCGCCTGGCCGGGACGAACGAGTCAGAAAAGTCGAGCAGTGGATGGCTCCTTACGAGCAGTCAATGATCAACGTGCTGTTGGCTTGTCAGAGCAATTGGGAAGGACCGGACGCGGTTGTTGACTATTTGAAATTTGCCGCCCCGACTCCAGAGTTGCGCGATGCTTTGCTCTCTGTCGCTAGAAACCCTGAGGCGCTTCCAATGCATGCGACCGACGCTTATGATACGATTTTCATGCTCGGTATGGGAGACTCGGTGATGGGAGAAATTATTGATCTAATCAACGAGAGAGATGGAAAATCCAAGAGGGCCGAGATGGGCCGTGATTTGATTGGAAAAGCAACCCGATGGGCCCGCCCGGAAATGAAGGAGATCTACATTAATTTTCTGAGTGTTCCCTATAAGCCGGAAAACTACTCGTTTCCTGGGGGAAAACTTCGACTCAGAACGGATTATCAACGCGCGATAACGGGACTCATGGCATTTGGCAGACTGGAAGAATCTGTAGTTTCGATGATGAAAGAAAGGCTCGCTGAAATCCCGCAAGAAGAAGATCGTGATTTGCACCGGCTATTCCGGGATCCACTCTTAATTGCGGCAGGTAATGGGCGCCCTGAGCCGGTGGTGAATCTTAAAGGGCAGCTTCTTGGTATTAGTAAAGAAAAGTATCCTGCTTGGCTTGCCGCACACCCGGCACTAAACACTGTTGCAGAGGAAAGAGCGGAAAAGCGGTCAGCAGGAGTAGAGCTCAGGGAAACCTCGAAGCGGAATGAGCAGTCTTCAGATGCTTCTTCTATAGCGGCGCGGATTAGAAAAATATGTGGAGAGTTTATTATCTTCGTTCTTTTGGCTCTATGTGCTCTTTCATGGTATTGGCGCAATAAACATCGCCAATCTTCATGAATGAGAATTGGGGAAGAATGAGAATCGGGTCAGTCAGTGAGTAGGGTCAGTGAAAGCGCCGGGATAAACCGGCTTGGAATAGAGAATGAAAGAGTCTTACAAAGAACAACCAGCCATTGACTTTGGCCACAATCCCTACGCTGGGAGCGGTGACGCTCCGGGTGTAGCATGGGTGCGTGGAGA